>CAZCOO010000001.1:0-19392 GCA_964500395.1 uncultured Verrucomicrobiota bacterium
CGGCGGAGACGCTGCTTTTCCCGGAGCTGAACCCCGTAGTCGGACTGTTTGGTCCGGCGGTTGGGCATGCCCCCGGGGGGCGGGCGCCCGGTTTCGATCGGGCACTTGGCCATGTAACAGCGATCGCCCTTGAGAAAGAGCTTCATGCCCTCCCGGCGACATCGTTTGCAAACTGGTCCTGTGTAACGTCCCATCAGTCAGATGCTCCTCGTTGCAAATCCTTCATTATACGCGGCGCCGTTTGGGCGGCCGGCACCCATTGTGGGGAATCGGGGTGACATCGGTGATCGAGGTCACCGTGAGGCCTGCACTCTGCAGCGCCCGCACCGCGGATTCCCGACCGGCGCCCGGCCCCTGAATGCGCACTTCCACTTCCTGCATGCCGTGGCCCACCGCCGTGCGGGCCGCATCCTGGGCCACAACGCTCGCCGCGTACGCGGTGCTTTTGCGGGATCCCTTGAACCCGGCACGGCCGGCGCTGCCCCAGGAGATCACCGCACCCGTCATATCCGTAATACTCACCAGCGTGTTGTTGAACGTCGCCTTGACGTGCACAACGCCCACCGGGACGTTCTTTGCGCCCTTCATGCGGCGGCGGGCCGGCGCGGGCTTGGCCGCGGCCGGTTTTTCCTCGGCGGCCTCGGTCTTCGCGGGCGCGGCGTTCGGCGTCGCTTCGGCCTCGGCGCCTTTTGCCTCGGCGCCTTTTGCCTCGGCGGCCGGGGCCTTTTCGGCGGCGGGTTCCGCGGGGGGCTCCGTCTTCGGGGCTTCCTCCGCCGGGGCGGCGGATTCAACCGGCTTCGGCTCGTCTCCCTGCGGCTGGTCTTGCTTTTCGTCTGCCATAATCCGTGTTCCTCAAGAATGAACGGGGTCCTGACTGCCGTTCGTCATTACTTCAACGTCTGCTTGGCGGCCGAGCGGGCTTCTTTGCCCCGGATGGCGCCCACGGTCCGCTTCGGTCCTTTGCGCGTGCGCGCATTGGTCGAGGTACGCTGCCCCCGTACCGGAAGCCCCATGCGATGCCGGCGGCCCCGGTAACTCTGGATGCTGACCAGGCGCCGAATGTTCTGCATGACTTCCCGGCGCAGGTCGCCCTCGACCGTGTACTCGGTCTGCAGCACGCGGGCGATACTCTGGATCTCATCGTCCGTCAAGTCCGATGCCCGTTTCGCCGGCTCTACGCCGGCCTTTTCCGCGACCTGACGGGCCATCGTGGGGCCGAGGCCGTGAATGTACCGCAGGGCGATTTGAATCTGCTTGTTGCGCGGAATATCGATTCCAAGAATTCTCGGCATGGGTGCTCTCCTGATCCTCAGCGCTGACGCTGCTTGTGTCGCGGGTTGGT
The DNA here is from genome assembly GCA_964500395.1 of uncultured Verrucomicrobiota bacterium. Lineage (GTDB taxonomy): Bacteria > Verrucomicrobiota > Kiritimatiellia > CAZCOO01 > CAZCOO01 > CAZCOO01. Next base: position 1,343 of record CAZCOO010000001.1, read on the forward strand.
GCAGATCACACGCACGACGCCTTTGCGCCGAATGATCCGGCAGCGCTCACACATTCGCTTCACTGAACTCCGTACTTTCATGGTCGTAACTTCCTGTCTCGTCTAAAATTCGCCCTTTGGACATATCAAAGGGTGACATGGCAACCCGTACGCGTCGGCCTCGTTGCCAGTCTGCGTCGACATCGCCATCATTCGGCGCCCCCGGGCGGAACGCAACGATCGCGTGCCCGTTGGGCAATTGTGCGCGAAAAGCCTTTTTGCTTATCACACGCCGGAGTTCAGCGTCCAGTACAATTCGTTCACTTTCTGCCATTTTTTTCCAGAACCCCTGAATCCGTCAGAATTTCCGCTCCGTCGACCCCCACCGCAATGGTGTGTTCGAAGTGCGCGGACGGCCGCCGATCGCGGGTCAGCACCGTCCAGCCGTCGCTCATCACATCCACCTGTTCCGTGCCCAGATTGAACATGGGCTCGATCGCCAGCGTCATGCCCGATTTCAGTTTCGGCCCGCGGCCCGGCGGGCCGAAATTGGGGATCTGGGGGTCTTCATGCATGGTCCGCCCGACGCCGTGCCCGACAAACTCCCGGACGACGCCCAACTTGTTGCGAATGGCCACGCTTTCGATCGCATGCGAAATATCGGAGAGACGCCCCCCGGCTACCGCCTTCTCCAGTCCCGCATAGAGGGCCTCTTCGGTCGCGGACACGAGGCGCATTACGTCCGGATCGCTGACGCCGACCATCACGGTCGTGGCATTGTCCCCGATGTACCCTTCGTACTCTACGCCCACATCAATACTCACAATATCCCCGAGTTCGATCCGGCGCGTGCCGGGAATGCCGTGCACAATCTGGTCGTTGACGGAGGCACAGATATGCCCGGGAAAGCCCCGGTACCCGAGGAATGCACTTTTGGCGCCCGCTTGCGAAATCAAGTCGGCGGCGTAGGCATCCAGGTCCCCCGTGGTGACGCCCGGCGCTATGCGGTCGGCCACGGCCTGTCGAATCCGAGCCGCAATCCGGCCGCTGGCGCGCATGCGTTCGAGTTCGGGCTCGCTCTTGACCCGGATCATAAGCCGGCTGTGGACTCCCGGATCAGGCCCAGCAGATCGGCCTGCACCTCTTCCGGCGTGCGGTTGGCGTCCACCCGGTGGAGAACGCCTTTCTGCTCGTAGTAATCGATCAGGCTGGATGTCTGGTCGCGGAACACCTGCAGGCGCTTGCGTACCGTCTCCTCGTTATCGTCCGGCCGCTGGTAGAGCTCGCCGCCGCACTGGTCGCAGGCCTGGCCGGGGGTGAGCTGGCTGACATGGTACACCGCCCCGCAGGATTTGCAGATTCGGCGGCCGGCGATCCGGTCCAGCACGACATCCTCGGTGATCTCAAGCAGAAGCACATGGGTCAGATCCGCTCCGTGCTCGTCGAGGACCTGGTCCAGCATCTGAGCCTGTTTCATGGTCCGCGGGAAGCCGTCAAACATGTACTTTGCGTCCGGGCCGTCACGGTCCATCCGCTCCTTCACGATGTCCACGATCACTTCGTCGGGGACCAGCGTGCCCGCCTCCATGTAGGACTTGGCCCGCTCTCCGACCGCGCTGCCCGACTTCACCGCCTCCCGCAGCATATCGCCGGTCGACACATGCTGAAAGTCGGTCTGCTTCCGGAGGTCTTCGGCCGCGGTTCCTTTTCCCGCTCCGGGTGCTCCCAGTAAGATAATTGCTTTCATTCTGAACCCTCCCTCAGCGCCGCGGACGCAGCTTGCCTTTTTTGAGGAACCCGTCGTAGTGGCGGGTCAACAGGTGCGACTCCACCTGCCGCATGGTATCGAGCATCACGCCCACGGTGATCAGCATGCTGGTGCCGCCAAAAAAGGATGCCACGATGAACGGAATATCCATTTGGATCCAGAGGATGGTGGGCAGGACCGCGATGATGGTGAGGAAAACCGCGCCGGCCAGCGTGATGCGGGTCATCAGGCGGTCCAGGTATTCGGCGGTGGGCTTGCCCGGCCGGATGCCCGGCACATAGGCGCCGTTCTTTTTCAAATCATCGGCAATCTGCACCGGGTTAAACTGCGTGGCGACCCAGAAGTAACTGAAGAACAGGATCATGAGAGCGTAGATGATCGTGTACAGCGGCGTCCCCATCTGCAGCGAGGCCGCGACCCGCTGAAAGAAATCCACGTCGATCATGCCGAGGATCTTGGGCGGGAACATGAGAATCGCCTGGGCAAAGATGATGGGCATCACCCCGGCGTAGTTCACGCGCAGGGGCATGTAGGTGCTCTGGCCCTTGTACATCTTCCGCCCCACCACACGGGTGGTGTATTGGACCGGAATCTTCCGCTGGGCCTGCGTCACCGCGATGACCGCGGCAATCACCACCAGCAGGATCACGAGCATGGCGATGAGATGAAAGATGTTGAAGCGAACGACCCCGTCCACCGGCGTAAACATCCCCACGGTGGCCTGAACCGCCCCGGGCAGCCGGCTGAGAATGCTCACCGTGATCACCAGGGAGATGCCGTTTCCGATTCCCCGCTCGGTAATCTGTTCCCCGAGCCACATCAGCAGCATCGTGCCGGTCGTAAGCGTAATCACCGCCAGGGTGAGAAACCCGATGCCGGGGTTGTGTACCACGTTTACATCGATCCCGAGCCGCTGCGGATTCTGCATGACCATGGCCATCGCGTAGCCCTGCACGAGGCAGATCGCCACCGTGAGATACCGGGTATACTGGCTGATCTTCTGCCGGCCGGAGTCGCCCTCCCGGGCCAGCCGCTCGAGGGCCGGCACCACCGCCGTCATGAGCTGCAGGATAATGGAGGCGCTGATGTAGGGCATGATGCCCAGGGCTCCCACGGCAAAATTCTGGAGCGCGCCCCCGCTGAAGAGGTTGTAGAGCCCCACGAAGCTCCCCGCGGCATCATCGCCCTGGAGTTGCTGCATGAACTCGCGCAGGGCCACCGCATCCACGCCCGGCGTGGGGATGGCGGCGATCACCCGGCAGACAAAAATGAGGCCGAAGGTGAACAGAATGCGCTGCCGCAGGTCGGGAATCTTCAGACTGTTGGCAAAAGCGGAAAGCATGGGCAGAGGCCTGGGGGTTGGAGGTTAGGCAATGACTTCGCAGGTGCCGCCCGCTTCTTCGATCTTGGCGCGGGCGCCGGCGCTGAAGGCATGCGCCTTGACGGTGATCTTCCCGGGCACATCGCCATCGCCGAGAATCTTGATCCGGTTTTCGGAATTGCGGATCAAACCGGCCTCCCGCAGCGTCTCCGGCGTGACGTCCGCGCCATCGCTGAACTTGACGAGATCGCCGACATTGATCCCGAGATACGGCTGGCGGGTGTAGTTCTTGAAGCCGCGCTTGGGGAGGCGGCGCACCAGCGGCATCTGCCCCCCCTCGAAGGAGGGTTTGTGCCGGGCGCCGGAGCGGGCCATCTGGCCCTTGTGCCCGCGGCCGCAGGTCTTGCCGGAGCCGGAGCGATGCCCCCGCCCCACCCGTTGGCGGGGCCGGCGGGCGCCGGCGGTGTTGCGAATGGAATGCAAATTCATGAGTTGGTCTCCCGCTCTATCCGGTGATCAATTCCGTTCTACAGGTCGACGCCCCGCACCGCTTCGATTTCGGCTTTGGAGCGAAGGGATTCCAGGGCGACCATGGTCGCCTTGGTGACGTTTAACTTGTTGTTGCTGCCGAGGGACTTGGCCAGCACATCGCGGATCCCGGACAGCTCCAACACCGCCCGCACGGCGCCGCCGGCAATTACGCCCGTACCTTCAGAGGCCGGCCGCAGCAGGACCTGCGCCCCGGTGAATTCCCCGATCACCTGGTGGGGAATCGTCTTCCCCTTCATGGTGATGGGCACCATATTGCGCTTGGCCTGTTCGGTTCCCTTGCGAATGGCGTCGGCGACTTCATTGGCCTTGCCCAGGCCGTAGCCCACCTGCCCCTGCCGGTTCCCGGCCACCACCAGGGCGCTGAAGTGAAACTTGCGTCCGCCTTTCACCACCTTGGAACTCCGGTTGACTTCCACCACGCGCTCTTCGATTTCCGGGCGCGATTCCGTTTCCGTCGCTGCGTCTTTCACTGCCATCAGATTGCCTCTTCCCGCTTGGTTTAAAACTTGAGACCGGCCTCGCGCGCGGCATCGGCGAGCGCCTGCACCCGGCCGGTGTATTTCAACCCGCCGCGATCAAAGACCACCGTTTCAATCCCGTTTTGCCGCGCCGCATCCGCGGCATCCTTGCCCAGGCTCTTCGCCGTCTCCACCGTCAGCCCGCCGGACTGCGCCGAGCGAAAGGCCTTGGCCAGCGTAGAGGCCGAGGCGAGGGTCACGCGGTTGTCGTCGTCGATGAACTGCACCTGCATGTGATTGTTGGTGCGGCTCACGGCCATGCGCGGTCGCTCCGCGGTGCCGCGGACCTTGTTGCGAACCCGCATGTGCCGGCGCGTACGAAAGTCTTTCTTCGTTTTCCACTTCATGTTTAGGCCACCGTCTTGCCCGCCTTGCGGCGGATCTGTTCATCCTTGTAGCGAATTCCCTTGCCCTTGTACGGCTCCGCCGGGCAGAACGCCCGGATCCGGGCCGCGACCTGGCCGACTTTCTGCTTGTCCGGCCCGGTCACCACCACCTGGGTGTCACTCGGCATGGTGACCGTCACCCCGTCCAGCGGCTCGTACTCGATGTTGTGGGAATACCCGACCGAGAGGACCAGTTTCTGCCCCTGCACCTGGCCGCGAAAGCCGACGCCCTGGATCTCCAGCTCGCGGGTGTAGCCCAGGTTCACGCCCTCGATCATGTTCGCCAGCAGGCTGCGGGCCGTTCCGTGCATGGTCCGCGTCCACTTCGATTCATCCTTGCGGCTGACGGACAGCGCCCCGTTGTCCTGGGTGACCTCCACCACATCCGGATAGGTCCACGCCAGCTCGCCCTTCGGCCCTTTGATCGATACGGTTCGCCCGTCCAGCGCCACCGTGACGCCGTCGGGAATGGAAATTGGTTTGATGCCGATTCGTGACATTCGCTTTTCTCCTGCGTCCTTGGCGCTACCAGACTTTGCAGACGACTTCGCCGCCGACCTTTTTACTGCGCGCCTCGCGGTCCGTCATCATTCCGCTGGAGGTGCTGAGGATGGCCACGCCCATCCCGCCGAGGACCCGCGGGGAGTCCTTGGCCCCCACGTAGCGGCGGAGACCCGGGCTGCTCTCGCGGCTGAGCCCGCGTATGGCCGGTTCCATGTCCATGGTGTATTTCAAAAACAGTCGGAGGACGCGCTTCCCGCCGTGCCCCTCGGTCGTGTAATCCTCGATGTACCCCTCTTTTTTCAGGATGCGGGCGATTTCGCTCTTCATCCGGGAATACGGGATTTCCACCACCTCGTGCTGCGCCATGTGCGCATTGCGCACCCGGGTTAACATATCTGCAATCGGGTCTGACAGACTCATATCGATTTCCTTACCTGAACCGCCTCTACCAACTGGATTTCACTACGCCGGGGATCTTGCCCTCGGACGCCAGCTCGCGAAATGCGATGCGGGACATCCCGAACCGGCGCATGTAGCCGCGGGACCGCCCCGTGACCCGGCAGCGGTTGTAGCGGCGCGATTTAAACTTCGGTTTCCGTTGTGCTTTTACAATGAGAGATTTTCGGGCCAAAACATCTTCCTCCGGTCTGCGTTAGCTGGTTGCTTCCGTGGCGAAAGGCATCCCGAACCGGGTGAGGAGATCGCGCGCCTCGTCATCGGTTTCCGCCGAGGTGACAAAGGCGATATCCATCCCCTGGGTCTGCTTGACCTTGTCCGGGTTGATCTCGGGAAAGATGGTCTGTTCCTTGATCCCGAGGTTGAAGTTGCCCCGCCCGTCAAAACCGGCGGCCGGAATGCCGCGGAAGTCGCGGATTCGCGGGAGCGCCGCATTGATCAAACGATCCATGAATTCGTACATCTGCGCCCCGCGGAGGGTGACCTTGGCCCCGATGGGCATCCCCTGCCGCAGGCGGAAATTCGAGACACTCACCCGGGCCCGCGTCACGGCGGGCCTCTGGCCGGTGATCTGGGCCAGCTCGCCCATCAACTGGCCCTGGGTATCCTGGTCCATCTGGGTGCTGAACCCCATGTTGATGACGATCTTCTTCATCCGGGGGGCCTGCATCCTGTTCCCGTATCCCCGCGCCTCACACATGGACGGGAGGATATCCGACTCAAACCGTTCTTTTAACTGCGCTACCATGATCCTGTTCTTTCCGTTGTCTTACGAAGATTCCGCGGCGGCGGCGCCGCCTTTGCGGCCGCCCTTCCGGCCGGCTTTGCCTTCATCCACGCGGCGGAGATTGGAGATGTGAATCGGGGCTTCCATGTCCACGATCCCCCCCTGCGGATTGTCCTGGGTCTTGCGCATGTGCTTTTTCACGTAGTTCAGACCCTCCACGATGGCGGCCTGCTTTTCCGGCAGCACCTGCAGGATCTTGCCGCTCTTTCCGGACGCGGCATCTTCGCCTGCAATCGCCACGACCTCGTCACCTTTTTTCAATCGCATCTTAGCCATGGGTCTTCCTCACAACACTTCGGGTGCCAGCGACACCACTTTCATAAAATTCTTTTCCCGCAGTTCGCGGGCAATCGGGCCGAAGATTCGCGTGCCGCGCGGATTGTTCTGGTCGTCCACCAGCACCACGGCGTTGTTGTCGAACCGGAGGAAGGAGCCATCCGGCCGCCGGATCGGCGCCTGTGTGCGCACGATCACGGCCTTGTGGTTGGTGCCCTTCTTTACGGTGCCCCGGGGTTGCGCTTCCTTGACCGTGATGCGGATCACATCGCCCACCGTGGCGGTCGTCTTGCGCTGCCCCAGCACCTTCATGCACAGCACGCGGCGCGCACCCGTGTTATCCGCTACCTGCAGACTGGTTTCTTGTCTGATCATCGTTTCCGCCCTGCCAAATGCTTATTCGTGTTCCCGAATGATGTCCACGAGGCGCCAGTGCTTGGTCTTGCTCAGCGGACGGCACTCGCTGATGCGCACCACGTTGCCGCGGCGGGCGCGGTTGTCCTCGTCATGGACGTGATATTTCTTCATGCGCCGGATCTGCTTGCCGTACAGCGGATGGCGCACCCGGCGTTCAACGCCGACGATGATGGTCTTGTCCGATTGGTCGCTGACCACCACGCCTTCGCGAAATTTCCGATTCCCTCGTTCCTGCGTCGCCGTCACTCTGCCGTCCTCCTGCGATCGGTCATGATGGTTTTGATCCGCGCGATATCCCGCCGCACCAGGCGGAGCCGCATCGGGTTGTCGAGCTGACCGGTGGACTGCTGCATGCGCAGGTTAAACAACTCCTTGCGCGAGTCCCGATATCGCTGATCCAATTCTTCGTCCGTTAAATCGATTATGTCCTTGGCCTTCATGATCGCATGTCCTCAATCGTGGGCGTGACGCATCACAAACCGCGTGCGCACGGGGAGTTTGGACGCCGCCAGCCGCAGCGCATCCCGCGCAATCGCTTCCGGAACCCCGTCCACTTCAAACAGCACCCGGCCGGGATGAACCGGGGCGTACCAGAAATCCACCGCGCCTTTTCCCTTCCCCATGCGGACTTCCAACGGTTTCTTGGTGTACCCGCGGTCGGGGAATATCCGGATCCAGACTTTGCCTTTGCGCTTCATGTGGCGGTTCACGGCCACGCGGCAGGCCTCGATCTGGATATTGGTGACTTTGCCGCGCCCGAGGGCCTGGATCCCGTAGGATCCGAACGCCAGCGTGGTGCCGGCCTTGGCCGTGCCGCCCAATTTGGCGCGATGCACCTTGCGGTGCTTCGTGCGTTTAGGCATAAGAGGCATGAGGTTTCTCCTTCTGCGATTCTTCGTCCGGCTTACGGCACACCCAAACCTTCACGCCGATCGCTCCCGCCGGGGTGCGCGCTTCGGCAAACCCGTATTCGACGTTGGCGCGCAGTGTGTGCAGCGGCACTTTTCCTTCCATATATTTTTCCCGGCGCGCGAGCTCGGCCCCGCCGAGGCGCCCCGACGTTTCCACCCGGATGCCGTCGGCCCCCATCTCCATGGCCAGGTGGATCGACCGCTTCATGGCGCGGCGAAACGAAACGCGGCGTTCGAGCTGAAGGGCGATCCCCTCGGCGACGAGCTGTGCATTCGTATCCGCATCCTTGATTTCGCGGATCTCCACGTAAATTTCCTTGCCGGTGATCTGCCCGAGCTCTTCCCGCAGCTTCTCGATGTCGGCGCCCTTCCGGCCGATCACGATGCCCGGCCGGGCGGTCTGGATCGTCACCCGCGCCCGGTTGGCGTAGCGCTCGATGATGATCTCGGGAATGGCCGCGTCCTTCAGCCGGCTCTTGATGTGGTCGCGGATCCGGATGTCTTCATGCAGGAGATCGGTATACTCCCGGTTTTCCGCATACCACCGCGACCGCCAGTCTTTTGTAACCGCGACGCGAAGTCCAATTGGATTTACTTTCTGACCCAAAACGAGGCTCCTTTCCGCCCTGGTCTACGCCTTCCTGGCGGCCGGTTGTTCATCACTCAAAACCACTTTCACATGGCACATGGGGCGCGAGATGGGTTTGAACATCCCCCGGGCCCCGGCGCGCCAGCGCTTCATGCGCGGACCCTCATCAATGACGGCCTCCCGCACATACAGCGTCTCCACATCCAGCTCCGCGTTGTTTTCCGCGTTGGCAATGGCCGAGCGCAGCGTCTTGCGCAGTTGCTTGCCCGCCTTGCGTTCGCTGTGCTCCAGCAGATGCAACGCCGATTCAACGGGCCGCCCCTGGATGGTCCGGGCCAGGTCCCGCGCCTTCAGGGGAGACATCCGCACATACTTTGTAATTGCTCGCACTTCCATCTTCTCGTCTCTCAATCTGTTCGAGTTCGGGGCAACGCCCGGTCGCCCGCTTCCGGGAACCGTTCGGCCCCCGGCTCTACCTCCGCACCGGTGAGGGATCGTCGAACCTCCTCGGCCCGCGCCCATCCGATGGCGTCCTCCTCATCCATCAGCCGGAATCGCATGCCGGGGCGAATCCCGGCGCGATGCCCCGCTCCGATCACGACCAGGTTCAGCGATTCGTCCGCCTCAAGGACGGGAAACGCCTGCCCGGCAAGGGTCGAAACGGCAGGTTTCGGGGGAGAAATCCCGCCGACCCGGCTCGTTCTCAACTGCATGCGGAGTTGATCCGCCCTGGATTTCTCAGACGCGAGTAAGCCCGTTAGTGTATCGACTTGACTCCGCAAATCCAGAACTTCTTCCCGCAAATCTTCATTTTTTTTTCGAAGCCGCAACACGGCCAGCCTCGCCTCTCGCGCGGCCGGCGACTCGGCCGCCGCCGCGGTCTCCGGCCCGCCGGGCGGTTCCGGCCGCGGCGCCGCCTCTGTGGGCTGCGCCGCCTCCGGTGGCGACCCGCCGGCATCCGCCTCGGGCCGCGCCGGATGCGATCGCGGGGCCGCGGCGAACCACCACCACCCGATGCCGCCGATCAGCGCCGCCAGAAACAGGGCCTGCGCCCATCGACTGATCATCGCGTACCCTCCGCGATCCGAACCGGCCCCTACTTGAGGGACACGGTCTTGTCCGTCGCCATCCCGTGGCGGCGGAACCCGCGGGTGGGGGCAAACTCGCCGAGGCGATGCCCCACCATGTTTTCCGTCACAAATACGTTCAGGAAATCACGCCCGTTGTGCACGGAAAAGGTGTGGCCCACAAATTCCGGCACAATCATGGAGCGGCGCGACCAGGTTTTGATCGGCCGCTTCCGGCCTTCGGTTTCCATCCGCTCCACTTTCTTGAGCAGACTGGCCTGTACGTACGGTCCTTTTTTCAGTGATCGCGACATACCTTATTTCTTCCTCCGTTCCACAATAAACTTGTTGGTCGGCTTGCGCCGCCGCCGGGTTTTCTTCCCCTTGGTTTCCCATCCCCAGGGACTGGTCGGCGGCCCTCCGCCGGAGCTGCGGCCTTCGCCCCCGCCCATGGGGTGATCCACCGGGTTCATGGCCACCCCGCGAACCGTCGGGCGCTTGCCCAGCCAGCGGCTTCGGCCGGCCTTGCCTCCCGAGGTGGTCTCGTGCTCGACATTGCCCACCCGGCCGATCGTGGCATAACAATCGGTGGGCACGCGACGAATCTCCCCGCTCGGCAGTTTCAGGTTGGCGTAGCCCGCCTCGCGGGAGAGGAGCTGGGCCGACTGCCCGGCCGCGCGGACGATCTGGCCGCCGCGGCCCGGCTGCAGCTCGATATTGTGCACCGGGAGCCCCAGGGGAATCCGGGAAATCGGGAGCGAGTTGCCCGGGGCCTGGGCCGCGTCCGGACCGGAGGAAATGGTCGCGCCCACCTTCAACCCCAGCGGGCAGAGAATGTAGCGCTTTTCTCCGTCGGCGTAATTCAGCAGGGCGATCCGGGCCGACCGGTTGGGGTCGTACTCGATGGCCGCGACCTTGGCGGGAATGCCGTGCTTGTCGCGCTTGAAGTCGATCACGCGGTATTTCCGCTTGTGCCCGCCGCCGCGATGACGCACGGAAATCCGGCCGCTCGAACTCCGCCCCGCCGTCGATTTCTTGGGACGGGTCAGCGAGCGCTCCGGCTTGCTCTTGGTAATGTCTTCGAACGACGACGTCGCCATCGTCCGCCGACTCGGGGTTACCGGTCTGTATTTTTTCAATGCCATGATGCTGCCTCTCGTCCTACACCAGATCGATCGATTCGTTCTCCGCCAGGGTCACCACCGCGCGCTTCCACCCCGTGGTATAGCCGGGCTGGCGCATCCCGCGCCGTTTCAATTTCCCCTTGCGGGTCAACGTGTTGACTTTCTTCACGTGCACACCGAAAAGCTCTTCCACCGCCCGCTTGATCTCAATCTTGTTCGCATCGGGCGCAACCTTGAACAGGTACTGGTTGTGCTGCTCGGTCAGGCGGGTCCCCTTCTCGGTCAACTGCACGCTGTGAATGGTTTGTTCCGCTTCTTTCATATTGATCTTCCTCAGGGTTTTAAACGCCCTTCCAGCTTTTCCATGGCCGCCCGGGAGATCACCAGCATGGGATAGCGAAGCACCTGGAGGATGTTCACGTTTTCCGGCGTTTCAATCTCCACCTTGGGAATATTGCGCGCAGCCAGCAGTACATTGGCTTCCGGCGCGTCCGCCACAAAGAGCGCGCCCCGCTCAATCTTCAGGGCATCGAGCACGGTCTGAAACAATTTCGTGCGGGGCTCCTGCAGGGTCAGGTCGTCCATGACCACCACCTGGCCGGCCGCAACTTTCTCACTGAACGCGCGCCGGAACCCGAGCCGGGCCACCTTTCGATTGATCTGCTTCCCGTAGCTGCGCGGCTGCGGGCCGAAAATCACTCCGCCTCCCCGCCACAGCGGGGATTTCCGCGAGCCGGCCCGGGCGCGGCCGGTCCCCTTCTGCCGATAGGGTTTGCTGCCGGTGCCTTTGACCTTCGCCCGGTTCCGCACGGCCGCGGTTCCCGCCCGGCGGTTGTTCTGCTGCGCCACCACGGCGTCGTGCATGGCCTGCAGTCCCCTGTCAAAGACCAGAAGTTCGTCCGCGAGTCCGTATTCGCCCACGGACTCGCCCTGCATGTTCTTGATCGGTAAAGTACTCATGATTACGACACCGCCGGTTTCTTCAGAGCTTCACGAACCGTGATCACAGCCCCGTTCGGGCCGGGAATCCCGCCGCGGACGAGAAGGAGGTTGTCCTCCGTCCGGAGCTGAACCACTTCCACATTCAAAATGGTGACCCGCCGGTTGCCCATCTGGCCGGGCAGCTTGCGGTTCTTCAGGACGCGGGCCGGCGATACACACTGCCCGATGGACCCCGTCTTGCGGTGCATCCCGGACCCGTGGGAGGCCCGGCCCCCGCTCATGCCGTGGCGCTTGACCACGCCTTGAAAGCCCCTCCCCTTGGTCCGGGCCGTGATGTCCACGTGGGTTACGCCCTCGAACAGGGAGGCATCCAGCCGCTGCCCCGCTTCCAGCTCGCGCCCGCTCTCGTCCACCCGGAACTCGCGCAACATCCGCTTTGCGCTCACGCCGTTTTTATCAAAGTGGCCGCGCGCCGGCTTGGTCAGCCGCTGCGGCTTCTGGTCGAGAAAGCCGAGCTGGACGGCATCGTATCCTTCCTTCTCGGCTGTCTTCCGCTGTACGACGTCGCACGGGCCCAGCTCCACGACCGTGACCGGTACCTGGCGGCCGCTGTCGTCGAACACCTGGGTCATGCCCACTTTCTTTCCTAGCAATCCCTTCATCGAACACCTCAAACCTTGATTGTAATATCCACGCCCGCCGGCAGGTTCAGCTTCTTGAGCTCATCGACCGTCCGCGCGGTCGGATCGATAATATCGAGCAGCCGCTTGTGGGTGCGGATTTCAAACTGCTCCATGGATTTCTTATTCACGTGGGGGCTTCGGTTGACCGAAAACCGTTCGATTCGGGTGGGCAACGGAACCGGACCCGCCACCCGGGCCCCCGTCCGCCGTGCTGTCTCGACGATATCCTGCGACGAGTGATCCAGCACCCGGTGGTCGAAACCTTTCAGTCTGATTCGTATACGCTGACCGTTCATCTCTTCCTCATCGGTTTAAAACGGATTCCTTGATGGGCTCCGGTACGATTTCAAATAAGTGCGGCTCCATGGTGTAGCTGGCGCGACCCTTGGAGAGCGACCGCAACTGGGTGGCATAGCCGAAGAGTTCCGGCAGGGGAACCTCGGCATCAATGAGCTGGGTTCCCTCCTTGGAACGCATTTCCACCACGCGGCCCCGGCGACTGTTGATGTCGCCCAGGACATCCCCCATGTGCTCCTCGGGGGTGATGATGTCCAGTTTCATGATCGGCTCGAGCAGCACCGGCTTGCCATTGCGAATGGCTTCCCGAAAGGCCATGGCCGACGCAGTGCGGAAGGCCAGTTCGGAGGAGTCCACCGGGTGGTGCGAACCGTCTATCACCCGCACCCGGATGTCGACCAGGGCAAAATTCCCCAGCACCCCCGTGGAGAAACCGTCCTGCAGTCCTTCTTCAATGGCCTTTCGAAATTCGTGGGGAATCTGATCGTCTTTCACATCGAATACGATCTCGTTGCCGCTGCCCCGTTCGCGGGGCGATACTTCAATGGCCACCCGGGCAAAATGGCCCTTGCCGGCAATCTCCCGCTGGAAGGTGTCCTCCCCCCTCCCGGACGCGGTGACGCTCTCGCGGTACGACACCATGGGCCGGCCCGCCTTGGCCTGCACCTTGAATTCGCGCAGCAGCCGGTCCTTCAAAATTTCCAGGTGGAGTTCCCCCATCCCGCTGATCAGGGTTTGCCCCGTTTCCGGATGGGTCGAGACGATGAATGTGGGATCTTCGCCGGCGAGCGAGTCCAGCGCCGCCATGAGGTCATCCTTGTCGGCCTGCGACCGGGGTTCGATGGCCATGGACATGACCGGCTCGGGAAATTCGATGCTCTCCAGCAGAATCGGCTGGTTTTCCGCGCACAGGGTATCGCCCGTGGTCACGTGCTTCAGGCCGCAGATGCCGCCGATCTCCCCGGAGTAGAGCTGGTCCACGTCTTCCCGGTGATTGGCGTGCAGCTTGATCAACCGGCCCACGCGCTCCCGCTTCCCGACCCGCGGGTTAAAGACATTCTTTCCTTTTTCCAGGATCCCCGAATAGACGCGGACAAAGGTCAGCTTCCCGAAGTACGGATCCGTGGCCATTTTGAAGGCCAGGGCGCTCAAGGGCAGGGTATCCCCCGCATGGCGTTCTTCCGTCTCGCCGGATTTCGGATGGACCCCCGCGATGGGAGGATTATCGATCGGCGAAGGCAGATACTCCACCACGGCATCCATCAGGGGCTGAATTCCCTTGTTTTTCAGGGCGCTGCCGCACAGAACGGGCACGATGACACCGCGGATCACCGTCCGGCGAACAGCCGCCTTCAACTCGCCCGCGGGCACATCGGCATTCTCCAGAAACCGCTCGAGGAGGGGCTCGTCCTGCTCCGCCACTTTTTCCACGAGTTCCGCCCGCCGCGCTTCGACTTCGTCCCGCATCTCTTCGGGCACATCCTGGGGGATGACCCGCGCCCCGAGGGATTGCTCATCATAAAAATAGAGGATCCGATCGATGAGATCGATCGAACCCTTGAAGTCGCTTTCCCTCCCATACGGGATCTGCATGGCGATGGCCGGGGCCGCGAGTTTCTCGTGGAGTTCGCGGATCACCGCGTCAAAGTCCGCGCCCTGCCGGTCCATCTTGTTGACGAAGGCCAGGCAGGGGATGTTGTACCTCTTGGCCTGGTGCCAGACGGTTTCCGATTGGGGTTGAACCCCGGCGACCCCGCAGAACACGCCGACCGCACTGTCGAGCACCCGGAGGGATCGCTCGACTTCAACCGTGAAGTCCACGTGCCCGGGCGTGTCGATGATGTTAATCTGGTGTTCCTGCCAGAGGCAGGTCGTGGCGGCGCTGGTAATGGTGATGCCGCGCTCCTGCTCCTGCACCATCCAGTCCATGGCGGCGTTGCCTTCGTGGACCTCCCCCATCTTGTGCACGCGCCCCGAGTAATACAACATGCGCTCGGTCGTCGTGGTCTTGCCCGCGTCGATGTGCGCCATGATCCCGATGTTGCGGATCATGGCCAACGCGTGCTCGCGCCCCGGCGCCTCGAGCTCTGCCGAATTGTCGGTTTGTGTACCCATTTCGGTTCGGTCCAGCAATTCCATGTTGGATGTGCAGTACAGTCATTACCAGCGGTAGTGAGCGAACGCCTTATTCGCCTGCGCCATCTTGTGGGTGTCATCCCGTTTTTTGATGGCCGATCCGGTGTTGCGGGAGGCATCCATCAGTTCCATGGCCAGAGCCTTGGAGAACGCCATGCCCTTCCGGGCACGGGCGTAACCGATAAGCCAGCGCAACGCCAGAGTGGTCTGGCGCTCCCCGCTCACCTCGATCGGCACCTGGTAGGTGGCGCCTCCGACGCGGCGGGATTTCACTTCAAGCTGGGGCTTGACGTTATTTATACCCTTTTCAAACACGTCCAGCGGGTCTTCTTCCGCAGCCATGGTCTGGATCTGGTCAATGGCACCATATACCAGGCGTTCGGCCACGGCTTTCTTCCCGCGGTTCATCACTTTGTTTATCATGTGCGCCACCAGCTCGCTGCCGTATTTGGCATCGGCGGGTACGACACGCTTCTCAGCTCTGCGACGTCTTGCCATTCTAGGTTCCGTCCCTTGACAGGCTGTTTTAACTTTTCGGCGTTTTGGCGCCGTACTTAGAGCGACCGCGCCTGCGGCCGTCGACTCCGAGGCAATCGAGTGCCCCGCGGACAATATGATATCGCACCCCGGGCAGGTCCTTTACACGACCGCCGCGCACCAGCACCATGCTGTGCTCCTGGAGGTTGTGCCCCTCCCCCGGGATGTAGGCGGTGACCTCATAGCCGTTCGTCAGCCGTACACGCGCGACCTTGCGCAACGCGGAGTTCGGCTTTTTCGGCGTCTGGGTCTTCACCAGCATGCAGACCCCGCGCCGCTGCGGACAGTCCGACAGCGCCGGCGCCTTGGTCTTGCGGGTGATCTTCTTCCGCCCTTTGCGTACAAGTTGGTTTATTGTTGGCATTCGATTATCTCCAGCACGGGAAAGCGTGCAACCTAGCAAACCCGGTCTTCCGGTTTCAACCTTCTACATTGGATTTTTTTTCTTCCGGCAACACTTCGTCGCCCAACATCTCGTCCAGCGTGACCGGTTCGGCCAGCGGGACCAGTTTGATGTCGCGGTACGACGAGAATCCGCTGCCCGCCGGGATCAGGTGCCCCATGATGACATTTTCCTTGAATCCGCGCAGATAATCCACGCGGCCCAGGGTCGCGGCATCCGTGAGAACGCGCGTGGTGTCCTGGAACGAAGCCGCGGAAATAAAGCTCTCCGTTTCCAGCGCCGCCTTGGTAATCCCCAACAGGACGGGCGACGCCTCCGCCGGGCGTTTCCCCTCGGCCATGGCTTTCTGGTTCACTTCCTGGAAGGCGTGGCGCTCGACCTGCTCGCCCCACAGGAATTCCGTGTCGCCCGGATCGGTGATTTTCACCTTGCGCAGCATCTGGCGCACAATGATCTCGATGTGCTTGTCGTTGATCTCCACCCCCTGCAGCCGGTAGACCTCCTGCACCTGGTTCACCAGGTACTCCTGCAGTTCCTGCGGACCGCACACTTCCAGGATCTCCTGCGGGACAACCGGCCCTTCGGTCAGCGGCTGCCCTTTGGTCACCCGGTCGCCCTGGTAGACGACGACGTGCTTGCCCATGGGGATGAGATGCTCTTCATCTTCCTTCGTCACCTCATCGCGCACCAACAGGCGGCGTTTGCCGCGTGCGGTTCCGGCAAATTCGACCACACCTTCGATCTTGGCGATATCGGCCGCGTCTTTGGGGCGCCGCGCCTCGAACAACTCGGCCACCCGGGGCAGACCGCCGGTAATGTCCTTCGTACGGGTCACCTGCCGCGGGGTCTTCGCCAGCATCTCGCCGGCGCGCACCTCCTGACCGCCCTTGACCGTCACGTGCGCCCCGGCCGGAATGGAGTACTGGTTGATTTCTTTCCCGGTCTCCTGGTCCTTGAGCACAATCTGCGGGTGCAGATCCTCTTTGTGCTCCATGACCACGGTCCCTTCCTGCTTCGTGGCTTCGTCGATCTCGGTGCGGTAGGTCACGTTCTCGATGAAGTCGTTAAACTCAATGACACCCGCCTTCTCGGACAGGATCGGGACGCTGTAGGGATCCCACCGGACGAAGCTGCTGCCCTTCTTGACCTTCCCTCCGTCCTCGACGGAAATGACCGCCCCGATAACCGGGGTATGCCGTTCGAGCTCGCGCCCCTCCTCGTCATAGATGCCGAGCACACCGTTTTTGTTCAACACGATGTTGTTGCCGTCCAGACTCTGTACCGTTCGCAGGTCGTGGTATCGCACAATGCCGTCATGCTTGGCCGTAATCTGCGGCTGCTTGAACACGGAACTGGCCGTCCCGCCGATGTGGAACGTCCGCATCGTGAGCTGGGTGCCGGGCTCGCCGATCGACTGCGCGGCAATGATCCCGACCGCCTCGCCGAGCTGGACCGCCTGGCCGTTGGCCAGATTGCGCCCGTAGCAGCGGGCGCATACGCCGCGTCGCGTTTCGCAGGTCAGCACACTGCGGATCTTGACCTGCTGCACGCCGGCCTTTTCGATCTTCCGGGCGGAGGTATCGTCAATTTCCTGGTTGGCGGCCACCAGCACCTCTTTGCTGCGGGGGTCGCGGATGTCGTCGCACGAGGTCCGCCCCACGATGCGCTGCGAGAGCGGCACGATTTCTTCGTCACCCTCGTAGATCGCCGCCACCGTAATCCCGTTCAGCGTATTGCAGTCCTGCTCGGCGATGATGATGTCCTGGGACACGTCCACCAGCTTTCGCGTCAGGTAGCCGGAATCCGCCGTTTTCAGAGCCGTGTCCGCCAACCCTTTCCGCGCACCGTGTGTGCTGATGAAGTATTCCAGCACACTCAGCCCTTCGCGGAAGTTGGAGAGAATCGGCCGCTCGATGATTTCGCCGGAGGGCTTGGCCATCAGACCGCGCATCCCGGCGAGCTGCCGGATCTGCTGCTTGCTGCCGCGCGCCCCGGAATCCACCATCACGTACACCGGATTGAGATGGGAGCGGTTATCGTTGAATTCCATGGTGCGGAACATCACGCTGGAAATCTCTTCGGTCGCGTGCGTCCAGATGTCGATGATCTTGTTGTACCGCTCGCCGTCGGTGATCACGCCCTTGCGGTACTGGTTCTGCACCTCGGTGATGTGTTCCCGGGCGGTCCGCACCGCATCTTCCTTTTCCTGCGGGATGATCATGTCCACGATGCCGATGGAGATCCCGGCCAGCGTTGCGTGCTCAAAGCCGAGCATCTTCAACCGATCGAGGACCCCGACCGTTTCATCGTGGCCGGCGATCTGGTAGCACTGCCAGATCATCGTGGCCAGCCACTTCTTGGTCACGGTCTTATTGACGAAACCGAGGCCTTCGGGCC
>CAZCOO010000001.1:19402-50966 GCA_964500395.1 uncultured Verrucomicrobiota bacterium
GAACTGGGAATGGCGTATCTCGTCCCAGAAATGGCGCGAGAACCAGTGGATCATGTCCCAGCTCATATCCTGCTCGAATGCATCATAGAGGATTGTGGCGAGGATGCTCGCGGCGTAGATTTCGTTGAAGAACACCCGCCCCACCGTCGTGGTGAGCACACGCGCATCCGGGTCCCCGTAGTGCGTGTCCCGTTCGTAATCGGGGTTGGGGAAGCGAATCCGGTCGTGCAGGTTCAAGGCCCCTTCGTCGTGCGCCGTGTGCACCTCGGCCACATCGGCAAGAATGGGCAGGTGCTCGGGCGTTTCGCCCTCTTTGGGGGCCCCGGACTTCCGGCGGTTGATGCGATCCGTCTGCGATTCCGCTGTCAGGTAGTAGCACCCCAGGGCGATATCCTGCGTCGGCGTGGTGATCGGCTTCCCGCTGGAGGGGGAGAAGATGTTGTTCGGGGCGAGCATCAGCATCCGCGATTCGAGCTGGGCTTCCACCGAGAGCGGCACGTGGACGGCCATCTGGTCCCCGTCGAAGTCGGCGTTGTAGGCCGTACACACCAGGGGATGGACGCGGATGGCTTCGCCCTCGATCAGTTTCGGCTCAAAGGACTGGACACTCAGCCGGTGGAGCGTCGGGGCCCGGTTCAGCATGACCGTGTGTCCCTGGGTAACCTCTTCGAGGATATCCCAGACCTCGTCGGCTTCACGCTCGATCATCTTCTTGGCACTGCGCACCGTGTGCACAACCCCGAGCTCTTTCAGCCGGCGGATGATGAACGGTTCAAAGAGGACCAGGGCCATCTTCTTGGGCAATCCACACTGGTTCAATCCCAGTTCCGGCCCGATTACAATCACACTGCGGCCGGAGTAATCCACCCGCTTGCCGAGCAGGTTCTGCCGAAAGCGCCCCTGCTTGCCCTTCAGCATGTCGCTGAGGGACTTGAGCGGACGGTTCCCCGCGCCGGTGACCGCGCGCCCGTGTCGCCCGTTGTCAAAGAGCGCGTCGACCGCTTCCTGAAGCATGCGCTTTTCATTCCGGATGATCACATCCGGCGTCTTCAACTGAAGGAGGTTCTTCAGACGGTTGTTGCGGTTGATCACGCGGCGGTACAAATCGTTGAGATCGGATGTGGCGAAGCGCCCCCCCTCGAGCGGCACCAGCGGCCGGAGATCCGGCGGGATCACCGGCAGGACTTCCATCACCATCCACTCGGGCCGGGTATTGCTCTGGCGGAAGCCTTCCAGCACCTTCATCCGCTTTACGATCTTGGTGCGGGTCTGCTTGCTCCGGGTCTGTTCCATCTGCTGTTCGAGCTCGGTGAGCGAGCTTTCCAGATCGATCTGGCTCAGCAGGTCCCGAATGCCTTCCGCGCCCATCTTGGCGGTAAATTCATCGCCGTATTTATCCTGCGCCTCCCGGTACTCCATCTCGCTGAGGAGTTGCCGCTCCTCCAGCGGTGTGTCGCCGGGATCGGTGACGATGTAGTCCTCGTAGTACAGCACGCGCTCGAGATTGCGCATGGTCATATCCAGGACCAGGCCCATCCGGCTGGGGGTGCACTTGTAGAACCAGATGTGGGACACGGGCACCGCCAGTTCGATGGTGCCCATGCGGTCGCGCCGCACCCGCGCCAGGGTCACTTCGACCCCGCAGCGGTCGCAGATCACGCCCTTGTGTTTAATCCGCTTGTACTTCCCGCAGCTGCACTCGTAATCCTTGGTCGGCCCAAAGATCCGTTCGCAGAACAACCCGCCCTTTTCAGGCTTGAACGTGCGGTAGTTGATGGTTTCCGGATTTTTTACTTCTCCGAAGCTCCAGGACCGAACGGTCTCGGGCGAGGCCAGCGTAATGCTGGCGTAGTCAAACCCGCGTTCCGAGTCCAGTCCCAGGATTTTTGCGGCATCCGTATTTTCCACGTCGGCGTCCTCCGATCAGCCTTCTCGTTACAAAAGAATTGTCGTCGCGTTCGTCTTATTCCTTGGAGCGGTTCACCCGGACATCCAGGCCCAGGCTCTGCATTTCCTTCATCAACACATTGAAGGATTCCGGCATTCCCGCCTCCAGGGTGTGTTCGCCCTTGACGATAGCCTCGTAAATCTTGGTTCGTCCCCCGAGGTCGTCACTCTTCACAGTGAGAATTTCCTGCAGGGCATAGGCCGCGCCGTAGGCTTCCAGGGCCCACACTTCCATTTCCCCGAAGCGCTGCCCGCCGTACTGCGCCTTGCCGCCCAGCGGTTGCTGGGTCACCAGCGAGTACGGCCCCACCGCGCGGGCGTGAATCTTGTCGCTCACCAGGTGGTGCAGCTTCAGCATGTAAATCATGCCGACCACCACTTCCTGGTCGAACGGCTCGCCCGTGCGCCCGTCATACAGGGGACTCTTGCCGGTGGTGGGCAGGTTCGCCTTTTCCATGAGGTCCCAGATCGGCTCTTCCTTAATGCCGTCAAAGACCGGCGTCGCCGCGTGCATGCCCAGCACATGGCAGGCCCATCCCAGGTGCGTTTCCAGCACCTGCCCCACGTTCATGCGGGAGGGGACCCCCAGCGGGTTCAGCACGATCTCCACCGGCGTGCCGTCCGGCAGGAAGGGCATATCTTCTTCCGGCACAATCTTGGCAATCACGCCCTTGTTTCCGTGGCGGCCGGCCATCTTGTCCCCCACCGACAACTTCTTCTTGCTGGCGATGTAGACCTTGACCTGCTTGATGATGCCCTGATCGAGTTCATCCCCGCTCTCCAGGCGATCCATCTGCCGCTCGTTGTCCAACTCCAGCTCGGAAAACTTGTGGCTGTACTCGTCGATGATCTGTTGGATCTTGATCTGAATGGGGCTGGGATCGATCTCGATGTGCTCGTGCGCCGCAGCCAGCTTGCGGAGGAGCGTCTTGGTAATTTTCCGGTTGGCCGGAATGATGACCTCGCCCGTATCCACGTTCACGACATCCAGGGGAATCTTTTCGCCGAGCAGGATGTTGCTGAGGGCCTCGGTCAGGTCCTCGGTCAACTCCTCGTGCCGCTTTTTGTACTCCTCCTGGAGCTGCTTGACCTGTTTGCGCTTTTCCGTGGAGCTCAGCTTGGTCCGCTCCACGGGATTGCGCGAGGAGACCTTCACGTCCATGACGATCCCGGAGGTTCCGCTGGGCACGGTGAGGGAGGTGTCGCGCACATCGGCCGCTTTCTCCCCGAAAATCGCCCGCAACAGGCGCTCTTCCGGGGCGAGTTCGGTCTCGCTCTTGGGCGTGATTTTTCCGACGAGGATATCGCCGGGTTTCACTTCGGCGCCCACGCGGACCACGCCGCCGTGGTCGAGGTTTTTCAGGGCCTCTTCGCCCACATTGGGAATGTCCCGGGTAATTTCCTCGGGG
Source organism: uncultured Verrucomicrobiota bacterium (assembly GCA_964500395.1). Classification (GTDB taxonomy): domain Bacteria; phylum Verrucomicrobiota; class Kiritimatiellia; order CAZCOO01; family CAZCOO01; genus CAZCOO01. Next base: position 22,759 of record CAZCOO010000001.1, read on the forward strand.
CCGAGTTTGGTATCCCGGGCGCCGCACTCGAAGTCCTCGATGTGAATGGAGGTGTAGACGTCTTCCTTGACCAGTTTTTCGCTGATGAGAATGGCGTCCTCAAAGTTGTACCCGCCCCACGGCATGAACGAGACCAGCACGTTCCGGCCGAGAGCCAGTTCGCCCTGGTCCGTGCCGGGGCCGTCCGCGAGCGCATCGCCCTTCTTCACCTTCTGCCCGACCTGTACGATCGGTTTCTGGTTGAAGCAGGTGCCGGCATTGGAGCGCATGAATTTCCGCAGCTCGTACCGCTGGTAGTCCCCCTTCGGCGTGCGCCGCGTGGGCTTGCTTCCGTCCTTGCTCACCACAATCTCCGAGGCGCTGACCTCGGCCACGATTCCGGGCGCCTCGGCCGCGATCAACACGCGCGAGTCCCGGGCGACCAGGCTTTCCATGCCGGTGGCCACGTAGGGGCGCTCCGTCACCATGAGCGGCACCGCCTGGCGCTGCATGTTCGACCCCATCAGGGCGCGGTTGGCATCGTCGTGCTCGAGGAAGGGAATCAGCGCGGCGGCCACGCTCACAAGCTGCTTCGGGGACACGTCCATGTAGTCGACGCGGTCCCGCGGCACTTCGAGAAAATCGCCGCGATACCGGACGGACACGTATTCGAGCTGAAAGTTTCCCTTGTCGTCGAGGGGGGCGTTCGCCTGGGCAATGATGTACTTCTCCTCCTCATCGGCGGAGAGGTACTCGACCTTCTCGGTCGCCCGGCCGTCGGTCACTTTCCGATACGGGCTTTCGATGAACCCGAAATCATTGACCCGCGCATAGGAACTCAGGGACGAGATCAGACCGATATTCGGACCTTCCGGGGTTTCGATCGGACAAATGCGGCCGTAATGGCTGCTGTGCACGTCCCGCACCTCGAACCCGGCCCGCTCGCGGCTGAGACCGCCGGGCCCGAGCGCACTGAGACGCCGCTTGTGCGTCAGCTCCGACAGCGGGTTCGTCTGGTCCATGAACTGGCTGAGCTGACTGCGCCCGAAGAAGTCTTTGATGACCGCGGAAAGCGCCTTGGGGTTGATCAGCTTCTGGGGCGTGAATTTCTCGGTCGCGGTGTCGAAGAGCGTCATCCGCTCTTTCACCAGCCGCTCGGTGCGGGCCAGGCCCACCCGGCACTGGCTCTCGAGGAGTTCGCCCACCGTGCGGATGCGGCGGCTGCCGAGATGGTCGATGTCATCCACCGACCCTTCGCCGTTGTGAAGGTTGATCAGGTAGCGCGTGGCCTCGATGAGATCCTCCGGCTCCATGGTGCGGGATTCGTTCGTCTTGTCCCGGCCGAGCTTCTGCTGGATCTTGTACCGGCCCACTCGCCCCAGGTCGTAGCGCTTGGGGTCGAAGAATACGCGTTTGAGGAGCTGACGCGCATTGCTCACCGTCGGCGGATCGCCCGGGCGCAGTTTCTGGTAGATGTCTTTCAGCGCTTCCTCTTCGTTCTTCGTCGGATCGCGCTCGACGCTCTTCAGGAAAATGCCGCCGTCCCACGAGACATTGACCACGTCCGCGGTCCGGTACCCGGCCGCCTTCATCTGCTTGACCAGTTCTTCCGTCAGCGGTTCGAACCGGCGGGCCAGCACGGACTGGGAATCGGCATCGACGACGTCGCTTTTGACGACGCGCATATCGATGTCTTCGGGCTTGAGCTTCTTGGTGAGATCGAGGGTCTCAAAGGTGTAGTAGTGCGAGAGCACTTCCTCGTCCGTACTGTACCCGATGGCCCGGAGAAAGGTCGGCACCAGGAATTTCCTGCGCCGGCGCTTCCGGTCCATGTACAGATAGAGAAGGTCGGACGTATCGAACTGGACCTCCAGCCAGGAGCCGCGGTCCGGAATGATGCGGAACGAGTAGAGCAGGCTGCCGTTGGTGTGCACGGACTGCTCAAAGCAGATGCCCGGCGAACGGTGGAGCTGGCTCACAACCACGCGCTCCGCGCCGTTGACGATAAAGCTGCCCCGTTCGCTCATGAGGGGGATTTCCCCCATGTAGACGTCCTCTTCCCGGACCTCGTCTCCCTCTTTCAGCCGAAACGTAACGTGCAGGGGCGCGGAGTAGGATTCCCCCTCCCGCATGCAGTCCAGCGCTGTCCATTTCGGCTCGCCGACATCGTATTTCACGAAGTCGAGGGAGCACTGCCCATCATAGCTCTCGATCGGGAACACTTCCTTCAACACCGCCTGCAGGCCGACGTGCTTGCGCTTCGACGGCTCCGTGTCGAGTTGAAGAAAGTCCTTGTACGACCGCGTCTGAATTTCGATCAGATCGGGCAGGTCGATGACGTCGGAGAGCTTTCCGAAGTTCGTTCTGAATTCCATTCCACACCTTCCGGCTTGCGTGAGACCTCATGCCCGGGGGGACGGACCGGCGCCGTCCCCGGGCAGCGTGAAGAGCAGGCGGGAAAGATCGTTACTTGACTTCGACTTCGCCGCCGGCCTCTTCGAGCTTCTTCTTGAGCTCTTCGGCCTCGTCCTTGGATACACCCTCTTTGACGGCCTTCGGCGCGGATTCGACCAGCTCCTTGGCCTCTTTCAGGCCCAGGGAGGTGATGCCGCGGACCTCTTTGATGACCTGGATCTTCTTGTCGCCGGCCGACTTCAGCACGACATCGAAGGAATCCTTCTCTTCGGCTTCTTCTTCGCCGCCGCCGCCGCCGGGCGCCGCGGCCACCGCCATGGGCGCTGCCGCCGACACACCAAACCGGTCCTCGAGGGCCTTCACGAGCTTGGAGAGTTCGAGTACGGAGATCGACTCCAACCACTCCGCGAACTCACCCATCTTGCCTTCGAGTTCAGGGGTATCCTTCGTTTCTTCCTGCTGGGCAGGGGCTTCGTTCTGTTCTTCCACTTTGGCTTCGGTATCCGCCATTGCTACTTCCTCCTCAGCGTACGCGTGTTCACGCTTAAGCTTGTTGTTTTTTCTCCTCGAGAGCCTTCAGCACATAGACCAGGCTCGAAACCTTCTGTTGCATAACCCCGACCAGCCCCGTCATGGGAGCGGCGAGGGTGCCGACGAGCTTTGCCAGCAGTTCCGGACGCGACGGCAGCGAGGCCAGGTCCTCAATATCCTGCGCACTGAGCAGGGCGCCCTCCAGGGCACCGACCCGCACGACCGGCAATTCGTTTTCTTTGACGAACGCGCGGAGCGCCTTGGCCGAGGCCACCACATCGCCCTTGCCGACAATCATGGCGGTGGGGCCGTCGATCTTTCCGGCCAGCTCCTCCAGCTCCGAGTCCCGCGCGGCCCTCTGGAACATGCGGTTCTTGACCACGTGCACCTCTGCCCCCGTGGGATGCAGGCGGTCGCGCAGTTCGGTGCTTTTGGAGACGCTCAGCCCTTTGTAATCGGCCAGTATCACAAAGACGCTGTCCTTCAACTGCTCCTGGATTTCGCCGGCAATGGCCCGCTTCTCCGGACGCGGTTCTTTCTGTTCGTCGTTCATGGTGTCAAACTCCCCCGCCTGCTCAGGCGGCCAGTTCCTTAATGTTGACGGGCAGTCCGGGGCCCATTGTGGAGGTCAGTGTGCACCGCTTGATGTAAATGCCCTTGGCGGCGGACGGGCGGGCCGCCTGGATCGCCGCGATGGCACTGCGGGCATTGTCCACCAGATCCTCCACGGAAAAACTCAGCTTGCCGAACGGCATCATCACGTTTCCGTGCCGATCCATCTTGAATTCGACGCGCCCGGCCTTGAACTGCTGGACGGCCGTGGCGGTATCGTCGGTGACGGATCCCGCCTTCGGGTTCGGCATCAGGCCGCGGGGACCCAGCACTTTCCCCAGTTTGCGGACCTGTTTCATGGCATCCGGCGTGGCCACGGCCACATCAAACCCGGTCCAGCCCTTCTCGACCTTGGCGATCAGCTCTTCCAGCCCGACTTCGTCCGCGCCCGCCTCCCGGGCCGCGTCCGCCGCGGCGCCCGATGCGAACACGATCACGCGAACCTCTTTGCCGGTGCCGTGCGGCAGAGAGACCGTGCCGCGGACCATCTGGTCGGACTTGGTGGGGTCCACCCCCAGCCGGAAGGCGATTTCCGCGGTCTCGTCAAAGGAGGCCGTGCCGTTTTCCTTCAGAAACTCGACCGCGCTGCGGATGTCATACTCCGACGTGGAATCCACCTGCGCGATGACGTTGCGATATTTTTTTCCGTGTTTCGCCATTACTCCACCTCGATTCCCATGCTGCGGGCGGTCCCGGCAATGATGCGCACGGCGTGATCCAGGTCCCGCGCGTTCAGATCCTTTTCCTTGGTCTTCGCGATGTCCTCCAGCTGGTCGCGCGACACCTTGGCGACCTTGTCCCGGTTGGGCACCGACGATCCCTTGGCGATTCCCGCCGCCTTCTTCAGCAAGGTCGCCGCGGGCGGGCTCTTGGTGACAAAGGTAAACGATTTATCCTGGTAGACCGTGATCACGACCGGAATGGTCAACCCGGCATCCTGCTGCGTCTCGGCATTGAATGCCTTGCAGAATTCCATGATGTTGACCCCGTGCTGACCCAGGGCCGGCCCCACCGGAGGGGCCGGATTGGCCTGCCCGGCCGGTATTTGCAGTTTGATGTATCCCGTAACTTTTTTCGCCATGGCCGAATCCTCTGTGCCGTTATGCCTTCTCTACCTGCCAGTACTCGACTTCGACCGGAGCCGACCGCCCGAAAATGGAAACGGAGACCTTCAACTTCCCGCGCTCGGGGTCGACTTCCTCGACCACGCCGTTGAAGTTGAGGAACGGGCCGTCCGTAATCTTTACGGTTTCGCCGGGCTCGAACTCGATCTTCGGCTTTACTTTCTGCTGTTTCTCTTCAATCTGGTTGATGATGACGTCCACTTCGTCCGGCCGCAGCGGCACCGGGACGTCGCCTCCCACAAACCCGATGATGCCCGGCGTCTCCTGTGTGAAGTACCAGGTCTTGTCCACCAGGTTGTGGTCGTCATCGAAAAGCTGCATCTTGACCAGTACATACCCCGGAAAGAACTTGCGGGTCGTGGTCGTCTTCTTCCCCTTCTTGACCTCCGACACCTTTTCCGTGGGAATCAGGACCTCGTCGATCAAGTCGCCCAGGTCTTCCTGTTCGATACGCCGTTCCATACTCTCCTTGACCTTGTATTCCTGGCCGGAGAGCGTGTGCAGAACGAACCACTGTTTTCGTGCCATGATGACCTGCCCCGAAGCGTGCTGAAAATTTCTGTTCTATCGAATGACCAACGCGAGAACCCAGTTGAAGAAGGTATCACTCACGCCGATAAAGATGGCAAAAATGACCACCGACACGATCACAACGATTGTCGATTCCTGCAATTCCGACCACGTCGGCCAGGCGCACTTGCGGAGCTCGGCCGCGACTTCGTTCAGAAACGCGCGTGTGTTGGTTATCAAACTTTTTATTTTCTTCATGGCGTATCCGTCTGCGGCGCGCCCCGTCGAGTGGCAGGCCAGGAGGGAATCGAACCCCCAACCCCCGGTTTTGGAGACCGGTGCTCTGCCAAATTGAGCTACTGGCCTGTCGTCTCCCGTCGCCCGGCTTGCGGGCCGAACGCCGCGGGGTGTCCCGCGGTTGCCAAAACCGCAAAAATCCCGGGCCCGCCGTTCAGGCTGCGGTGCCGGGACGTCGCGTCTGCGTGTTCCCTGCGTCGGTTTGCCCGGCCCCGCTCCCCTTCCGGGAGGCGCGGGGCCGGGCCCAAGATGTCTGAATGTGTTTACTCCACAACTTCGGTAACGCGGCCGGCGCCGACCGTGCGGCCGCCTTCCCGAATCGCGAAGCGCATGAATTTCTCCATGGCCACCGGCATGATCAATTTCACGTCCATGGCCACGTTGTCGCCCGGCATCACCATGTCCACACCCTCCGGAAGGGTGATGTCGCCGGTGACATCGGTCGTACGGAAGTAGAACTGCGGGCGGTACCCCTTGAAGAACGGGGTGTGACGGCCGCCTTCTTCCTTGCTCAGAATGTAGACCTCGGCTTTGAAGGTCGTGTGCGGCGTGATGGAGCCGGGCTTGGCCAGCACCTGTCCGCGCTCGACGTCCTCGCGCTTGACCCCGCGGAGGAGGCAGCCCACGTTGTCGCCGGCCACACCTTCATCGAGAAGCTTGCGGAACATTTCGACGCCGGTGACGGTGGTCTTGACGGTGTCGCGGATCCCCACGATCTCCACCTCTTCGCCGACCTTCACCTTGCCGCGCTCCACACGGCCGGTCACCACGGTGCCGCGCCCTTCGATGGAGAACACGTCTTCGATCGGCATCAGGAAGTCCTGGTCCACATCGCGCTCGGGCTCGGGGATGAAGCTGTCCAGGGCATCCATGAGTTCCTGGATGCAGGCCGCCTCGGCCGAGGAGGGATCATCGCTCTGCGCCGCCGGAAGGGCCGCGCCGCGCACGATCGGCGTGTCGTCGCCGGGGAAATCGTACTTCGACAGCAGCTCGCGGATTTCGAGCTCCACCAGGTCGAGCAACTCCTCGTCATCCACCGTGTCGACCTTGTTGAGGAAGACCACGATGGAGGGAACGCCGACCTGCCGCGCGAGAAGGATGTGCTCGCGGGTCTGGGGCATGGGGCCGTCGGAGGCGCTGACCACCAGGATGGCCCCGTCCATCTGGGCCGCGCCGGTGATCATGTTCTTCACGTAGTCGGCATGGCCCGGGCAGTCGACGTGGGCGTAGTGCCGGTTTTCCGTCTGGTATTCCACGTGGGAGGTGGCGATCGTCAGAATCTTGGACGAATCGCGACGGCCCTGCGATTCCGAGGCCTTGGCCACGTCATCGTAGGAGATGTAATCGGCGAGTCCCTTCAGACTCTGGATCTTGGTGATCGCCGCCGTGAGCGTCGTTTTGCCGTGGTCGACGTGACCAATGGTGCCCACGTTCACGTGGGGCTTTGTTCGTTCGAATTTTTCCTTAGCCATACCTGATGTCCTCCTCAGTGCCTGCTGGTTACTGGTGATTGTCGCTCGTTTTTAAAATCATGGAGCCCACGAGCGGGCTTGAACCGCTGACCTCATCCTTACCAAGGATGTGCTCTACCAACTGAGCTACGTGGGCCTCCTGCCGATTCAGCAAACCGATTGAAATTGTGTCGCCCGGATGCCGCGTTCAGAAACCCACGCCGCCACGCCACCGCAACCGGATCGGTAGGGTGTCTCTCCGGTTCCGATGAGGTTGCAAAAGCCACGCAGTTTACGAAAACGACACAGAATGCCAATCATTTTTTTTGAAAAAATTCCCGGCACGAGCGAGCCGATCAGTGTAGCGGGGTAGAATTCCGAGTCAATGGATTTTTTGCGAAAAAACGCGATTATTCGGCCGCCCCGCCCTCGACCACCCGGCGGACGCCCTCCTCGAGGGATGTAAACGGCCGGTCGTACCCCGCGGCCGGCAGCCGCCGCATGTCCGCGCAGGTGTAGTACTGGTATTTCGGCTGGAGGGAAGCGGGCATGTCGATGAAGTCGATCTGCGGCTCTCGCCCCAGGGCGGCAAAGACCGCCCGGGCCAGGTCGAGCCAGGTCCGGGGCGTTCCGGTGCCGCAGTTGTAGAGCCCGTTGACCGCCGGATTGTCGTACAAGAACAGGGTCACCGCCACGGCATCCCCGACATAGATGAAGTCCCGCTGCTGCTCGCCGTCCTCGTATTCGGGCCGGTAGGATTTGAAAAGCCCGACCCGCCCCGTTTCCTCAATCTGCTCCCGCGCCTTGTGCACGACCGACCGCATGTCCCCTTTGTGCCCCTCGCACGGCCCGTAGACATTGAAATACTTCAGCCCCGCCACCCGGTCCAACACCCCGGCCCGGTGGGCCCAGAGATCGAACAAATGCTTGGAATACCCGTACATATTCAGCGGGCGCAGGGCCTCGATGCCCGCGGGATCGTCCGAGTAGCCGGCGGAACCGTCCCCGTAGGTGGCGGCACTGGAGGCATAGATGAAGCGCACCCCCTCGGCCAGGCACTGCCGGCACAGGTCCCGGGTGTAGAGGACGTTGTTGTCCATCAGGTAATCGGCATCCGTCTCGGTCGTCGCGGAACACGCCCCGAGGTGGAAAACCGCTTTGGCCTTCTCCAGGCCGCGGGCGGCGACCCGGGCCCGAAAGTCCGCCTTATCCATGTAATCCGAAAACCGGAGGCCGTTCAGGTTCCGCCATTTTTCCCCCTCGCCCAGCCGATCCACGATGAGAATGTCCTCTTCGCCCCGCTCGTTGAGAGCCGCGACCAGGTTGCGTCCGATAAAGCCGGCGCCGCCGGTTACGATACACGATGCCATCAGCGCTTTTCCTCTCTCGTCTGCACGGTCCGGATCCGCTCAAGGGTCTTCGTCGTCGACCGCCCCGCGACCAGCGGAGCCAGTACGACCCGGCCGCCGTTCGCCTCCACCGTCTCCCGGCCGCTCACGTAGTGGGCCCAGTCTTCTCCTTTGACCAGCACGGAGGGGAGCAGATCCTCAATCAGCGCCGCCGGCTCGTCTTCCCCGAAGATCACCACGTAGTCCACCGCCTCCAGGGCCGCCAGCACGAGGGCCCGGCTCTGCTCGTCATTCACCGGCCGGCCCTCGCCCTTCATGCGCCGAACCGATTCATCGCTGTTCAGGCCAACGACCAGCCGGTCCCCCTGCTGCCGGGCAAAGGTCAGGTAGGAGACGTGGCCCGTATGGAGAATGTCAAAGCACCCGTTGGTGAAAACCACCGTATGCCCCGCCTCGCGCAACCGCGTGCATTCCGCCGCCATTTCCTCGCGGGGCCGGATTTTATCGCCGGGCCGCCGCATCACCCGTCCATATTCTCGGCGACCGCCTTCCCGAATTCACTGCACTTCAGAAGGGTGGCTCCCTCCATCTGACGCTCAAAATCGTAGGTCACGGTCTTGTTGGCAATGGTTCGCTCCATCCCCTTCTCCACCAGGTCGGCGGCTTCGTCCCATCCCATGAAGCGAAGCATCATCTGCCCGGAGAGGATCAGCGAGCCCGGGTTCACCTTGTCCTGGTCCGCGTATTTCGGCGCGGTGCCGTGTGTCGCCTCAAAGACCGCGGCGCCGGTTTCGTAATTGATGTTGGCCCCGGGGGCGATGCCGATACCGCCGACACAGGCCGCCAGCGCATCGGAGATGTAGTCGCCGTTCAGGTTCATCGTGGCGATGACCTCGTATTCGTTGGGCCGGGTCAGGATCTGCTGCAGGAAGGCATCCGCAATGACGTCCTTGATGATGATGTCGTCCCCCGTCTCGGGATTCTGCATCACCTGCCAGGGACCGCCATCCAGGTTCTGCGCGTTGAATTCCGTGCGGGCCACCTCATAGCCCCAGTCGCAGAACGCGCCCTCGGTATACTTCATGATGTTGCCCTTGTGCACCAGCGTCACGGATTTGCGGCGGCGCTCGATGGCATAGTGGATCGCCGCGCGCACCAGGCGGGCCGTTCCCTCCTGCGAGACCGGCTTGATCCCGATGCCGGACGTCTCCGGGAACCGGATCTTGTTCACGCCCATGTCCTCCCGGAGGAACCGGAGCACCTTGTCCACCTCGGGGGTGCCCGCCTGCCATTCCACGCCGGCATAGATATCCTCGGAGTTCTCGCGGAAGATCACCATGTCCGTCAGCTCCGGCCGCTTCACCGGGCTGGGCACCCCCTGGAACCAGCGAACCGGGCGCAGGCAGACGTAGAGGTCCAGTTCCTGCCGCAGCGCCACGTTGAGGCTGCGGATGCCGCCGCCCACCGGAGTGGTCAGCGGGCCCTTGATTGCGACGTGGTAGTCGCGGATTGCATCCAGCGTCTCCGAGGGCAGCCAGATCTGCTCCCCGTAGACGTCGTTCGCCTTGTCCCCGGCAAACACCTCCATCCAGGAAATCTTCCGCCGGCCGCCGTAGGCCTTCTCCACCGCCGCGTTCCACACGATCATCGCCGCGCGGGTGATGTCCCGGCCGGTGCCGTCCCCTTCAATATAGGGCAGGATCGGCTGGTCCGGCACGTGGAGCCCCTGCTCGTCCTTGGTAATGCGTTCGCCCCAGTCCGGAATCTGAATCTTCTGGTAGGCCATTGTGTTATCCTTTGATAAAAATCCGCGCTTATCGTGGTGGGCGGTACAGGATTCGAACCTGTGACCCCCTGGGTGTAAACCAGATGCTCTCCCGCTGAGCTAACCGCCCACAGCAGCCCGCAAGCCTAATGGTTTGCCCTGTGAAGTCAAGGCACCCCGTGGCCCGCTCGACCACCGCTCGACCTGCCCGGCTCACCGGATTGGCCTCCGGGGCAGGTCCCCGGTCAAAGAGACCCTGTCCACTCCCGCTCCCGCGCCCCATTTTCTGGCGCCCTGCCCGACGGGAGTCCCGCCCAAGGCGGACGAGACAATCGGGGGCCGGAGCCGGCAGGTGCCGAGGGGCGAAACAGCGCTCCCATATGGAAGATCTCCCCCTTTTTCGATTGAACCGCCCCCTCGATCAGACTAAGAAAGGGAAACCGCAGTTGGCGCCTGATCGCCCACGACCGATCGGCCCGTAACCCCATGTGATTGTATGGCAAAATACTTGTTTATTACCGGCGGCGTGATTTCCTCGCTCGGCAAAGGCCTCACCGCGGCCTCCATCGGCCGCCTCATGATCAGTCGCGGGCTCCGCATCCGCATGCAGAAGCTCGATCCCTACCTCAATGTGGACCCCGGCACCATGAGCCCCTACCAGCACGGCGAAGTGTTTGTCACCGACGACGGGGCGGAAACCGACCTCGACCTCGGCCACTACGAGCGCTTTACCGGCATCCCCAATTCCCAGAAGAGCAACTACACCGCCGGCCGCATCTACTGGAACGTCCTGCAGAAGGAGCGCCAGGGAGACTACCTCGGCGGCACCGTCCAGATGATCCCCCACATCACCGACGAGATCAAAGCCGCCATCCGGGGACTGGACCGGGATGATGTGGACGTGGTCATCTGCGAGCTGGGCGGCACCGTGGGCGACATCGAAGGGCTCACCTTCCTCGAGGCCATCCGCCAGATCGGCCTGGAGGAGGGAGAAGACAACGTAATGTACATCCACCTCACCTACGTCCCCTACATCCGGGCCGCCGGCGAAGTGAAAACCAAACCCTCTCAGCAGAGCGTGGCCAAGCTCCGGGAAATCGGCATTCAGCCCGATGCGCTGATCTGCCGGACGGAGCAGCCCCTGGATGACGAAGTCCTCCGCAAGTTGTCCCTCTTCTGCAATGTGCCCCAGCATGCGGTCATCGTGGAGAAGGATGTAGAGCACTCCATCTACGAGCTGCCGCTGGTCCTGTCCGAGCAGGGCCTGGACGACCTCATGCTGGTCCACTTCCGCATGGCCCGCCCGCCGGCGCGCCTGAAGGAATGGCGGCGGATGGTCGAGTCCATCATCCATCCCGGGGAAACGGTGCGGATCGGGGTCGTGGGCAAATATTCCGAACTCCAGGATGCGTACAAGTCCATCTATGAGGCCCTCTATCACAGCGGCATCCCCTACCAGGCGAAGGTGGAGATCGAGAAGATCGCCGCGGAGGAAATCGAATCGGGCCGGGCCGCCGAACAGATTTTCAATGTTCAGGGGATCCTCATCCCCGGCGGATTCGGGGAGCGCGGCATCGAAGGCAAGATCGAAGCCGTGCGGATCGCCCGCGAAAACGGCATCCCGTTTCTGGGGATTTGCCTGGGGCTCCAGTGTGCCGTCATCGAGGTGGCACGGCATCTCTGCGGGATCGGCAAGGCCAACTCCACGGAGGTTGAAGCCGACTGCGCAGACCCGGTCGTCTGCCTGATGGAAGAGCAGGAGACCGTGGTCGACTACGGGGGCACCATGCGCCTTGGCGCCTGGCCCTGCAACCTGCGGGACGGGTCCCGGGCGGCTCAGGCCTACGGCGAAACGGATATCAGCGAACGCCACCGCCACCGCTACGAAGTCAATAACGCCTACCGGGACCGGCTGGAAGAGGCCGGGCTGATTCCCTCCGGCCAATCGCCCGACGGCAAGCTCGTGGAAATCGTGGAAATCGCCGATCACCCCTGGTTCGTGGCCACCCAGTTCCACCCCGAATTCAAATCCCAACCGCTCGCCCCCCACCCCCTCTTCAAAGCCTTCGTCGGCGCCGCCCTGAAACGCTCCCAGGCGGTCAGCTCTTAAGAAGGAGGCGCGCTACAGCCAATCCGGGATCGATTCGTCCGCGAACAGGTCGTCCAGGGTCTGGCGCTTTCGAACGCCCGCGTGCCGATCTCCGTGAACCAGAATCTCCGGGGGGAAGGGCCGGCTGTTGTAGTTCGACGCCATTACGAACCCGTACGCACCCGCACTCATTACGGCCAGCAGGTCGCCCTGCCCGGCCGCGGGCAGGTCCCGGTTGTTGGCCATGAAATCCCCGGACTCGCACACCGGGCCGACAATGTCGCCGAACACCTTGCCCCCCGTGTCCCGCACCGGTTGTATCTCGTGGTGCGCTTCGTACAGGGCCGGGCGGAGGAGATCGTTCATGGCCGCATCCACAATCGTAAACTTCTTAAACGGGTTCTCCTTCACGTATTCCACCCGCGTAACCAGAATGCCGCCGTTGCCGGTGAGGAACCGGCCGGGCTCCAGCCCGACGGACAGCCCCAGCTCGCGGAGGTGGGGCCCGACGGCCCGGGCAAACGCATCCGGTGTCGGCGCCTGGTCCTCGGGTTTGTAGGCGATCCCCAGCCCTCCGCCGATGTCCAGGTGGCGGAAGGATTCGTACGCGGCCTTGAGTTCCCGGCAGACCGGCGCCATTTTTTCCAATGCCTCAACATAGGGATCGGTCGACATCAGCGGCGAGCCCAGGTGCATGTGGATCCCGGCGATTTCGATCCCGGGCAAACCGGCGGCGCGCTCGTAGGCCCGCCGCGCCCGGTCCAGATCCACTCCGAATTTATTCTCCCGCTTGCCGGTGCTGGTGTACTTGTGGGTCTTGGGGTCGACATCGGGATTGACCCGGATGGCGATGCGGGCCGTCTTCTCCAGGGCAACGGCCCTCTCGGACAGGCGCTCGAGCTCGGGCTCCGATTCCACCGTGAAGTACAAGATCTCCGCATCCAGGGCCAGGTCGATCTCCTCCACCGTCTTCCCCACGCCGGCGAATACGATGCGGTCGGCCGGGACCCCCGCCCGTCGGGCCCGCACCAGCTCGCCGCCGGACACCACATCCGCACCGGCTCCGAGGTTGGCAAACGTCCGGATGACCGCGGCATTGCTGTTGGACTTCATGGCAAAAAACAGCAGCGGGTCGTGTTCGCTCAACGCCCCGGCCAGAGCCCGGTACTGGGATTCGAAATGCGTCTGGCTGTAGATGTAACAGGGGGTGCCGTAGATCTCCGCGAGTTCCCGCACCGGGATCTCATCCACGTACAATTCCCCGTCTCTGTAGGTAAATGCGTCTGTCATGCTGAACTCTTTCCGCCCACAGAGGGGTCAGTCCGTACATTGTAACATTTTGCAGAGGGGTCAGTCCGTACATTGTAACATTTCGACCGCGTCGGGCGGTTTTGTTCAAATGTGCGGCCCCCTATGAGGTGCTGTGGTGTTATCCATTCATTTGCCGGCGGAGCCGAAGCCGCAGGGCGTTGAGCTTGATGAAGCCGGTGGCGTCGGCCTGGTCGTAGACATCGTCTTCCTCGAAGGTTACCACATCCGGGTTGTAGAGGGACCGTTCGGCCTTCCGGCCGGTGACGGTGCAGGATCCCTTGTAGAGTTGAACCCGGGCCGTACCGGTTACACAGGACGCCGCTTCATCCATCAAGGTCTGCAGGGCTTCGCGCTCGGGGGCAAACCAGAACCCGTTGTACACCATCCGGGCGTACTGCGGCACCAGGCTGTCCCGCAGAGCGAGCACTTCCCGGTCCATCGTGATCTGTTCCACCGCCTCGCGGGCCCGGTGCAGGACCGTCCCCGCCGGGGTCTCGTACACCCCGCGGCTCTTCATGCCCACATAGCGGTTTTCCACGATGTCAATCCGGCCCACCCCGTGCCGGCCGGCCATTTCGTTGAGCGTCTCCATCACCCCCAAGGGGCTCAGGCGCTGCCCGTTGACGGCCACGGCATCGCCCTTCTCGAATTCGATTTCCACGGATTCCGGCGTTTCCGGGGCCTGCGTGGGATCGGCGGTCATGCGAAACATGTCCGCCGGCGGGGCATTCCACGGGTCCTCCAGCACGCCGCCTTCGTAGCTGATGTGCAGCAGGTTGGCATCCATGCTGTAGGGCTTTTCCGCGGTAACCGGTACCGGGATGCCCCGCTCTTTTGCGTATTCGATACAATCCGTCCGGGACTTCAGCGACCACTCCCGCCACGGGACGATGATGCGGATATCGGGCTGCAGGGCGTAGGCGGTGACCTCGAACCGCACCTGGTCATTGCCCTTGCCCGTGGCCCCGTGGGAAATGGCTTCCGCTCCGTTCTCGCGGGCGATCTCCACCATGCGCTTGGCAATGATCGGGCGGGCGATGGAGGTCCCGAGGAGGTAGCCCGACTCGTAGACGGCTCCCGCCCGGATCATGGGGTAGACAAAGTCGCGGGCAAATTCGTCCCGCAGATCGTCCACGTACACCTTCGAGGCGCCCGTGGCCCGGGCCTTCTCGTCCAGGCCGTCGAGTTCATCGCCCTGTCCGATGTCGGCAGCAAAGGCGATGACTTCGGCGTCGTGCTCTTCGATGAGCCATTTCAGAATGACAGAGGTGTCGAGTCCTCCGGAGTATGCCAATACGACCTTCATGATGATTCTCTCCTCGGGTTGATCAGGTGCCTGCAGGTTCGGCCGCGGCTTCTTCCTCCGCCACGGTGCGGAGGAGCTGTGAGGCCCGCTGCACTTCGTCGCTGGTTACATTCAGGGGCGGCAACAGGCGGACGACATTGCCGGCCGTGGCCAGCGCCAGCATGCCGTGGTTCCGCAGACGCTCCACGTAGGGCGCCGCGGGGCGATTGAGCACCATGCCCAGCATCAGCCCCCGGCCGCGGGCGTGCTCGATGTAGTCAAATTCTTCCGCAAGCTCTTCCATCCCCGTAAGAAGACGCCGCCCCGCATCCGTCGCCCGCTCCAGGAGGCCTTCGCGCTCAATGGTCTCGATGACGGCCCGGGATACGGCGGCGGCCAGGGGAGATCCGCCGAAGGTCGTGGCATGGGTACCGGGCCCGAGCACGTCCGCCAGGGCCGGGTTGGCGACAATCGCCCCGATCGGGTATCCGTTGCCCAGGGCCTTGGCGGTGGAGAAGGCATCGACCTCGATGCCGTACCCCTGGTACCCGAACCACTGGCCGGTCCGCCCGATTCCCGCCTGGATTTCGTCGGACAGGAAGAGGATGCCCGCCTCGTCGCAGAGCGCTCGCAGCCCCGTCATAAACTCCGCATCGGCCGGGACGATTCCCCCCTCCCCCTGGACGGGTTCGATCAGCACCGCCGCGGTCCTGTCCGTAATCGCCGCCCGCACGCTCTCGAGGTCATTAAAATCGGCGTAGGCAAACCCCTCCGGCAGCGGGGCGAAGCCCCTCTTCACTTTGTCCTGCCCGGTCGCGGTGAGGGTGGCCAGGGTCCGGCCGTGAAAGGAATTGCGCATGGTGATGACTTCATACCGCCCCCCCTGCTCATGGCCCCAGAGCCGGGCCAGTTTGATCAGGGACTCGTTGGCCTCCGCGCCGGAGTTGCAGAAATAGCACTTCCCCCCCAGCGAGCGTTGCGAAAGCGCCTGCGCCAGGAGCGGCTGATGCTCATTGTAGTAGAAATTGGACATGTGCCACAGACGCGTCGCCTGCCGGCACAAGGCATCCACCACCCGCGGATGGCAGTGGCCGAGGTTCAAAACGGCAATGCCGGACATGAAATCGAGGTACTCCCGGCCGGCCGCATCCCATACCCACGACCCCTGTCCGCGCACAATGACAAGCCCGGGCGCGTAATTGGGCATCAGGTATTGCCGGTGGAGCTGGATCAGGTCGTCACTGGTCATCCGTGCACAATCTCCGTGCCGATCCCCTCGTCGGTGAACAACTCGAGCAGGAGGGAATGCGGTTGGTTTGAGTCGATGATATGGGTCTTGCGAACGCCCGCCTCCAGCGAACGGATGCCGCCCTGGATCTTGGGCAGCATTCCCCCGCTGATCACCCCCCGCTTGATCAGGCCGGGCACATCCGAGGCCTTCACCGAAGAGAACAGCGAGGCCGGATCATTCGGATCCGCCAGCAACCCCGGTACATCCGAGAGAAAGACCAGTTTCCGAGCCCTCAGCGATTTGGCCAGGGCCGCCGCCGCTTCGTCGGCATTGACGTTGTACACGCACCGGTCCGCTCCGCGGCCGAGGGGCGTGACAACCGGCGTGATATCGGAGGTCAAAAAGGCATTCACCGGCGCGGTATCGACCTCCTCCACCGAGCCCACATAGCCCCAGTCGACCGTCCGGCCGGAATCCGGGTCCCGAGCGGTGTGTTGCTTGACGTGGATCAGGTCATCGCCGTGCATCCCCCGCGCGTGACATCCGTGGGACTGCAAAACCGAGACGATGTTCGGATTCACCTCGTGATTCATGACCTGCTCGACCAGCCGGATGGTCTGTTCATCGGTCACCCGCAGGCCCTGCCGGAATTCCGGTTTCAGCCCGGCCTCTTTCATCCGGCGAGAGATGGCGGGGCCCCCGCCGTGGACCACGACCGGCTTCAGACCGGCGCAGGCCATAAAGGCCACATCCCGAAGGATCCGGGACACGCCCTGCTCGTCGGCCATAATACTGCCGCCGAATTTCACCACGATGGTATCGCCCCGGAACTGCTGGATGTACGGCATCACCTCCACCAGGACCGCGGCTTTTTCGATAACATTCTGCATAGAAAAACGTCTCCGGCGCTGTGCCCGCACCCTATTTATTGATTTTTACATAGTCTTCCGTGCAGTCGCAGGAATAAATCGTGGCCCGGCCCTCTCCCAGGTGCAGGTCGATATGGAGGGTGAAGGCCTCCCCGGCAACGGCCTGTTCGAGCGTTGCGTCCGGCGTGCCGGCGGGCATTCCGTTTTGTACAGCAGGGACCCCGTTATAATCAATCTCCACCTTGTCCGGATCGATTTTCGCCGCGGAATAGCCCAGCGCATCCATCACCCGCCCCCATTGCACATGGGGCCCCGCCCAGGAGGTCTTCACCAGCATCGAGTTGCCGACCGCGCGCGCGGCCGCATCCGCTTCCGCCGTCGAACGGGCGCCGCACACCTCAACCGTAACCAGCTTCTTTGCCCCTTCCCCGTCGCGCACGATCTGCATAGCGAGATCGAAACACACCTCTGCCACCGCCCGGCGAAAGTCCGGCCATTCGGAGTGGCCGGGGGCACAGGCAGTGGAATGGCCCGCCTGCGCGTTGGCAAAGAAGAGCACCGTATCATTGGTGCTGCAGTCACCGTCCACGGATATCCGATTGAACGAATCGCCGACCCCTTCTGAAAGGGCCTGCTGCAGGGCCGCGGCGTCCACGCCGGCATCCGTAAACAGGAAGGCCAGCATGGTGGCCATCCTGGGTTCAATCATGCCGGAGCCTTTGGCCAGGCCGGTGATCGTGACCGGCCGCCCCTCGACCCGGAGGGTGGCCGAGGCAAATTTGGGAACCAGGTCGGTGGTCATGATCGCCTCGGCCGCATCCAGGGCCCCGTGTTCCGACAACGAGCCGGCGAGGGCCGGCACCCCGGCCTCGATCCTGTCCAGGGGTACGCGGTCTCCGATATGCCCCGTGGAGCACACATACATCTCGTCCGGGGACATTCCGGCGGCCTCGGCGGCGGCCGCGGCCATGCGGCGGGCATCGGCCATGCCCTCCGGGCCCGTGCAGGCGTTGGCAATGCCGCTGTTTACGACCACGCCCCGGCCGGCGCGCGATTCGAGTGTCTCCCGGCAGAGCTTGACCGTCGCCCCCAAAACCTGGTTTGTGGTGAACACCCCGGCGACGGTGCAGGGGTGTTCCGAAACAATCAGCGCGAGGTCCTTCTGCCCGTCGGGCTTGATCCCCACGCTCGACCCGGCCGCCCGAAAGCCGCGCGGCAACGGCACCGGGCCGCCCGCCGCCTCTTTTCCATTGTGCTTCATCGCCTTCTTCACCTGCGAGGTCCTGTCATGTTGTCCGGTTTCGAAGCCCGTCCCGCCGGGGTGTTGCCGGCAGGACCCCGATCGGTCCGCCCGGCCTCCCGCCCCCGAAAAAACCGGCCCCGAACATCGGGTGATATTCGGGGCCGGGCGAAACGGTTCTGGTTAAACTTAACGCTTGGAGAACTGGAACTTCTTCCGCGCCCCGGGTTGACCGGTCTTTTTCCGCTCTTTCATGCGGGAGTCGCGCGTGAGGCAGCCCGTTTCCTTGAGAGACTGCTTCAGGGACTCGTCCGCGGTCATGAGCGCGCGCGAAATGCCGTGGCGAAGGGCGCCGGCCTGGCCGACCTTGCCGCCCCCGTGAACGCGGGCGATGACATCGTACCGCTTATCGGTTCCCGTCACCTGGAAGGGTTCCTGAATGAGAAGCTGAACCGGCTCGGTGGGAAAGTACTCGGTCATGTCCTTCCCATTCACCATCATTTTGCCGACGCCGAGCGCCAGGCGCACGCGGGCCACGGATGTCTTGCGCCGTCCGGTTGCCCTGTATTCCGTCACGTTGGTAGCCACGTTGTCTGTTCCTCCTGTCCCTGCGCGGGTCTTACAGTACTTCGAGCGGTTCAGGTTTTTGCGCCTGGTGCGGATGCTCTGCCCCGGCAAACACCCGCAGCCTGCGGAGATGCCGCCGGCTGAGGTGATTTTTCGGCAGCATGCCGCGCACGGCCTGATGAATCATGCGCTCGGGATTCTTTTCCCGGATCTGGGCGGCGCTGAACCGCTTCAGTCCATTCGGGTAGCCGGTGTAGTGCTCGTAGATCTTCTGCTCTTCCTTGCGGCCCGTGAGCTTGGCTTCGGCCGCATTGATCACCACCACGAAATCACCGGAGTCGATATGGGGCGCCCAGGTCGGCTTATTCTTCCCCCGCAGCACCTTGGCGATTTCCACGGCGAGCCGTCCGACCGGCTTGCCCGCGGCATCCACCACGTACCACGACCGCTCTACATCTTTTTCCTGAATCAGTGTCGTCTTCATACAAATCATCCGTTGAAAGGGTCGAAAGAGAGGCAAAGTATCGAAGCGGGTATCCGGTGTCAACCCCGATTGCGCGGAGTTTCCCCTGTATTTTCCGGGTGCGCGCGCCGCCTACCGGCGACGGCGGATCTGCAGATACGTAAACAGCACGTAACTGAGGATCAGGGAGATGAACATCACCCCGATCAGGCCGCCCCCGACCGCGAGCATCCAGTTGCCGCCCTCCGCGGGTTGCCGCCGGCCGGCCAGAAAGAGGATCAAGCCGCTCACGCCGGTGATGTAGCCGGTCACCCGCAGACATCCATAGATGGTTTTCAGTTTCATACCCCGAATGCCTGCCATCTTTTGCCCCCCGGGGACAAGCACAAGATGATCGCCATGAGGCGGTGCGCAGGGATGCCTGCCGGCGGACCGGGCGCGGCCGCATCCTGTTTCCTCACGGCCGGGGCAGCCAGGGCGTGGGATCCACCACGCGGCCGTCCCGGCAAATCTCCAGGTGAATGTGAGGGGTAATCCCCGGGTATCGCGCCCCGATGTCCTGCGCCCGCCCGATCGCCTCGCCGGCCTTCACCGTCCGGCCGGGCTCGCCCCTCAGGTAGAAAAGCTTCGCCTCCACGCCCGCCCAGGCGCCGTCCCCCGCGAGCAGCAAGCCGGCAAACCGGTCGTCATCCCCGTAGGGATCCGCCCGGCGCACAACCCGGCCCGGGAAGGGGGCAAAGACCGGCCGCCCGGGCCGGACTTCGATATCGACACCCCGGTGCAGGCGCTCCCCGCGCGGCGCTCCGAAGGCTCCCGCTCCCCATGCATCCTCCCCGCGCAACCGGCACACGCCGCCTGCCGGAGAGACGAGGTTTCCGGGCAGGTCCGGGCGGCTCGGCGGAACGGCCCCGTTCACAGGTACCGGCCGATTTCGCGCTCGTATTCCGGGAAGTAGCGACTGATCACGTTGATGTCGAATCGACTCATGATCATCGTGTTGGATTCCCGCTCCAGGAGGAACCGGAACGACGCCCGAAGCAGATCCTCGGCGGAGGCATCGCCCCCGAGGCGGCGGCGGTCCTCTTCCGAGAGCGTCACCGTGTGCGTGGTTTCGGTCCCGCCGGCCACCTGCACGGTGTAGGCGTCGTCTCCTGCCGGTGTAATGCGAATGTCGGCCATGGCTGGTCTCCTGGGTTCCGGTTCGGACTTGGTTTCGGCCCGGGTTGCGTCTACAGTTCCCCTCTCCGGCCACCCGGGAGGATGCCGGCATGAAGTGGTTCCTGATCGACGGCATCGGTCCGTTCTTTCGCGACTATAAAAAAGACACCATCAACTGGTCAAAAATTCCCTTTCCCCACCTCGAGCGGAACGGCCGCCTGGACTCTGCCCGGATCGAACAGGTGCGGCGCGACTTCGCCCGGTTTGTCCGGGAGGCCGCGGGCATGGGCTTTAATGCCGTCACCCTGGACGATGTGGCCCATCTCGCAGACTGCCCCCTTTATCCCGATGAGCTCCGCCGGAAAATCGGGGACTACCGGATCCTGTACCGCGATCTCTTCGACATCGCGCGCCGGCACGGCATGCACGTCTTTCTCACCACGGACCTGATGTTCTATCACGGAAGTACGCGCCAGGCGATCGGCCGCGACCATCGGCGCATCCTGCGCTACCTGACCGGAGCCCTCGAGGAGCTGCTCTCCCTCTTTCCCGACGTGGCGGGGGTCATTTTCCGCATCGGGGAATCCGACGGGCTGGATACGCAAGGCGACTTCCGCAGCCGGCTCGTCGTCCGCACCCCCGCACAGGCCCGGCGCTACATCCAGGCCCTTCTCCCGGTGTTTGAAAAACACGATCGGCTTCTCGTGTTCCGGACCTGGTCGGTCGGAACCTACCGCATCGGCGACCTGATCTGGAACCGCACCACCTTCCGCAAGACGTTCGGCGGCATCCAGAGCCCGCACCTCGTGATCTCGCTCAAGTACGGGGAGAGTGATTTCTTCCGCTACCTGCCTCTCAACAAGCTGTTCTTCTATTCCGATCACCAGAAGATCATCGAACTGCAGGCCCGGCGCGAATACGAGGGCTTTGGGGAGTTCCCCTCCTTCATCGGGGCCGATTACGAGCACTACGCCCACCGGTTGCAGCACGCCCGCAATGTCATCGGTGTCTCGGCCTGGTGCCAGACCGGCGGGTGGACCCGGTTCCGCCGTCTCACCCTGCTGCAGAAGGAGGGCCTCTGGAACGCGGCAAACGCATATGTCTGCGTCCGCCTGTTCCGGGACGGGATGTCGGCGCGGGAGGCTCTGCGGGAGTACGGCCGGCGCTATCTGCCGCCGGACACAAACCTGGAGACCTGGGTCACGCTGATGACGACCTCCGAGGAGGTCATCAAAAAGCTGCTCTACATTCCCGAGTTCTCGGAGCGGAAAATCTTTTTCCGCCGCCTCCGCATGCCCCCCATGCTCTGGAATTTCTGGGACCACATCCTGATCAATCACACCATGCGCAAGGTCCTCCGGCTGTATATATCGGACGGCGAGCGCGCCATCCGGCAGGCCGAAGACGGGCTGACGGATATCAACCGCATGGCGGCAATGGCCGGGGAACTCAACCTGCCGGCGGAAGATTTCCGGTTCATGTATGACACGCTCGCCATTCTCGCGAAGGCCCGGATATACTTCCTCCGGCCCTACACACCGGAGATTGCCCACGAGCTGCACAGGCTGCGGGACGAGTACAACCGGAAATACCCGGACGGCTACAGCATCCACCTGAATTTCCGGAAATTCCGGATCAAGCGGTCGACCCTCCGCGTGCTGCTGGCGCTCTGCTTCCGGGACAAACGCGGCTACCGGGTGCTCGACAAGCTGTTTATCCTGCGCCTTCTCACCGTCCTGTATCCGCTGGTCCGCCTCGTGCGGCGGCGCCGCCTGGTGCCCGACTTCGCCCACGAACAGGCCATGGGGCTGGATTCCATCTTTAAATAACGCCCGGGGACGCGGCTGCTCTCGATCCCGCGCGCCCCCGGCGGCGGCTCAGGACTCGAGGACCATCCGGCGCGCCTGCTCCTGCCGCGCCCGGTTCGGCCGCCAGCAGCGGCGGTGCAGATCCCAGAAGCGGTTGAAGGATTCATCCAGGGTGAAGCGGGCCGCATGCGCCAGGGCCGCCTGTTTCATCCGCCCCAGACGTCCCGGTTCATCGAGGACCCCGTGAATGGCCTCACACAAGGGAGCGGGCGCCATATCCGGCAGCACCAGACCCGACCGGTCGTGATCCACCACGTACTGCGGCCCGCCCTGGTTCGAGACGATCACCGGCAGGCCGGAGGATTGCGCTTCGAGCAGGACGACCCCCAGGGTGTCGGTCTGGCTGGGAAACACGAACAGGTCGGCCGACGCATAGATCCGGGCCAGGGCCTCGCCCTTCTGGAACCCGGTGAAAACCACGGGCAGACCGGCGAGTTCCTCGCGCATGGTCTCGAGGTAGGGCCCGTCCCCGACCACCACCAGGCAGGTATCCGCCCGTTCCGCGGCCAGCCTCTTGTACGCCCGGGTCAGCACCGCCAGATTCTTTTCTTCGGACACCCGCCCCACGTACATCAGGGTGTGCGCGCAGCGGCGCCCCCAGGCCTCCCGAAGCGAAGCATCCCGTTTCCGGGGCGTAAACAGCGAGGCATCGACGCCGCGACCGACCACCTCGATGCGGTCGGCCTCAAAGCCGTGCGCGACCAGGTCCCGCCGGGTCGCCTCCGACGGGGCCGCCAGAAGCTCCATGTTGCCGTAGAACCAGCGCATGTAGTTCCAGGTCGTCTCCTCCAGGGACGGATCGCCGGTCAGTTCCACGGCATAGCGGGGAAAGTCCGTGTGGTAGGTCCCCACCACCGGGATATTGAACGTGCGGGCGACCAGCAGACCGAGCAGCCCCATGGGCCCGGGCGTGGAGATGTGAATCACGTCAAAGTCTTGCTGGGCGGCATACTTCATGGCCTGCCGCACTTTGGGAACGTGGAGCGACAGCCCGTCATAGGCATCGAGCTGCAGAGTGCCCACGGGCTGGAAGCACACTGAATTGGGCGATCCGGTTTTCCCGCCGGCATGCAATACCTGCATCCCGAATCCGCGTTGGATCGCCGCATTCGTCCAGTTGGTCAGGGTCGTGGCCACGCCGCTGATGTGGTTGGGAGCGTCCACAAACAGTCCGATCCGGGGCTGGTCGGTGGTTGTTCCGCGGCCGAGCGGGGGGACGGACGGCAAAGGCAGATCGGCGCGGAATACCAGCGGCGTGTAGGCCTCGTAGTCGATCGAAAGGCTCGTGCAAAGGTCGTAGACCAGCCCGAACAGATCCAGGTCGATTTCGGTCTGGTTGATGCTGCGAAGGGGCTGCACCAGCCGATGCCAGTTCACCATGTCGCGCGGACGCCAGACATGGCTGCTGCTGATATTCCGCACGGCCCGGGCCACTCGATCTTTCGTCATGGTTTTCTGCATCGTCGCTCCTCCTCCGCGTTCACGTCACCCTCCCAGCACGTGGAGCACCACCGAGGTTGCCCCGATGCCCAGCCCCATTCCGGCCAGAATATCCGCGGGGTAGTGAATGCCGTGATAGACGCGGGAATAGCCGACCGCACAGGCCCAGGCAAATGCCGCGATGCCGAATGCGGGAAAGAAAGCGTGAACCAACGTGGCCATGACGAAAGCGGCGGATGCGTGACCGGAGGGGAAGCTGTATCGGTCGAGGGGGTTGATGGTGTTGGTGATGTGAGAAAGCGCATTGTAGGGGCGGGCGCGGCGGAAGGAGTTCTTCAGAATGAAGTACAGCGTGAGTTCAAACGAAAACGCCACCAGACCCGTAAAGAAGAAGTCCACCGCTCCCGGGACGCGGGCCCAGATCAACCACAGGGCCAGGGCCGCGTAGTACGGACCGTCACCGCTCTTGGCAAAGAGCCACATGACCCAGGAGACCATGCGGTGCCCGCGAAATCCGTAGGCGACCTCAAACAAACGGCGATCGACCTCCAGGCCTGTTTGCAGCAGGCGGCCGAGTGGCAGTGCTCTCTGCAGAAAATCGCTCATGACATCCGATTTGCGGGTCAACCCCAAGCTGTTGTGGTTGTTGAATGCAATTAACACCACATGCTGTTTGAGGATTGTTAGCCGCCCACGAGACTTCGGTAAATCATGGCCGCCCCGCCGGCCGCGCCGTTCTCAGCGACAAGGGTGCGGGGTGAAGATTGCGGCCCCGATTTCCAGTTGGGGGGGGAGCGGGTCACTCAGGCAAAAGGGTTCGCCCGGACCTGCCGGAATCAGGTTCGGGAGATTCCTGGACTTCGCGCCTAAAGATGGGAAAAGACTGGAAAGGCGAGAGAGCCGCGGGAAACACGCCCCTTTCGCACCCGACAGGGCAGCACCGGCGGGCTATTCGGGCGGCATCAGGTCGTCCAGGCCGGTGTCCCCGCCTGTGGATTCGTCGGATTCATCCGACTCGGACGCGGCCTGCTCCAGGGCCCACGTCATATCCTCCGCCTGCTCCCAGACACCCCGGTTGACGTAGATCGGCGCATCCTGCTGCAGGGCGAGCGCGATGGCGTCGCTGGGCCGGGCGTCGATCTCCGCCACCTTGTGTCCCAGCTCATTCTTCTGGCTCAGGTACAGACGGGCGTAGAAGGTGTCTTCCTTGAGATCATTGACCACGATCTTTTCCACATCGATGCCCAGCCCCAGGAAGATGCTGGCCATGAGGTCGTGCGTGAGAGGACGGGGCTTCTGCACCCCGTGCATGAACATGGTGATCGCCGCCGCTACGGTGTGGTCCACAAAGATGGCAATGACCTTCCCTTCATCGCTGAGAAACACGCCGCACCCCGTCGGCGTCGGAATGAGCCCTTTCACATGTACGCGGATATCATCGGGAGATGTCATTGTGGCGTGCGCCCCTTTCCAGGCTGCGGGCAGAACTCACCTCAGATATCCTGCGTGACATAAAAGATACCGGCGAGAATTCCCAGAATGATCAATGCTGACAGAAACGTACCCATTCGTTTGCACCTCACTCATCATCCTACGGACATCCGTCGAGGACTTCAAACCGGATTTCCTCCGACTCGGGATCCGGGAGGTCCCCCCGCACCCGCGAGCCGCTCTGAACGCGGCCCTGGAGAATTTCCTGTGCCAGGGGATCCACGACTCGCCGCTGGATCGCCCGCTTCAGCGGACGGGCCCCGAAAGACGGATCGTATGACTGCACCGCCAGAGATTCCTTGGCCCGGTCGGTCAACTCCAGCTCGATCTCCCGGTCCCGGAGATAACCCGTCACCCGCTTCAGTTGAATATCCACAATGTGCTTGAGCTGGTCGCGGTTCAGGCTGTGGAAGATGATGGTCTCGTCGAGCCGGTTGAGAAACTCCGGCTTGAACGCGGACCGAAGCATCCCGAACACCTTCTCTTCCATCTCCCGGTAGGCCGTATCCTCCGGTTGCAGGCCGGGATTCCGTTCCAGGGTTTCGTGAATGACCCCGCCGCCGATATTGGAGGTCATGATGACCAGGGTATTGGTGAAGTCCACGGTCCGGCCGTGTCCGTCCGTCAGGCGTCCGTCGTCGAGGATTTGCAGCATGATGTTGAAGACATCGGTGTGCGCCTTCTCGATTTCATCGAAGAGAATCACCGAGTAGGGTTTGCGCCGGACATGCTCCGTCAGCACCCCGCCCTCTTCATATCCCACGTACCCCGGCGGCGCGCCGATCAGCCGGCTGACACTGTGCTTCTCCATGAACTCCGACATGTCGATCCGGCTCATGGCGTGTTCGTCGTCAAACAGGAATTCCGCGAGCGCGCGGGCCAGTTCGGTTTTGCCGACCCCGGTCGGGCCGAGAAACATGAACGATCCGATGGGCCGATTGGGGTCCTGCAGGCCGGACCGGGCCCGGCGCACCGCGTTGGACACCGCCACCACGGCCGGTTCCTGCCCCACCACGCGCTTGTGCAGACGGTCCTCCATGCGCAGGAGTTTGTCTTTCTCCCCTTCCAGCAACCGGCTGACCGGGATATGCGTCCAGGAAGCCACCACCTCCGCCACGTCTTCGGCGCCGACTTCCTCCTTCAGCATCTGCTGCTCCTGCTGGAGATCCTCCAGCCGGTGTTTGGCCTCTTCGATCTGCCGTTCCGTTTTGGGAAGACGGTCGTACATGATCTCCGCCGCCCGCTCATAGTCGTTGTTTCGCTTGGCCTTGTCTTCCTCCATCCGCAACAGGTCCACCGCCTGGGTGAGGCTGCGGATCTCATCAATCAATTCTTTTTCCTTTTCCCAGTGATGCTTCATGGAGTGGATCTGCTCGCGCAGATTGGAGAGGGTCTTCTCCAGCTCCTGCAGCCGCTTGCGCGAGGCCTCGTCCGTTTCCTTGCGCAGGGCCTCGCGTTCGATTTCGAGCTGTACGATGCGCCGCTGGACCTCATCGATCTCCGTGGGCATGGAGTCGATTTCCATGCGGATGCGGCTGGCGGCCTCGTCCACCAGGTCGATCGCCTTGTCCGGCAGAAACCGGTCGCTGATGTAGCGGTTGGAGAGCTGCGCCGCCGCCACCAGGGCGCTGTCCTGGATGCGGACGCCGTGATGCACCTCGTACCGCTCGCGCAACCCGCGCAGAATGGCGATGGAATCCTCCACGCTGGGTTCGTCGACAAACACCGGCTGGAAGCGACGCTCCAGCGCCGGATCCTTCTCCACGTACTTGCGGTATTCATCGAGCGTCGTGGCCCCGACACAGCGCAATTCGCCCCGAGCCAGCGGGGGCTTGATCATATTGGAGGCATCCACGGCCCCCTCGGCACTGCCGGCCCCCACCAGGGTGTGCAGCTCGTCGATAAACAGGATGATCTGCCCCTCCGCGCCGATCACCTCCTTCATGAACGCCTTGAAGCGGTCCTCAAATTCGCCCCGGTATTTCGCCCCGGCCAGCATGGAGCCCAGATCGAGCGCCACCACCCGCTTGTCCTTCAATCCCTCCGGCACATCGCCTTCCACAATCCGTTGGGCCAACCCCTCGGCCAGGGCGGTCTTCCCCACCCCCGGGTCGCCAATCAATACAGGGTTGTTCTTGGTGCGCCGGGACAGCACTTGGATCACCCTGCGGATCTCGGCGTCCCGGCCGATGACGGGGTCCAGTTTCCCCTTGCGTGCCGCTTCCGTCAGGTCCTGCCCGTATTTCTTCAAAGTTTCGTACTTGTCTTCCGGCGAAGGATCCGTCACCCGCTGTTGCCCGCGCACCGCCTGCAGGGCCTGCATCACGCCGTCATGCGTCAATCCGTGCCGCTTCGCGATCCCGGCAATGTCCGTGCCCTCCTGGTCCACAGCCGCCAGGAACAGGTGTTCGGTGCTCACGTATTCGTCCTGGAGTTGCGAGGCCAGCTCAAAGGCCTTGTCCAACAGGCT
Source organism: uncultured Verrucomicrobiota bacterium (assembly GCA_964500395.1). Classification (GTDB taxonomy): domain Bacteria; phylum Verrucomicrobiota; class Kiritimatiellia; order CAZCOO01; family CAZCOO01; genus CAZCOO01. Next base: position 50,274 of record CAZCOO010000001.1, read on the forward strand.
TTTCAGGTTCTGGGAGATGTACCGCTCGGTGGCGCCCCCTTCGACCGTGGGTTTTTTATCCAACAGCCCCGACACTTCGCCTCGAAGCGTTCCGGGATCCACCCCGAGGCGCTGCAGCAGAGGGCGCACCACACCCTCTTCCTGGTCCAGAAGCGCCAGCACCAGGTGTTCCACGTCAATTTCGCTGTGGCGCTTTTCCTCCGCCAGTCGACGGGCATGATGCACCGCTTCTTGAGACTTAATGGTCAATCGATCGAGTTGCATGGTCTTCTTCCTCGCTGTTCACACTTTCAATTCAGTTCAATAGAAAAACATTCGCGAAGGAATAGGAAGCAGACCTCATGCCAAGGCGGGTAGTATGACATAAGATGTTGCCCTTTAGGGGGTAACACATCCGTAAATCGGGGTCTAAGTGCGCCATCTTGTCACATTTTAGTCGATTTGTGACACGATCGTCCGCTCGCGCTGCCGAGAGCCCACGCGACTGAAAACAACACCTCTGCATGCGCACCGGAGGGGGTCGGGAAACGGACGGCTCGGGCCAGAGCCGACGCTGCAACCGGGGAAGAAGTTCCTCATGCTAATCAGGAGCAGGGGACGGAGGGAGCCGGACGAACCCCGGCACCCTTTGTAGGACGCCCTTTGTAGGACAGGCTTCCCCGGTTCTCCGGGGAGCCTGTGCCCGCCGGAGCC
>CAZCOO010000002.1:0-46846 GCA_964500395.1 uncultured Verrucomicrobiota bacterium
GCCGAAGACAATGCAGAGCAGGGAGGCCCCCACATGCTGCCAGGCGATATCGGTAAAGAGGTCATTCATGGTTTGTCATGGGGAGGGGGTGGGTAGAGGGCGCCGCGGTGCAGGAGGCCGGCCTCCTCGGCGGCCGAGATCCAGGCGGATTCGGCGGCGAGCATGTCCGCCCGCCGTTCCGGCGTATCATCCTCGGCGCCGGTGAGGTGGTGGAGGCCGTGGGCCATGTAGAGGGCGAGTTCGTGATCGGGGCGGTCGGGCCGGCGGGCGAGGGCACACTGCGCATTGACGAGGACGTCGCCGCCGGCTGTGCCCGCGGCCTCTCCGGGGATGGCATCGTAGCGGTAGGCGATGACATCGGTCGGGTAGTCCCGGCCGAAGGCGGTGCGGTTGGCCTCCGCCATGTCGGAATCATCCAGAAAGGAAAAGGTGACATCGCTCCACTCTGCGGGATCAGGATTCAGAATGTGTGTCGCCAGCCACTGCGCGAGGGTTTCGAGCGGTTTCCTTCGCAGCGGAATCGCGGTTTGGCTCATCAGAAGAGTCAGATTCATTGTCGGGGTAGGGGACGCGGCCGTGCAGCATATTGGTCAAGGTAAAGATCAGGGATGCCTTGATGCGGGACAATTGATTGAAGGTCAACCCGCAATTGTCGAGCTGGCCGTCTTTGAGTTTGGCCTCGGCCATCTTTTCCACGAGGTTCTGGATCCGGCTGGGGGTGGGTTTCTCCATGGAGCGGGAGGCCGCCTCCACGGAATCGGCCAGGAGGAGGACCGCCATCTCGGGGGTGGTGGGCTTTGGTCCGGGGTAGCGAAAGTCCTGGGGATCGGGCATTTGCGCCCCCGCTTCTTTCTTTTTCTCGGCGTCCCCGTTGGTTTTGGCTTCGGTCTGCTGGATGGCCCGGTGATAGAAATAGGACACCGTACTGGTTCCGTGGTGTTCGCGGATGCCCTGGATGATGGGGGGCGGCAGCTTGTGGCGGCGGGCCAGCGTGATGCCCTCCTTGACGTGGGAAATGATGATCAGGGTGCTCATGCTGGGGGAGAGTTCGTCGTGGGGATTGCGCTGGTACTGGGTGTTTTCGATAAAGCACTCGGGCTTGGTGAGCTTGCCGATATCGTGGAAATAAGCGCAGACCCGCACGAGGAGGGCGTTGGCGCCGATTTCCTGGCAGGCGGACTGGGCGAGGTTGGCGACCATGAGGCTGTGGTGGTAGGTCCCCGGGGCCTCGATGGCCATGCGCTGCAGCAGGGGGTGGCCCATATCGGACAGTTCCAGCAGGCGGATGTCGGTGGTGATGCCGAAGAGGTACTCGAAGGGCGGCAGGAGGAGGAGGGTGAGCAGGGCGGCGGCAATCCCGCTGGCGAGGGCGGCGGTGGCCTGCCCGAGGAGGACCGAGACGGGGTGCTGGTTGTAGAGCGCCATACACACCACGAACAGCGTCATGGTGAGACCGGCCCAGAGACCGGCCCGGAAAACGCGCGAACGCCGGGCCACATCCCGGGTGGCCAGGACGGCGGCCATGGTCACGGCGAGGCCCATGATGAAGACCAGAAAGCTGGTGCCCAGCAGCAGGGACGAGGCCAGGCTGCTCCAGAACCCGACCACCACGGCCGCGGGCCCGCCGATGAGAATGGTGGCCAGCATGGGGCTCAGGGCGAGGGGGACGAGATACTCCACGACCGAGGGGTCCACGATGCGGGTGGTGTTGGAGGCGACCAGGAGCCCTTTGGCGGCCAGGATGGTGACCAGGGAGATCAGTGCCATGAGCAGGATGGAGGATTTGGAGCGGAGCCGGTGCGGGGCGAGCACGTGGAGCATGCCGCCAAAGCTGATGAGCATGAGGAGCAGGAGGCCGGCATTGCCGGAGGTGCGCAGGGCGCGGTCGTAGGGGGAGATGAGCGAGCTGAGCTTGCGGTTGTGTTCGCGGAGCTGCTCCAGGATCTGCGGGGTGATCCGTTCCCCGGCCTCCACCAGGGTGCTCCCCGCGCGCACCTTGATTTCCACGGGATCGACCGCGCTCCGGGCCTGCTCGCGGAGCGCTTCGGTCTGCTCGTTCTGGTACACGAGGTTGGGGGTGACGTAGGGGGCCAGCAGCAGGCGCAGCCCGTCTTCGGCGGGGAGGCCGGCGGGCGGGCGGCGGCGGACCTCGCGCACGACCCGGTCCAGGGCCTGGTCGGGCATGAGCAGCTCTTCGATCGGGGTGCGCACCAGGTCGCCGGTGGCGGGGTCTTTCAACCAGATCCCGCGGTAGAGGGCGACATCCTGGAAGGAGGTGGCCTTTTCGGTGCGGGAGAGGATGCCCTGGTTCCACACCTGCTGCAGCGCGCCGGTGACCGCGGCCAGCACCTGGGTCTCGGTCCCCTCGGGTATGAGGCGGAGGAGATCCCGGGGCGCGAGCGGCTGGTCCTCGGCGGCGGCGGTGGGAAGCTGTTCGTCGAGGCCGTCGGCGGCGGGATCGGAATTGGTGGAGGACCGGTAGGCCGACAGTTCGCTGAAGAGGCGGCGGACGGACCGCAGGGCGGGCCCGTTGTGGTCGTCGAGGGCGAATACGGGGAGGACGCTGTTGGCAGCCTGCTGCATGTTCAACTCGGTGCGGGCGACGTCTTCGCACTGGAAATCGACCTCGGCGATGACGGTTTCCGGGGCGCGCTGCCCGACGGCCAGGTTGGTGAGCTTGATCTCCCCGCCCCCGTAGAGCAGCAGCACGACGATGGCCCACAGCCCGGCGGCTATGAAGTAGACGGGCAGCGGGATGCGGACGCGGGGCCGGTTGAGGGCCGGTCCGCTGCGGGAGAGCGCCTTGGAGCGCCGGGTTCGGGATTTTGAAATCGTGGCGGTCATGCGGTTACACGTCCGGTTCCGGGGGGGAGGAGGGGGCCGCGGAGGGCGCAGGGGGTTCGGCGGGATCGGACCGCCCGACGCGGTAGGCGCGAATAATCTTTTGCACGAGTTCGTGCCGCACGACATCGGCCTCGCCGAATTCCACAATGTTGATGTCCCGAATGCCCGTGAGCAGGCTGCGGGCTTCCTTCAGGCCGGACTGCCTGGAGGCCGGCAGGTCGATCTGGGACAGGTCGCCGGTCACCACGCACTTGGAATCGAATCCGAGGCGGGTCAGAAACATCAGCATCTGCTCGCCGGTGGTATTCTGCGCCTCGTCGAGAATGACAAAGGCGTGGTTCAGGGTGCGGCCGCGCATGTAGGCGAGGGGGGCCACTTCGATCACGCCCCGCTCGGTGTGCTTTTCGATGAGTTCGGCCGGCATCATGTCGTGGAGGGCATCGTAGAGCGGCTTGAGGTAGGGCATGATCTTCTGATGCATGTCCCCGGGCAGAAAGCCCAGGGCCTCGCCCGCCTCGATGGCCGGACGGGTGAGGATCACGCGGCTGACCTCGCCGGCCACCAGGGCGGAAATGGCCATGGCCATGGCCAGGTACGTCTTGCCGGTTCCCGCCGGCCCCAGCCCGAAGACCAGGTCCCGGTCCCGGATGGATTGGATGTAGTGTTGCTGTCCGAGCGTGCGCGGGAGGATCACCGGTTTTTCCGGGCTGACCTGGATGCGGCAGGAATACATCCGGTGGAGGTCTTCCATGCGGCCTTCGCCCATCACCCGGAGGGTGTAGAGGATCCCGTGGCGGTCCAGGGTCGCCCCCTTGTGCCGGACGCGGCGGAGGAACTCAAAGAATGTGCGGGCGCGCAGGACCGCATCGTCTTCGCCCTCGACCTGCAGCCAGGTGTCCCGGGCGACGAGCCGCACGCCCAGGTCTTCTTCCATCCGGGGAAGAAGCCGGTGGTGGAGTCCGGTGAGTTCCTGCGCCTCGCGCAAATTATCAAAGTGAATGGTATAAACGGCCATACGCGTGTGCCGGCAAAAGGGGGTGCGCTTCGTCAAGCCCGGACAGGCCGGACGAACGAGGCGCCGGCACAGCCGCCTGCGGGGCATCCGGCTTGCGGGCGCCCCGGGTTCCGAATTAGGATGGATGCGAAATTCGAAGCTGAAGCATGCATATCAAAAGTATCCCGCATCGGGGTGCGGAGCGTCAATGGCTGAATCGACTGGAAAATCCGGCGGCCGGTGGGGGCTGCGGCTCGGGGGCCGGGCCGCGGTCCTCCTGTGCATCGCCTCTATCGGCGGCGCCCGGGCGGGAGGGTATGAGTTCCGGCCCCGCTTTGACTGGCCGGACGCGGGGGCGGACATCGTCGCCGGGACCCCCGCGGGCACGCAGTGGGTGCATGCGGAGGGGGACCACGCCTTCGTGCATGCGCAGAGCGCGGCCGGGGTGGATGCGCTCGTGCCGCGGCTCGATTTCGCCATTCGGGAGTGTTCCCGCCGGTTGGGGCTTTCGCCGCCGGCCGCCGGTGTCCACGCGATCCTGGTCGAGGAGGGGGCGCCGTGGCGGCGCCTGCTGGACCATTTGGAGGCCCGCCCCGACGCCCGGGCCATGACGGTGCGCGGATGGATCGTCCTGCGCCACCCGGCGGGAGACACCCATGCGGACTGGGCCCCCGTATTTTACGAGGCGCCCCACGCCCTCTTCTACGCCCTGCGGGGGGAGTCGCCTCCGCTGTGGCTGGATGAGGGCCTCTCCGAGCTGTATGGCTGGCGCCTGGCCCGCGCCTTTGCCGACCGGGACGGGCGGCACCTGACCCGGAAGCGACCCGGCATCGATCCCGCGGTGCGGTGGCCGCTGGAGGACTTGACCCGATGCCGATCGCTGCCGGAGGAGCCGGCGCGAACCCGGGCCTTTTACCGGCAGGCCGGTGATCTGGTGCAAATCCTGGAGGAGGAAATCGGGCCCGAGGGGGTGGGACAAATGGCCCTTGAGGGAAAGCGGGGAAACGGCTGGCGCAAATTCTTGCGCCGACACTTCGGATGGCGTTCAATGGACTTCCGCAATGTGAAATCCGACTACCTCCGAATGGCCGACCGATGACGACGCAAACAAGTACGGTGCCGGACGCGCCGGTGATCCTGGTGCACGGCAATGATGAATACCTGGTGTCCTCCAATGCAAAGCGCATTGTCGAGGCCGCCTGCCCGCCCGACCGGCAGGCCCTGGGGCTGGAAATCCTGGAGGCCGAAGGCGACGATGACGAGGACGTTGCCCGGGTGATCTCCGCGGCCGCGGAGGCGCTGCAGACCGTGGGGCTTTTCGGCGGGGAGAAGTGCGTATGGCTCCGCGATCTCAACCTGTCGGCGGAGAGCATCAAGCGGACCCGCACGAAGGCGGCCCTGGACCATCTGACCGGGATCGTGAAGGCGGGGCTGCCGGCGGAGGTGAAGCTGGTGGTGAGCAGCGCCCGGGCCGATGCGCGCAGCGGGTTTGTCAAAGCCGTGAAAAAGGGCGGCGCCGTGGAGGAGTTCAGCGCCCCGGACAAGCCCTGGCAACAGGGGCCCCACGCCGAAGAGGTGGTGCGGCGGGTGATCCGGCAGCGCGGACTCGAGGTGGAACCGGGCCTGGAACCGGCCCTGGTGGCCCGGGTCGGGACAGAGACCCGCCTGCTGCACAACGAAATCGAAAAGCTGGCCCTCTACGCCGGCGACCGGCCCATCACCCACGCGGATATGGAGGCGGTGACGGTGCCCACGCGCGAGGCCATCGGATTTGAATGGACGGATGCCATCGGGAAGCGGGACCTGCCCGGCAGCCTGGCCCTGCTGCGCCGGCTGGAGGACCAGGGGGAGCCCCCGCAACGGCTCCTGATGATGATGGAGCGAACCGTCAGTCAACTCCTGATCCTGCGCGAGTGCCAGGCGCGGCAATGGCTGCGCATCACCGGCGGGGGGCGCCGCGAGGAACTCCAATGGAACCTGCCGCCGGAGGGCGAACAGCTCTTTGAGAATCTGGATTCCCGGCTCGACCCGCGATCCCTGCACCCGTACCGGGCGCTGCTCCTGGCCAAAAAGGCGGCCTCCTTCGGGGTGCGGGAGCTGGCGCACATGCAGACGAGGCTGCTGGAAACGCACGAGATGGTGCATTCCAGCCCCATGGACCCCTTCAGCCTGCTGGAAATCCTGCTGATTGAATTGTTGAGCGGGGCCCGGAACCGGAAAGCCCCCGCCCGATGATGCGAGCGGTGTGCATCGTGCTGGTGACGGCGGGGCTCCTCGGGCCGACGGCCGGCCGGGCGGGCGCGGAACCGGCAGCGGACGCGGCGGGGGTGGAGGCCCCTCCCGGCGTGGATCTGTGGTTCCCGGTCGGGGAGACCATCCGATACCGCATTCACTGGGGCTTTATTCCCGTCGGGACCTCGGAGGCCACAACCCAATGGGTGGAACACGAGGGCCGGACCCTCCTGGCGATCCGGTTCCGCACCTGGAATCATCCCGTCATCGCGACGTTTTATCCGGTGGACGACTTCCTCGAGAGCCTGATCGACCCGGAGACCTTCCTCCCCGTGCAGTTTACCAAGCACTTGCAGGAGGGCTCCTACCACTGCCACGAAGTGACGACCTTTGACCGCGAGGAGGGCATGGCCCGGTGGGTCTCGAAACTGAGCGGAGAAGAGCGGACCTACGAGATCGAGCCGGACACCCGGGATCTGATCAGTTTTATGTACAATATGCGGCGCAAGCGGCTCGAGCCGGGCACGAAAAAAGATTTTCAGGTTATGGCGGACGAAAAAATTTATGATTTACACGTCCGGGCTGCGGACATAGAGAAGATCAAGCTTCCCCACTACGGAAAGGTCCGCAGTCTTCGCATTGAGCCGCAAGCGGCCTTTGAGGGCCTGTTTGTGAGGAAGGGAAAGATGACCCTCTGGGTCTCCCGGGATGAGCGCCGCCTGCTGACCAAGGTGTCCGCCAAGATCCCCGTGGCCAGTATCCACCTGAAGCTGGAGTCCGTGCGGGGTCCGGGGGACGATCGATGGATCCGGGAGGCGCCGGAGGAGGAGTGAGAGACACGACACCATGGATTTGACGAAAGACAGAGCCCGTGCCCTGCTGGAGGCCGCCGCGGAGAAGACGGTCCTGGTGGTGGGCGATTTGATGCTCGATCGGTATATTTACGGCGGTGTGGAGCGCATTTCCCCCGAGGCGCCGGTTCCGGTGGTCCAGGTGCGGCACGAAAAGCACGTGCCCGGGGGCGCGGCCAACGTCGCCTGGAACGTCCGCAGTCTGGGCGGCAATGCCGCCGTGGCGGGGATCCTGGGGCAGGATGAGCCCGGGGATGTGCTGAAGCGTCTCCTGGGCGCGGAGGATGTGCACCTGATGGGCATCGAGGAGACCAGCCGCCTCCACACGACGGTGAAGATGCGGATCGTGGCCGATCGACAACAGGTCGTCCGCGTCGACTGGGACTCGCACCACGATTACAACCCGGATGTCGTGGCGCGGTTCTGCGATCGGGTGTCCGAGGCGATCGAAGAAGCGGATGCGGTGATCCTGGAGGATTACGGCAAGGGCGTCATTCGGCCCGAGGTGATCAGCAGTGTCCTGACGGCCTCGGCCCGGGCGGGGGTCCCGGTGGGCTTCGACCCCAAGGATACGCACGACCTTGAAATCGGGGGGCTCGCGGTGGCGTCGCCGAACCGGATGGAGGTCTTTACCGCCGCCGGATTGCCCGATCTGACCCCGGGGCGCCCCCCCCTGGAGGACGACCGGCTCCAGGAAGCGGGACGGATCCTGGCCGGCCGCTGGGGTACGGACATGCTGATGATGACGCTCGGGCCCCAGGGCATGCTGTTGCTGGAGCAGGGGCGGGACCCGGTCCATGTGCCGACCCGGGCGCGCGAGGTATTTGATGTCAGCGGGGCCGGGGATACGGTCATCGGCACCTGCATGCTGGCTATTGCGGCCGGGGCCAGCCGCCGGGAGGCCGCGGAGCTGGCCAATGTGGCGGCCGGCGTGGTGGTCGGCAAACTGGGGACGGCGGCGTGCACGGTGGAAGAACTCCTGGGGGAACTGGCATGACCCGCATGGCCGGCGTAATCCCTGCGCGGTTCGGGTCTACCCGGTTTCCCGGCAAAATGCTGGCCCCCGTGGCCGGCCGCCCCCTGCTGGACTGGGTGATCGACCGGGCCCTGGAGGTCTCCCTTTTTGACGAGGTCCTCGTGGCCACCGACGACGCCCGCATCGCGGATGCGGTCGGACACCGGCCCGTGGAAGTGATCATGACCAAGTCGACGCATCCGTCGGGAACCGATCGGATTGCCGAGGCCATGGAGGGCCGTTCCGCGGATATTGTGGTCAACCTCCAGGGCGATGAGCCGCTGATGGACCCGCTTCTCGTGGAGAGCGTGGCCCGGGTGCTGATCGATGAAGAGGCCTGGGATATGGGCACCGCGGCGACTCCGCTCAACACCCTGGAGCAGTTGGAGAATCCATCGGCGGTGAAGGTGGTGTGCGATGCGGCGGGCGGCGCCCTGTATTTCTCGCGCCTGCCCATTCCGTTTATCCGCGAGGCGGGGGATTCGACGCGAGCCACCGGGTTTCACATGCGGCATCTGGGGCTCTACGCCTATCGCGCGTCCTTCCTGAAAAAACTGGTGCAGACGCCGCCGTGCATGCTGGAGGAACTGGAGAAACTGGAGCAGCTTCGGGCCCTGTACATCGGGGGGCGAATCCGCGTGGTGGAAACGGAGCACGCGCCGCTGGGGGTGGATACCCCGGCCGACGTCGCCGCCGCCGAGGCCGAACTCCGCGCCCGGGGGCTGGCGCCCCCCCTGGATCCCGGAGGTGAATCATGAGCCGATCCATCCGAGTGGGGCCCATCCGAATCGGCGGGCGCTCGCCGCTCGTCCTCATCGCCGGGCCCTGTGTCATTGAAAGCCGGGAGCTGTGCCTGGAGACCGCCGGGAAACTGGCCCGGCTGGCCCGTGCCGAAGAGATCCCCCTGGTGTTTAAGGCCTCCTACGACAAGGCGAACCGGACCTCGGCAAAATCGTTCAGAGGGCCGGGGGTGCGCGAGGGGCTGGAAATCCTGGGGGAGGTGCGGGAGACGACCCGGCTGCCGGTGCTGACCGATGTGCACACCGTGGAGGAAGCCCGTCTCGCCGCGAATGTGGTGGATGTCCTGCAATTGCCGGCGTTCCTGTGCCGCCAGACCGACCTGGTGACCGCCCTGGGGGAGAGCGGGGCCGTCGTGAATCTCAAGAAAGGACAATTCCTGGCGCCCTGGGACATGAAACAGGTGGTGGAAAAGGTTGAAATGACGGGCAATCGCCGCATCCTGCTGACCGAGCGCGGCCATTCATTCGGGTACAATAACCTGGTGGCGGATATGCGAAGCCTGTTGGTGATGCGGGAATTCGGCTATCCCATTGTGTTTGATGCCACCCACAGTGTTCAACTCCCCGGGGGGAGCGGGACCGAGACATCCGGAGAGGGGCGCTGGGCCCCGGCCCTGGCCCGCGCGGCCGCCGCCGTCGGGGTGGACGGGGTTTTCATGGAGACGCACCCCCGCCCGGAGGAGGCGCTGTCCGACCGGGCCAATACAGTGCCCCTGAAGTCGATGCGCCGGATCTGGCGGACCCTCTCCGCCATCACCGGCGCCGTGGATGGACGGCGTGAAGAATAGGTTGTCGAAAATGGTGTTTTGCCTCAGGATCATGCTTATGAACGTTATGCACGCAACACCCGGGCTGCGGCGTCTCGTCGGCGTGGCCGCGCTGGTCGGGACGGCCCTGTGCCCGTCGTTTGCCCAGGACGAGGCCGGGCAGACCCTCCGCGGATTCCAGGTGCCCGAGTACGATGAGGACATGAACATGACCTCCCAGCTCTTCGGGGATGTCGCCACCCTGCGCGCAGACGGACGGGTGGAGATCCAGAACCTGAAGCTGGAATACTACAATGATGAGGGCGACATCACGCTCCGGGTCAAATCCCCCCGCTGTCTCTACAACCGCAGCAGCAAACAGGCCGAATCGGAGGCGGATGTGCGCATCACCCGGGAAGACCTCGTGGTCACCGGCGAGGGGTACAGTTTTGATGCCGAAAACCAGACCTTTCACATTCAGCGGGACGCCAAGGTCGTGCTGCGAAATGTCGATTTGTCGATCGAATCAGGAGATAGCCCATGAACCTTCCCCGTTTTGACCGGACCGTCCTCTTTCTCGTGCTTTTGCTGTGCGCCCCCGGGCTCCCCGCAGGCGCCCAGGACGCAGATGAAGGCAGCGTGACCGTCATCACCTCCGAAAAACTCACGTTTGACCAGGACGAAAACCATGCGGTGTTCGAGGAAAATGTGGTGGTGGACGATGCCCGCATGCGCCTGACCACGGATCTGCTGACGGTGTTTTTTACCGAGGACGGGGACGCCGAACGGGTGGAGGCCCGCGGCGCCGTGCATATCGAGCAGGGCGAAAAGCAGGCCTGGGCCGGGGAGGCCGACTACGATATCGAAAGCGGGGAAATCGAGTTGCGGGACAACCCCCGGGTCCGGCAGGGCCGCGACATGCTCTCCGGCGAGACCATTCGGTTCTTCCGGGACGAAAACAAAATGATTTGCGAGCCCCGCGCCCGGCTGGTACTCTACCCCGATACGGGACGCGACCCCAATCGATTGCGAATTGGAGAGTAAGTGTGGAGGAAAATGGAGCCCTGATCCGGACCGACGAACTGGCCAAGGTCTACCACGGTCGCCGGGTCGTAAACGGCGTTAATCTCAACGTCAACCGGGGGGAGATTGTCGGTCTGCTCGGCCCGAATGGAGCGGGGAAAACGACGAGCTTCTACATGATCGTAGGGCTGGTTCCCCCCTCGGAGGGCGATGTATTCTTCAATGACCGCCCGATTACGGGCATGCCCATGTACAAGAGGGCCCGGCTCGGCATGGGGTACCTCTCCCAGGAGCCCTCGATTTTCCGCAGTCTGACTGTCGAGGAAAACATCCTCGCCATCCTGGAAACGCTCCCGCTCTCCTCGGCCGACCGCCGCGAACGCCTGGAATTTCTCCTCGATGAGTTGAAGATCAGCCACCTGGCCCGCCAGAAGGCGTACACCCTCAGCGGGGGGGAGCGCCGGCGCCTGGAGATCACCCGCGCGCTGGTCACCAGCCCGTCCGTGATCCTGCTCGACGAGCCCTTCAGCGGGGTGGACCCCCTGGCCGTCTACGACGTGCAGCAGATCATTATTGAACTCAAGGAGAGGGGTCTGGGTATTCTGATAACAGACCACAACGTTCGGGAGACGCTCGCCGTGGTGGACCGGGCCTACCTGATTTGCGAAGGAAAAGTATTGCGGGAGGGAACCAGTTCCTTCCTGATCAACGACGAAGTGAGCCGGGAGCTCTATCTGGGTCCCCGGTTCAGCATGTAACCAGAGGAGGCGCACGATGCAGATAAGTGTGACCGGAAGACATCTCGATATCACCGACGCCATTCGCAATCACGCCCTGGACAAGATCCAGCACGATTTTGCTCCCTTTACCCGCATCGAGCACGTGCGGGTGATCCTCGATATCGAGAAGCACCGGCGCCGGGCGGAAGTCATCGTCCAGGGGAAAAATCATCTGCATGCAGAGGCCCTGGAGGAGTCCGACGAGATGTATGCCTCCATCGACCGGGCGGTGGAGAAGGTCGCCAAACAACTGCGCCGCGCGCGGGACAAAAAACAGAACCACAAGTCCCGGGAGAAGCTCGCGGACGTGGAATACGCGGTCTCCCAGCGAGAGCAAGCCAACGAAGAACCCGTCTGAATCAATCCCCCCGGACCCTCCCCCATGGCCGAACAACATGCGAAATCCCCGGTGACGGTGCAGGAATTCCTGGATGTCGGACAGGAACGGCTGCAGGTCGAGGTCGTGGCCGGAAAGGACTCGGTGGGGAATATCATCCGCGAAGGCTCTTTGAACCGGCCGGGGTTGGCGCTGGCCGGGTTTTTCCAATATTTTGCCCACCGGCGTATCCAGGTCATCGGGCTCGCCGAATTGAGCTACCTGAAAAGCCTTTCGGAGGCCAACCGGAATGCCCGCGTGCGGAGGCTGTTTGAGAGCCAGATTCCCTGCGTCGTGGTCACCCGCAACCGGCATGCCCCCAGCGGCATGGCGGAATTGTCGGAATCCTTCGGCGTTCCGCTTCTGCGCACCTCCATGATCACCATGAACTTCATCAACGAAGGAACGATCATCCTGGAGAGCCTGATGAGCCCCCGCGTCCGCACGCAGGGCACCATGGTGGATATCCAGGGGATCGGCGTGCTGATCGAGGGCGAGCCGGGCATCGGGAAGAGCGAGACGGCCCTGGCCCTGATTGAACGCAGCCACAGCCTGGTGTCGGATGATGTGACCATTCTGCGGAAAAGCAGCGCCGGGACCGTGGTGGGGGAAGCCGTGGCCGTGACCCGGTACCATATGGAAATTCGCGGGATGGGCATCATCCACGTGCCGAGCCTGTTCGGCGTGGCCTCCATGCGGGACTCCAAGCGGCTGGATGTCATCATCCGGCTGGTGCCCGCGGACCCGGGCACGGAACTGGACCGGACGGGCCTCATGCCCCGCATGCGGAATGTCCTGGGGACATCGATTCCCTGCCTCACGCTGCCGGTGGGACCGGGACGGGATATTGCGCACTTGATCGAAGTGGCCGCTTTGAACCATAAATTAAAGCAGCTTGGCCACGACGCGGCCAAGGAACTGGATGAAAAGCTGGTACAGATCCTTTCGAGAAAGGGGCACGAATGAGCGCCCGGGATAAGCAACAGAAAAAGCAGGACGGCGCATCCGTGAGCCGGGACATGACCATACGGAACCAGTACGGCATGCACGCCCGTCCCGCTGCGCTGCTGGTGAAGACCGCGGCCCAGTACCAGAGTGAAATTACGATTGAGCACAAGGGAGTCGAAGTCTCGGCCAAGTCGATCATGGGTCTTCTGACTATTGAAGGCCACAGCGGGGCTGTGGTAAAAATGTCGGCCCAGGGACCGGATGCCGAAGACGCTCTGAATGCCATTGAAGAGCTCTTCGAAAACAATTTCTTCGAGGACTGACCGTGGCCGACTCCCCATCCCACGATGAACCGACTGCCGGCACGCAGGAGGTAATCCTGAAAGGCACCGGCGTCGCCGCCGGCGTCGTCGTGGGGACGGCTTTTACCCTGACCAGCGATGAAGACACCATCGTGGAGCGGGAGATCGCCGAAGAGGAAATCCCGCGCGAAGTCGCCCGGCTCGAAGACGCCCTGATCGCCACCCGCAAGCAGCTCCACTCCATCCAGCAGCGGGTGAGCGAGGCCATCGGGCAGGACAACGCCAGTATATTCGATGCCCACCTGCTCGTGGTGGACGACCGGTCGCTGGTGGAAGAAGTCATTCGCACCCTCCACGAGCGCAAGCTCAATGTCGACGCGGTTCTGAAACTCGTCACGGAAAAGTACGCCCAGGCCCTGATGCGCGTGGACGACGACTACCTCCGCGAACGGGCGGCGGACGTGCGGGACGTGTCGCGGCGCATCCTCCGCAACCTGGCGGGGGAGAGCACGGAGGCCCTGGCCAGCCTGGAAGAACCGTGCATCATCGTGGCCCACGACCTGGCCCCGTCGGATACCGCCTCGCTCGACAAAGACAAGGTCATCGGCCTGGCGACGGACCTGGGCAGCCCGACCTCTCATACCGCCATCATGGCGCGGGCCCTGGAAATCCCCGCCGTGCTGGGTCTGCACGATGTCAGCACCCGGGTCAGTTCGGGAGATACCCTGCTGATCGATGGAAACAAGGGCGTCTTTATCATTCACCCGTCCCCGGAAAAGCTGTCCGAGTACGGGACGCTGGCCCAGGAGCGGCAGAGCATCCAGTCCGAGCTGGCCAATCTGCGGGAGCGGCCCGCGGAGACCTCCGACGGGTACAATGTCATTCTTTCGGCCAACATCGAGCTGCCCACCGATGTGGATGCCGTCCTGTCGCACGGGGCGCGGGGGGTGGGCCTGTACCGCACGGAATTTCTGTTTTTGTCCCAGAACAGCCTGCCCAACGAAGACGAGCAGGCCAAGGTCTACTCGGATGTCGCATCCCGTCTCGAGCCGGACCCCGTGATTATCCGCACCCTCGACCTCGGCGGGGATAAATTCCTCTCCCAGATCAGAATCCCGGAGGAGTTAAACCCCTTCATGGGCTGGCGCGCCATCCGCTTCTGCCTCGCTCAACCCGAGATTTTCAAGACTCAGCTCCGGGCGATTCTGCGGGCCAGCGTGCATGAGAACGTGCAAATCATGTACCCCATGATCAGCAATGTAAACGAGGTCCTGCAGGCCAACCAGATGCTCGAAGAAGCCAAACAGGAACTCCGCGAACGGGGGGAGGCGTTCAATGAGAATATCGACGTGGGCGTTATGATCGAGGTGCCCTCGGCCGCGCTCACGGCGGACCTCATTGCCCCGCATGTGAACTTCTTCAGCCTGGGGACCAATGACCTCGTGCAGTACACCCTGGCCGTGGACCGGGTGAATGAACGGGTGTCGGACCTGTATCAGCCCACCCATCCGGCGATTATCAAGTTGATCCAAACCACTATCGACGTGGGGCATCAACACGGGATCTGGACGGGCATTTGCGGCGAGATGGCCGCCGATCCTCTGCTCGTTCCACTGTTGGTGGGGCTCGGCGTCGATGAACTCAGTGTAAGTCCGACGGCGGTCCCGATGGTGAAGGATGTCATCCGCAACCTTCGTTATTCGCAGGCGGAGGACCTGGCCGGCCGGATCGACCGGTTCTCCGACAGCGACGACCTCCGCAGCCAATGCCGCGGCCTGATCGAGGAAATCGCACCGGAAATTCTTGAACTTGTCTGACGGCTCCGTACTATCTCAGCCCGCAGTTCGCGAAGCTCGCCGCCCGGGTTCTGCAGGCCGGGACCCGTCGGGGCCTTCCGAACCGGCTGTAACCATCCACGACACGAGGAAACGATCACCATGAGTTCGAGCAAACAGAGCCTTTTCACATCCGAATCGGTCACCGAAGGCCATCCCGACAAAATGTGCGACGGCATTTCCGATGCCGTTCTGGATGCCGCCCTGGCGGGAGACCCGCACAGCCGCGTCGCCTGCGAAACGCTCGTCACGACGGGAATGGTGGTGATCGCCGGCGAAATTACCACCGAATCGGACGTGAACTACGCCGATATCGCCCGGGACAAAGTGAAGAAAATCGGATACGTCGACTCCTCCATGGGCTTTGATGCCGCCACCTGTGCCGTGCTCGTGTCCCTCGACGCCCAGTCGCCGGATATCTCCCAGGGAGTGACCTCGGGGAAGGGCCGCTTCCGCGAGCAGGGGGCCGGCGACCAGGGAATGATGTTCGGCTATGCCTGCGACGAGACCCCCGAATTGATGCCGATGCCGATCATGTTGTCACACCGGCTGACCCGCGGATTGGCCAAAGCGCGCCGGAGCAAGCGTCTGCCCTTCCTCCGTCCGGACGGCAAGTCCCAGGTCAGCGTTGTGTACGAGGACGGCAAGCCCGTCCGGATCGATACCATCGTGGTCTCCACCCAGCACACCCCGGATGTGAAGAGCAAGGAATTGGAACAGGGGGTCATCGAGGAAGTCATCAGGAAGAATGTCCCCGCCCGGTTCATCGACAAGAAGACCCGCTTCCTCGTCAATCCGACGGGGCGGTTTGTGGTCGGCGGGCCGCAGGGAGATTGCGGCCTCACCGGCCGAAAAATCATCGTGGATACCTACGGCGGCATGGGGCGCCACGGGGGCGGGGCGTTTTCGGGGAAGGATCCCTCGAAGGTCGATCGCAGCGCCGCCTACATGTCCCGCTACATCGCCAAGAATATTGTCGCGGCAAAACTGGCCCGCCGCTGTGAGGTGCAGCTCGCCTATGCCATCGGTTATCCGGAACCGGTGTCGGTCCTGGTGGACACCTTCGGCACCGGGACCGCGGACGACCGGGTGATTGAAAAGGCGGTCCGGGCCGTGTTCGGCCTCAGGCCCGCGGAGATCGTGGAACAACTCGACCTGCTTCGCCCGATTTACGAGTCGACCTCGGCCTACGGTCACTTCGGACGCACGAAGGAACTCGAGTCCTTCACCTGGGAGCGAAAAGACCGCGCGGACGATCTGAAGAACGCCGTTTCCTGACCCCCTTCGTCCTTCCGCGGACGACAACGCGCAGGGACGGGCCGAAATCCGGGGGGAAACGGGTTGACAGGGGCAGGGGGCATCGTACCTTTCCGCGTACTCTCACAAGGAGGGGCGTATGCAAACCCTGGACGAAATGAATCAGGCGATCGATTCGCTCGTCAATCAACACTACTACAGCGAAGACTTTGAACTGGAAGCGGCGATGCGGGCCTTTTACGAGCGCCTGTCGGATCACGAACAGGCCGTGTGCCACCAGGCCCTGATCGAGCGCCTGCGCGTGGATCCCTCCATTCTCACCGTTTCGCTCTGCTCCCAGATTCCCATCCCCGAGGCGGCCCCGCTGCTGGCGTCGGCTCTGAACGGGGAGAAGACCAGTTCGCAGCGAACGCGGTCCATCATGGCCGCTCTCCGGCACTACGACGATGCACATTCCTTCACCGCGGTCGAACGCTTCCTGGAGTCCGATCAGGAGCCGGAGGCCCTGCAGCAGTTGGCCCGCATCGACTTCAACCGGGTTCGACCCCACCTGATGCGGGCCATGACGCGCCCGCACCTGCATCCCTTCTGTCTCCAGATTTTTCATGAGCAACGAAAACGGGGCGGGCTCGAGGCGTTGGCCGACACCCTCGCTTCATGGGCTGCGCCGGACCCGGAGACGTTTGAAATGAGGTTGCGGGACGTACTCTCCTGCAAAAAAGGTGACTACAACCCCTTTTCCATCGAAGAGCAGCAGACCCTGTTGCGGGCTGTGCATCCACAGGCCTGACCGGCGGCGGGCGGTTACAGAAGGTCCAGCAGTCCACTCTCGTCGAGAATGGTGATGCCCAGCTTTTTTGCCTTTTCGTATTTCGACCCCGGTTCGTCGCCGACCACGACATAATCTGTCTTCTTGGACACGCTTGATGTGACGCGGCCTCCTGCGCGCTCGATTTTGCTCGCCGCATCCGACCGGGTCAGGGTGGGCAGAGATCCCGTCAGCACAAAGGTCATGCCCGCCAGCGGCTGTTCGCCCGCCGGGATCTCCTGCTTCTCCGCCTCCATGCGCACCCCCGCCCGGCGCAGGGCCTCGATTTCCTCTTGGATCTGCTCCCGGCGGAAGAACGTCAGGATGCTCTCCGCCACCACGGGGCCGATATCGTCAATGGCTTCCAGGGCCTCTCCGTCCGCCTGCCGGAGGGCCTCCATGGAGGGGAATTCGTCTGCCAGGATCTGGGCGGAACGGGCCCCGATGTGCGGGATGCCGAGGGCGAAGATCACGCGCCACCAGTCCTGCTCTTTGCTCGTCTGAATGGCATTCAGAAGGTTCGCGGCCGATTTCTCGCCCATGCGTTCCAGGCGGGTCAGGTCTGTCTTGTTCAGGTGGTAGAGGCCGGACGGCGCGCGGACCAGATCGTTCTCCACCAGTTGCTCGACCAGGACATCGCCGAGTCCCTCAATATCCATGGCCCCGCGGGACGCAAAATGGCGAATCCAGTTCTTGACCTGGGCCGGACACTGCAGGTTCTCGCAGCGGAGGGCCACTTCCCCCTCCCGGCGGCTCACCGGGCCTCCGCAGACGGGGCAGGCATCCGGCATATGAAACTCCCGTTCCGCCCCGGTCCGGACCTCCCGGTGGACCCCCACCACGCAGGGAATGATCTCGCCCGCTTTTTCCACGAAGACGCGGTCGCCGATCCGGATATCCTTGCGCCGGATTTCATCCTCGTTGTGCAGGGTGGCTCGCGACACGGTGGTGCCGGAGACCGAAACCGGCTCCAGGTCCGCCACCGGGGTGAGAACCCCGGTTCGGCCCACCTGGACGTAGATGTCCTTCAGTGTTGTTTCCGCCCTCTCCGGCTCGTACTTGTAGGCCACAGCCCAGCGCGGGCTTTTGGAGGTGGCCCCGAGCTCGTCGTGCAGGCGACGTTCATTGACCTTGATCACGCCGCCGTCGATCTCAAAGGAAAAGTCATGCTTCATCTCTTCCAGCTCATCCAGGCACGCCAGAATGTCTTTGATCGTGTCCCGCTCCCATATGCGGACGCTGACCGGAAACCCGAATTCTTTCAGATCCCGGAGAAGCTGGGCCTGGGTGGGGGGATTGTACCCCTGCAATTCGCCCGCGGCATAAAAGATGCCGGCGAGCGAGCGCCGGGCCACGACTTTCGGATCGAGCTGTTTGAGCGAGCCCGCCGTGGCATTCCGGGGATTGGCAAACGGCTCCTGTCCCTGTTCTTGGCGCTTGTCGTTCAGGCGCGCGAATCCATTTTTGGTCATGTATATCTCGCCGCGCACTTCGAGAACGGGCGGGGCCGCACGGTCGCCGGGTGTCTTGAGTCGAAGCGGAATGGTTGGAATGGTCTTGAGGTTTTCGGTGATGTCGTCCCCCGTGCGGCCGTCTCCCCGCGTGCACCCGAGCACGAGATGCCCGTCTTCATAGCGGAGGGAAACGGCCACGCCGTCAATTTTGGGTTCTAACAGATAGGTGTACCGATCGTGCCCCAGCAGGCGGCGGACCCGGCCGTCGAATTCCACGAGTTCGTCTTTGTTGTAGGTATTGGCGAGGCTCATCATGGGGACCGCGTGTCGAACGCCGGAAAACTCCTCAAGGGGCTCGCCGCCCACGCGCTGGGTCGGGGAATCGGGTGTGACGAGATCGGGATAGTCGGCTTCCAGGCGCTCGAGTTCCTCCATCAGCGCGTCGTAGTCGCGGTCCGAGATCTCCGGGCTCGCTTCGACGTAATAGAGGATATTGTGGCGGTTGATTTCTTCGCGCAGCTCGGCGATGCGCTTTTCAGCCTGTTGGTGAGTCATTTCCATGTCTCCTGCGATCGATATACACAGCGGCAACCGCAACGAGGGTTGCGCCGGCAAAATTGGCTGCGCCGTCCCGCCAGTCCGCGACGCGCCCGGGCACCATGAATTGGTGCAATTCGTCGGTGATCCCGTAGAGGGTAGAAAGCGCGACGGCCCCGGCGGCCGCGGCCGCCGGAGGACGGCCGTGTCCGCGGGTCAGGGCCCGGTACACCCAGGCGGCGAGACCGCCGAACAGAATCCCGTGGATGACCTTGTCAAAACCGGGAAAGGCAAACAACGGGGGGCCGGCGGGCTGCAGGCTGCTGAGCCCGAAGATCCCGGCCGCCCAGATCAGGGCCACGGTCCACCAGGTGATCGCGGCGCCCGCGGAGCCGTCGGGCCGCGGGTTTTCTCGGAACGTAGTTGATTCGTCCATACGGGTCAGTACACTGTCTGCGGTTCGGGTACAAAACGCTATCACCTCCGGCCTGGCAGCGCCATGATCAAACACGCAATACGCCTGACAATCCTTCTTTTCGCCCTCGGCCCCATGGCAGACATCGGCCGACCCGGCGACTTGCAGACTTTCACCAATGTCACCCTGGTCGCCAATGAAGACGTCAATGACGGCGACAGCTTTCTGGCCGATCTGGGTGATCGGAAAATCCACGCCCGCCTTTATTTTGTGGATTGCCCGGAGACACGCGTCCAGTCGGAGGCGGACATTCGGCGGGTGCAGGAGCAGCAGCGCTATTTCGGCCTGCCGGATGAACGGCTGGTCATTCATTACGGCGAAAAGGCCGCGTCGTTTACCACCAACCGGCTCGCAGACCCGTTCACCGTGCATACCAGCTTCGCGTCCGCGCTCGGACGGTCGCCCATGGGCCGTGTGTATGTCTTTGTGACGACAGCGGAGGGCCGGGACCTCGGCCGGCTCCTGGTCCGGGAAGGGTTTGCGCGCGCTCACGGGGTGGGGCGGGCAGGGCCGGAGGGCACTCACCGGGATGAATGGAAGCAGCAGCTCGAAGACCTGGAAGTCGCTGCCGCGCACGGCAACCGGGGGATATGGGCGGACACGGATTCAGACCAACTCGCGACCCTGCGGGCCCTGCAGAGGCGGGAGGAAAACCAGTTGGACCGGATCCGGGATGAACTGCTCGGGCTGGCTGATATCGACTATCCGCTCAATGTAAACACCAGCACAATCGAAGAGCTGCAGACCATCCGGGGCATAGGGCCCGTGCTCGCCGGGCGAATCATAGAGAATCGCCCATACTCCAATTACCACGACCTCTCCCGCGTCAGTGGAATCGGCGGACAAAGCCTGAGCGAATGGGAAAACCTGCTCACTACGGACCCGCCTGAAGACAACCCGGCGGGGTCCTCTTCAGAGGATCACGGATCAGGGCCGAAACCCTGACCCGGCGGAAAGGGCTTCTGCCCCGGGGACGGGTAGATTCTGTTGCGGTGTGCGCATCCTGGCGATTCGATTACCACTCCGTCTGCAGTTGGATCCCGGTCATGCCGGAGGCCTCATCGGTGTCACCGCTCCGGATGATCCAGAAGGTTTCGCCGGCCAGTCCGACCTCGACTCGTTCCAGCGAAAAGGTTCCATCCGCCGCCTGGTGGGAAACGGATGACTTCACGGTCGGCAGAGGGGTGCCCCCCGCCTCGCTGTCCAGCATCCCCAGACGTTCGAGGTTTTTCCCGCGCAGGGTGAACGAGTAGACGGCGTCCCGCGATGCATTCGTTGCCGCCTCGGGACTGACCAGCAGGGGAACGCCAAGGGTGGCCGCTCTCTCCACGATGTCCCGGTGACTCTCCAACCATGCGGGGTCAATGTCTGACTCCCGAATGAGAATGGCGTCGACGACTCCGGTCGGGGCGTGGAGGGGCCGATTGGTGCCGGAAGGGGGGTGCTCGGAAAACGCCTCGGCCCGGGCCCGGTAGTAGTCGAGCACCCGGATTTCGCGGGTGGGGGCATTGGTCGCGCCCCACGCCCCCGCGAGAGGAACCAGGGCGGCCGCGATGGCCAGCAGTCTTGGTATTGTGAGCGGGTTCATCATTCCCTTTGTATGTACCACAGGAAAGGGAGAATGAAAGGCGGGGCAGACAATTCGCGGGATGGGCTGAGCGCCCGCTCAATCTTTATGGTATTGTGCCCGAATGAACGAACAACAGGCAAACCCTGTACTGGTCACCGGCGCGACCGGATACATCGGGGGCCGGCTGGCCCCGCGTCTCCTGGAGCGCGGCCTGCCGGTGCGGGTTCTGGTGCGGAATGCAGCGCGAATCCAGGGTCGCTCCTGGGCCGGGCAGGTCGAGATCGTGGAGGGCGATATCCGGGATCCCGTGGCGGTGCGGAAAGCTGTTACGGGGGTGCGGGCCGTCTATTACCTGATTCACTCCATGGGAGGACGGGGAGCCTTTGAGCGCCTGGACCGGGAAGCCGCCGAAACCTATGCGTCCTTGGCGGGAATGGTTCCGCTTACGGTTTATCTGGGCGGGCTCGAGCCGCGGGGTGGGGCGGCCTCAGCCCATTTGCGCAGTCGGCTCGAAGTGGGGGGCATTCTGCGGGCGCGCGTTCCCACCACGGAATTTCGGGCCGGGCCGATTATCGGAAGCGGATCGGCTTCGTTCGAAATGATCCGGTATCTGACCGAGCGGCTACCGGCCATGATCGCTCCCAAATGGATTCTGAACGACGTGCAGCCGATCGGCGTGCGGGACATGATCGAGTATTTGCTGGCCGCGCTGGATGTCGAGCCGGCCGGTGTCGTCGAGGTCGGGGGAGAGGTGCTGACCTTCAAGGAAATGATGCTGCAGTACGCTGAGATCCGCGGCATCCGGCGGGTCGCGGTTCCGGTCCCGGTACTCGCGCCCGGCCTGGCCGCCCGGTGGGTCGGCCTGGTGACGCCGATTCCCAATCGACTCGCCGTGCCCCTCGTGCGGGGGGTCGTAAGTCCGCTCTACGCGGATACGGAAAAGGCGAAGGCCTTGTTTCCCTTGGTCCGCCCCTCCTCCTACCGCGATTGCGTACAACGGGCCCTGCGGCGGATGGAAGAGGGACGGGTGGAGACCCGGTGGAGCGGCGCCCTGGGCGAGGCAGAGGCTCCCTCCTATGCGCTCACCGACTGGGAGGGCCTGATCCGCGAGACCCGCACAATGGATGTCAACGCATCCCCGGAATGTGTGTACCGGGTGGTGAGCAGCCTGGGCGGCGACCGCGGGTGGCTGGTCTGGAACTGGGCCTGGCGGATGCGGGGAGGGCTCGACCGCTTGTGTGGAGGGCCGGGCCTGCGCCGCGGGCGGCGCGATCCGCATGACCTCCTGCCCGGAGAGGCGGTCGATTTCTGGAGGGTCGAGGCCGTGGAGCCCAATCGGGATCTCCTGCTCCGGGCCGAAATGAAGGTGCCGGGACGTGCCTGGCTCCGATATGAAATGCGTCCCCGGGAGGGCGGTAGCCGCCTGGTGCAGACGGCCATTTTTGCTCCCCGGGGATTCTGGGGGCCGGTGTACTGGAAGGCGCTGTATCCCATTCACAGATGGATCTTCAGCGACATGGCCAATGCCATCCGCCGGCAAGCGGAGAAGAATGCGCAACACGCCGTTATGGTCTGACCCTGCCCGCCTTTGGAATCGATTTCGATCCCGATAGCGATATCGATATGGATGATAATAAAGCCATACTATTAAGTGCTCTTTGTCGCTGACCGCTGGGGGGGGACGAAGGGTGACTTCGGACGTTCAGCCGCAGGACGGGTGTCCGCGATGCCGCGCAGGCGATCCTGGACCGCTTTGCCTGAGCCGGCTCACCGGCGGCGCAGGAACATCATGGTGATGTCGTCCGCCTGGTGGGCGCCCCGGCTGAATTCCTGAATGGTCTCGAAGAGGCTGGTGTACAGAGCGTGGGGGTGGAGGGAGGCGTGCGTCTCGAGGTGCTCCACGAGCCGCTCGGACCCGAATTCTTCGCCCTCGCGGTTGCGGGCCTCGGTGATGCCGTCGGTGTAGAGCATCAGGGTGTCGCCCGGGGCGATGTCGATGGAGACTTCCTCGAGGGAGTGGTTGAAGGCCTCTGCGTCGAGCAGTCCAAACGCCGCCCCGTTGGGGCGCAGGGTCTCCACTTCGCCGTTCTTGTGAATGAGAAGGGCGGGCTCGTGCCCGGCCCGGACGATGTGGGCGCGATGATGCCGGGGGTCCAGGCCGATGTCGCCCAGGGTGATGAACATCTCCGGGGAGATGTCCCTGGAGATGGAGCGATTAACGATGCGGCAAATCTCCGTGGGGGAGGGGTTGGACTCGGCGAAGGAATGGAAGAGGGACCGCAGAATGCTCATGATGAAGGCCGCGGGGACCCCTTTGCCGGAGACATCGCCCACCAGCAGGTGCAGGCGGCAGTTGGCGGTCGGGACCACATCGTAGTAATCGCCCCCCACCTCGAAAGCCGGGGTGCTGCCCCCGTACGCCTCGTACCCGGGAATGTCCGGCAGCGCTTTGGGAAGCATGCCTTCCTGCATTTCGCGGGCGAGGTGCATCTCCTGCTCGATCCGTTCTTTCTCCGCGAGCTGCTCCAGCAGGTCGGCGTTGTCGACCGAGACGGAGGCCTGCTGGGCGAGCGTCTGCAGGATCGTAATGGTGTCTGAGTCGTAGGGGGCCCGGTCTTCGCGCGGGCCCAGGCGGATGACCCCGACGCGGTGCCGGCCGGAGAGGAGGGGGATGGCCAGTTCGATCACTTCGCCCGGCTCCCCGGTCATGCGTCCGTCGGGAAGGAGGTACTGGATCCAGCGTTCCTGGAAGGCGAGGCGGGTCAGGGAATCCCGGTCGGGCGGAGGGAGTCGATCGGACCCGTTCTCATAGACCGGCTCGAGTTTCTGGGTCCCGGAGATCCGCATGTAAAACCGGTAGGCCTGGGCATCCGACATGCGCATGAACATCTCGGCCATGCCCTGGTGCAGCCGGTCCTTGTCCAGTTCCCGGCTGATGCGGACGGTCGCGTTTTGAAGCCGGTACATGATCTTCACGCGATGGTTCAAGGTATCCATCATTTCATTAAACGTGGCGGTGAGCCCCCCGATTTCATCGTGGCTCTGGACGGGGATCCGCTGTGTGAAGTCGCCGCGATGCACGCGCCGGGCGGCTCGCGTCAGAAGCGTGATGGGCCGGAGGGCCTGGCGGGCAAACAACGCCGATATCGCGAGGGCGATGAGCAGGATGATCCCCGTGATGGCGAGCGACCGCCTGTAGATGGCCCCGAGTTGAGCCTCGATGTCGGTGGGGAACTGCATGAAGACGTAGGCCACGGTATTCGTCCGCGGGCGGATGGGTCCCCGGGCATGGATGACCCGGTTCGTGGGGTCGTACCACTGGGTGTATGCGTCCGGGAGCTCAGCCGGGGCCAGGTTGGTCGCGAGGACCAGGCCCTCGACCTCCCGGTAGCGGTACAGGGCCTGCCCGCTCAGGTTGTAGAGGGCCAGGTTTTCCGGCCGGTGGGCAATCTCGCGGCCGGTCGGGCGCTCCACCCGGAGGAATTTCTCGCGCAGCATGTAGGACAGGTCTTCGCCCACAAAGAGGTCGTCGTGGGAGAGGTAGTGGGCCTGCAGATAGCCCAGGGTGGCGGCGAACACCGTGAAGACAGTCTGGTTTTCCCGGTGGAACAATTCCTTCTCGTACCGGTTGGCGAGCAGGACGGTCAGCGTGATGCCCGAGAGCAGAATCATCAGGGCGATATGGATGGAGAACTTCAGCGCGAACGGTATGCGGGAGTGCCACCGGGTGAGCCAGAAACGCGGGCGAAGGTCCCGCTCCGAACTGGAGGTCGACATGCTCATAGCCTTATCCGATCAGTGTAGAGCGCCCGTCTGATGACGCAACCACGGAGTGAGCCCGCGGGCGCGAATTTTTCCCGTCACTTTCCCCCTTTACAAAAGGCCGGGTGGGGGTATTGTTTTCGCCCCTTTTGATTGGACCACTGGTGTTGGAATCGGGACGCAATGTCGATAGACCGCATAACAGACCTGTTTATACATAAGGAGCGCGCCGCCTGGTGGGGGGTGGGCTTTCTCTCCGTATCCCTGCTGCTGGGCCAGGTGACGGCGTTTCTCGAGGCCTCCGGTGGGGAAGCACCGGCCCGGGCGTCCGCGGACAGGGTCGCGCCCCTTCTCATGCCCCGGCCTGCGCCCCCGTCGCTGGAACCGGGCGATCCGGCCCAGACCCTGGTAGAGGCGATCATCCAGGTGGAGTCGGGAGGGGATCCGCTCTGTACCGGCTCGGCCGGCGAACGCGGCCTCATGCAGATCAAGGCCGCGACGTGGAACCAGATCTCCCGCCGGGCCTTCGGAGAGTTCGTTTCGTTTGACCTCGCCTACGATCCCGAGTTCAACCGTCGTGCGGGCCGCGCGTACCTCGCCTGGCTCCAGGGATTTCTGCGAAACCATGGCGCGCAATGGCAGGCGGATGAGCGGACCCTTCTGCTCGCCGGCTATAACGCCGGGCCGGGCGCCCTCCGCCGGGCGGACTTTGACCCCTCCCGCCTGCCCGCCTCGACTCGCGACTACATTCGCCGCGTCAGCGCCCTGCACGATACACTCCGGGCAAGCCGGCTCGCGCGCTCCGCGTCCATCGCCCCCGACGCGCCCGCGCGCCGTCCTCTATAATCTTCCCCCGCGCCATCGTCGTTGACGGACTGAGCAGAACCCAATAGAGTTCTCGTGAATCAACCAGCAAGGAGGATGGGCTCATGACGACACCGGTAAATGTAAATTTCAGTGACTGGTTTCAAAAAGGCTTTGACCTGTATCGCGACAACCTCGCCCTTTTCATTCCCGCGGCCCTGATCGCCGTCGTGCTTTCGGTGGTGACCCTGGGGATCCTGGCGGGCCCGATGATGGTGGGGCTGATCCTGATTACCCTCGCCCGGCTGGACGGGCAGGAGGCGGAAATCGGGGATCTGTTCCGGGGCTTTCACCTCTTTCTGCCCAGCTTCCTGTTTGTGCTGGTCTGGGGCGTCGTTCTGTTCATTGGTACGGTTATCCTCGGGGTGGTGCCGTGCCTGGGACAGATCCTGGGGATTTTGTACGCCTATTCGCTTTCGACCCTGGTCATGTTCGGACCGTACCTGATCGCGGAACGCAAGATGGAGTTCTGGGATGCCTCGCTGGTCAGCATCAACATGATCAAGCAGAACTTCTGGCCCTTTCTCGGCTTCGGGATTGTGGCGATGATCATCGGCGGCATCGGGGCCATCGCGTGCGGAATCGGCGTGGTGGTTACGCTTCCCATCCAGTACGCAGTTCTGGCCGTGGCCTTCCGCGACCTGTTCGGCAGCGGCGGATCCGACCTCGCCGAGCCGGCCGGGGACGAGGAGGCCTCCGACCCGAATGATCCCGGCGCACAGACCGTGTGAGCGTGACTCGTCAACAGTGTGAGCAAAAGACCCGTCCCTCGATCGGCAGGGGCGGGTCTTTTCTCGTTCACTGGAAGCCGGACAGCGTGTGGGAGGTGGTCCGGGTCCACCTGATCCCGTTTGCCGCCAGTGGGGCCCTCCTCCTCGCGGCCCTGGTGATCCCGCTTCTCCCCTTCGGCCCCCGACCCTGCACGTTCAAGGCCCTGTTCGGCGCGCCCTGCCCGTTCTGCGGCTCGACGCGGACGTTTGTGGATATGGTCTACGGGCACTGGGCCGCCGGCTGGACCAACAGTCCGCTGGCCGCGCTGCTGTATATCGGATGCGCCGGGGTGTTCCTCTGGAACGGGATGGCGCTGGCCACGCGCCGCCGATGGGCGCGCGGGGCGCGGTTGCGCCCCGGCCGGAATACACTGCGCCTGATGGGAGCGGCGTTTGCCGTCGCCCTGCTCCTGAACTGGATCTACCGCTGGATGTCGCTGTAGGCGGACCGGCGAGGTCAGATCAGGTTGTATTTCTGATCGATCTGCTTCTCCGCCTGGATCCAGTACTGTGACGGCTCGCCCATGAAGTTGCCGGCCTCCGCGAGGTAGTAGGCCGTCTCCTGGACCATGCGGTAGCGATCCTCGCCGCTGATGGCCGGTTTGGATTTCTTTGCCGCCGTCGCCTTGCTCGCCGCTTTTTTCGCCGGGGTCTTTTTGGCGGCCGTCTTTTTGGCCGGGGCTTTCTTCGCGGCGCTCTTCTTCGCCGCGGTTTTCTTGGCCGGCGTCTTCTTGGCGGCTTTTTTCGGCGCGGAGGCCTTGTCGGACTTCCGGGTCACAGAAGAAGCGGTCGGCACTTTTTTTGCCGAGGTCTTCTTCGCGGGGGACTTCTTGGCAGAAGATTTTTTCTTGGAATCACTCACCTCAACTACTCCTGGTTACTTGGGGTTCCCATTGGCCGTTCCAAACAAGGCGCAAAACTACTAAGTTGACTTTTCAGTGCAAGCGTTTTTCGTCAGTTTTGGGGTGACAATTTTGCCCCCGGGGCGGTATAGCTCTGCGCTCTTTCTGAAAACCCGGGAATGACCCAACAATACGAGCCCGCCTCCCGATGCCGGTTCGGGCTCCAGGACGGAACCGTATGATGCAACAGACATTGACCCAGTGGATGCAAGACGCCTTTCGCCGGGCCTTTCCGCAGCTTGAGGCGCAGGAGCAGCTCGCGTCGATCGAAGTCTTCCCCGCCACGGACGAGCGGTTCGGCGACTACCAGTGCAACGCGGCGATGCCGCTGGCGAAGATCCTGCGGCAAAAGCCGCGCGACATCGCGTCGGCGGCGCTGGATCACGCCCCCTCCACCGACCTGGTGGAATCCAAAGACATTGCCGGGCCGGGATTCATCAATCTCCGCCTCTCCTCCGAGGCGCTGGCCGGCGCGATGGAGGCGATGTCGGCGGATGACCGGCTCGGGGTGCCCGCGCCGGGGCAGGGGCGCTCGGTGGTGATGGACTATTCCAGCCCCAACGTGGCAAAGCCCATGCACATCGGCCATATCCGCTCCACGGTTATCGGCAACGCCCTCGACCGCCTGCACCGCCATCTCGGGTTCCGGGTGATCGCGGACAACCACGTGGGGGACTGGGGTACACAATTCGGACTTCTCATCCTGGGGTACCGGAGCTTTTGCGACCCCGCGGCGTTGGAGACCGATCCCATCGGGGAGCTGGAGCGGATCTACCGCGAAAGCTACGAACGATCCGAACAGGACGAAGGCTGGCGCGAAGAGGCCCGGAGGGAACTGGTCAAGCTTCAGCAGGGGGACCCGAATAATGTCCGGCTCTGGGAGAGGTTTGTGGACCTGAGCAAACAGGAATTCCAGAGGATCTACGACCGCCTCGGCGTCTCGTTTGACCTGGTTCGCGGCGAAAGCCATTACCGCGAGGCCCTGCCGGGGGTTCTGGAGACCCTGGAGAGCCGGGGCCTCGCGACAGAGAGCGAGGGGGCCCGGGTGGTGTTTCTGGAGGAGGAGAACCTCCCCGTATGTATCGTCCGCAAACGGGACGGCGGGTTCAATTACGCCACCACCGATATCGCCACGGTGCTGAGCCGGGACGAGGAATTCGCCCCCGAGTCCATTATCTACATCACGGACGAGCGGCAGCAGCTCCACTTCAACCAATTCTTTGCCATCGCCCGCAAACTCGGGGTGCAGGCCCGGCTCGTCCACGTCTGGTTCGGCCTCATGCGGCTGCCGGACGCCACCTTCTCCACCCGGCAGGGCAACGTCATCAAGCTGGAGAAACTCCTGGATGAGGCCGAGGAGCGGGCCCTGGCCATGGTCCGCGAGGCGAGCCCCGGCATGGCCGAACAGGACCAGCGGGAGGTCGCCCGCGCGGTGGGTATCGGGGCCGTGAAATACGCGGACCTCAGTCAGAACCCCCAGAGCGTGGTGACCTTCACCTGGGAAAAGGCCCTCAGCCTGGACGGCAACAGCGCCCCGTATCTGCAATATGCCCACGCCCGGATCGCCAGTGTCCGCGACAAGTACCGGGAACGATTTCCCGGGGGGACGTACGAAACGGCCCCCATCCGGCTCGCCGAGACGGTCGAGCGGAAACTGGCGCTCAAGCTCATCCGGTTTGGCGATACGGTGGAGCGCGCCGCGGGCCAGTACAAACCCAACCTCCTGGCGGACTACCTGTACGAGCTCGCCCAGATCTACAGCTCTTTTTACCAGAATGTGCCGTTTCTGAAGGCGGACGAGGGCGTACGGGAAAGCCGGGTGCGCCTGTGCGACCTCGTGGCCCGGACGCTCCGCCGCGGCCTCGACCTCCTCGGCATCGAGACCCCCGACCGGATCTGAACCGGAAGGCGGGAGGCCGCCTACTGCCGCGCGCAATCGTCCCCGGGACTGCATCGAGCCACTCCGCATGGATCACATCGTGCACATGCGGTCTTGCCTCAGCCTGTTCCGCGGCTATACTGTCACGCCCTATGAATGCAAAAACCTTATTCGAAAAGATCTGGAACCGCCATGTCGTCAAGAATTTCGGCGACGGGACGGCATTGCTGTATATCGACCGCCACCTGGTGCACGAAGTGACCAGCCCGCAGGCGTTTGAAGGACTGCGGATGACCGGACGGCCTGTCCGGCGGCCGAATCTGACCTTTGCCACCATGGATCACAACGTCCCGACGGAGAGCCGGGATGTGATTACGGACCCGATTTCCAAGGCCCAGGTCGAGGCGCTGGAAGCCAATTGCCGTGAATTCGGCATCGAACTCTACGACCTCGGCAGCGATCACCAGGGCATCGTGCACATCATCGGGCCGGAAATGGGAATCACGATTCCCGGCCTTACCATGGTCTGCGGAGATTCTCACACCTCCACGCACGGCGCCTTCGGTACGCTGGCCTTCGGCATCGGCACCTCGGAAGTGGAGCACGTGCTGGCGACCCAGACCCTGCGTCAAAAGAAACCGAAGACCTTCAAGGTCGATTTCCAGGGCCGGCTGAAGCCCGGCGCCACCTCCAAGGATATGATCCTGCGCCTCATCGGCGAAATCGGAACCGCCGGCGGCACCGGCTACGTGCTGGAGTACGCGGGCGAGGCCGTCCGTTCGCTGACCATGGAAGAGCGCATGACGATCTGCAACATGAGCATCGAGGCCGGGGCGCGGGCCGGGATGATCGCCCCGGACGATACCACCTTCGATTATATTGCAGCGGATGACCGCACCTTTGCCCCCAAGGGGGAGGCCTTCGACAAGGCCGTGGAATTCTGGCGGACCCTCCCCAGCGATCCGGATGCGGAGTTTGACCACGTACTGGAGATCGATGCCTCGAGCATCGCCCCCCAGGTGACCTGGGGCACCAGTCCCGGCATGGTGACCGATGTCGTGAGCCGGGTGCCGGGGCTCAACGATGTTCCCGGCTACAGCCCATCCGATATCGAGAAGGCCCTGGCCTACATGGGCCTCGAACCGGGCACCCCCATGACGGATATCGCGCTGGATACCGTCTTTATCGGGAGTTGCACCAACGCCCGCATTGAAGACCTGCGCCGTGCGGCCCGGCTCCTCCAGGGCCGGCGCAAGGCGGACAGCGTGCGATTGATCATCGTCCCCGGTTCCCAGCAGGTCCGCAAGCAGGCCGAGGCCGAGGGGCTGGACAAGGTGTTCAAGGAAGCCGGCGGCGAATGGCGCTACGCCGGGTGCAGCATGTGCCTGGGCATGAATCCCGACCAGCTCAAACCCGGCGAGCGATGCGCGTCGACCTCCAACCGGAACTTCGAGGGCCGCCAGGGCAAGGGCGGCCGCACCCACCTGGTGAGCCCGGAGATGGCCGCGGCCGCAGCCGTCGAAGGACACTTTGTCGACATCCGCCACTGGCCGGATGCCGCCTGAGCCGGGCGCCGAAACGAAGACGTCATCAGAAGAGAGGAACCGCCATGCAACCATTTACAACCCACCGGGGCCTTCTGGCCACCCTGGACCGGGCCAACGTCGATACCGACCAGATCATTCCCAAGCAGTTCCTGAAGTCCATCAAGCGGACCGGCTTCGGCGAGGCCCTCTTTTTTGACTGGCGCTACGGGGAGGACGGAAAACCCGATCCGTCCTTCGAGTTGAACCAGCCGGACTTCAGCGGCGCCTCTATCCTGGCGACCCGCAACAACTTCGGGTGCGGATCCAGCCGGGAGCACGCGGTGTGGGCGGTGCAGCAATACGGGTTCCGGGCCATTCTGGCCCCGGCTGTAGAGCGAGGCGGCACCCGGATTCCCGCATTCGCCGATATTTTCCGCAACAACTGTGTAAAGAACGGCGTGGTGACCGTGGAACTCGCGGAAGAGGAAATCGACGAGATCTTCACTCTGGTCAGCCGCTTTCCCGGCCTCGAGGCCACGGTCGATCTTCCGGAACAGCGGGTTGTGCTGCATCTCGACGAGGAAGTGGCCTTTCATTTCGATGTCGACGAGGGGACAAAAGAAACCCTGATCCGCGGGCTGGACGACATCGCCCAGACCCTCGAGCACGAGGATTCGATCAGCCGGTTCGAGGAGTCCTACGACCCCATGATCGCCCGGGCCTGAGGGCCTGCTGTCTAGGAGGCGGGCGGGGTGGGGGGCGCCGTTGTTCGCCCCCCGACCTGGAGGAGCAGATTCGCGCCCGGAGGGACGACGTCGACGGCCGCCTCCGATTCCAGAAGCTTGTCCGTCTCCATGACATCCAACACGCTCTCCAGGATTTCCGGGTCCTTTTTCCGGATGCCGTTCAGGGTTTTGCCGACCACGTCCGGCCGGATGGCGGAGGCCTGGGCCAGTTTCCGGGATACTTTCTTCGCCGTTTCGCTCTGGATGAGGCCCACCCGGTTTTCCCCATCCTGTTTCATGGCACTCGTGACCTGGACCAGCCGTTTGACCACCTTCTGTGTAATGTTGTCGACCATGTCCCGGTCGGTGAAGGCCACCTTGCGAATGTAGACCGAGCCGAGATCGTAGCCCCATTTCCTGGAGTGCGGGGAGACCTCGCGCCGCGCTGTCCGGCTGAGGCTGTGGCGGTCCTCGAGCATCTTTTCCATCTCCAGGTTGCTCAGGGTCGAGATGGTCGCGCTGGCCACATTGGCAAGCATGGAGCCCTCCGGATCCGTATTGTTGAAGAGATAGGCCACGGGGTCTTCGACCTGCATTTCGTACCAGACGCCGATGCCCATGGGCGTCCCTTCTTCCGAGTTGACCATCTGCCCCCGCAGGTAGTGCTGGCGCAGGGACAAGTCCACGGTGTAGCGCTTGCCGAAGAACGGAATGAGAAAGGCGCGCGGCCCCAGGGTGGTCATGGGGAATTGCAGCCCCGGTTCCTGGAAGGTCCCGATCACTTTGCCGAAGAGCGTGTAGACCTGGGCTTCCCGCTCGTTGACCACGATGAACACACCGAATGCGCGCCCCAGGAAGAGCACGAACGGAATCAGAAGAAAGCCGACAATCAAGGCAATGACGGGGCCGATCATGAGGACACCTCCCCGCTGTTGCGAACCGAACTGGCGCCGGCGATCTCGATGAGCCGTTCCGTCTTCTCCAGGAGCGGAATTCTCATGTTGCGGATGTAGGACTTGAGGGCGATGGAGCCGCCCTCTTCCTTGATCCGGGCCAGGGTGGCGGCCAGCTCCCGGAGGGGGGCGACTTCGGCCTCGGCGCGATTGGTGGAGATCTCCACGGCGCGATTGCTCATGGTGATCTGCTGTTCCGCGTCGGCCCGGGCCGTGCTGATATCGGCGGCCACCTGGTTGCGTGTGCTGTTGATGGCGGACAGGGCACGGTCCACCTCGGAGGGCGGATCGATCTCCGTGATCAGGGCGGCATTGAGCTCAATCCCGTACCGCCCGGTGGTGCAGCGGCACTGTTCCTCCATGTATTCATTCAGCAGCGGCAGGTTTTTGCGCAGATCGTTGATGGACACGCCTTCGGACAGATCGACCCCTTCCGAGGCTGCGTTCTCCTCTTCTTCCTCGTTGGTGAGCAGGGTTTGCCCGCGCGGATCGACAAAATTGGCAATCCGCTCCCGCAGAACCGAGATGAAGTATCCCATCACGTGTTCGAGGGGGCTCCGTACACCGAACAGGTAGGCGTAGAGATTGTTTTCGTTGATGCGGAACCGGATCTGACCGTTGACCCCGGTGGTGAGGTTGTCCTTGGTCACGGCCTCAATCGTGTCCTGGTTCTTGCTGGGATCCCAGGTGAGGTCGACCGACTGGGTGGCCACATTCACCTTGTAGACCCGTTGCCACGGCCATTTAAAGTAGGGGCCGCCGGGCGCCACCACCCGGATCCGGGGATACTGGTAGCGCTTCTTTTCTTCCTCGTTGAGGAAGGGGTCATCCACCGGCTCCCCCTGCAGCCGCTGGGCCCGGCCAAAAGTGGTCACCGCAGCCCGTTCGTTTGGTTTGACGGTGTAAAACCCGCCTTTCAGCAGGCGAAACAGCCCGAATACGATCAGCCCGGCAAAAAAAGCCAGCGCGGTCATCATCGTGAATACCCCCTGGGTGGTTGTGTGGCACTCCGGAGCAGGGGCCCCTGCCTCCCGGGTGCATGCCAAATGCACGGGACCTTCCTACCGAACCGGTGATTCAAATGCAAGCGCGACCTTACAGGTCTTCAATGATCGAGAGCCCCTCATCCACGTGGGAGCGAATCTCGCGGTTGAGTTGTTTGCCTTCGGTCATCACCGTCTCGATATCCGCGAGGATGGGGTCCACCCCTTCGAGGCCTTTATTGACCTGACAGTAGCCCACAATGTCATCGTATTTCTGGATGGAGGCCTCGATCCGCTCCAGCAGCTCCCCCGCCTGCAGAAGCTGCTCGTCAAATTCGTCCTGCCGGTCCCGGATATCCCGGATCATCTTCCGGCGCAGCGTCCGTGTCTGGTTTTCGTCCGCCCGGTGTTCCAGAAGCTCGAACAGCTTTTCCCCCCGCTTTCGGGCATCCTCGAAGTCGGCTTCGAGATCTTCGTAGGCCGCCTGCACGGTCTCCAATTGATCTTCAAGGGTCCGGAGCTGTTCGTCGTTGAGGGATTCCTCCCGCAGGAAGGTGCTGAGGCGGTCGTACGCGGATTCGACCTCCTGGGTGGTCTCTTCGCTCTGTCCCTTGACCGACTCCAGAGATCCTTTGAGATTGTCCCTGGCTGCATTGAGGTCATCGATCGAGACCTCCTTGTCGCCGAAGAAGGATCCCCCGGCCAGCGCCGCGAACAGTAGAAGCCCGGCGGCGGAAGCGAGATGTCGTCCTCTTGTACTGGATATCATACCATATCTCCTGCTTTGCGAATGGCCGCGCGTCTCTGCTGCGCACACCTTCGAAAGTGTGTTCGAGGCCTGGCGGGCCACGGGGGGGCACTTCCGGTGTTCGGGGCCTTTTTCTTTTGTGGAAAGATCATTCCGGCGGAGAGGGCGAGGCCGGTGGCGGCCATATCCACGGGGCAGAAGACCCCCGGGAGCAGGCCGACAGCCTGGGCGCATTCCGCTCCCACGCTCAGGAGCAGGGCAAGCAGCAGCCAGGGGCGGACCGGCGGGGCGGACGCGCGCCCCCAGAGAAGAGTGAGGTAGGCGAAGAGTGCGTAGGTCCACAGAGCCGCCGGGAGACTGTACAGGGCCCACTCCGGAACCGGGGCCTCGCGGAGGGCCGGCAGGCTGCGGAGGGAGAGCAACAGTCCGTCCAGGCCGAGCCGGGCCGCCCAGTCGAACATCAGCAGACGGTCCGATCGCCAGACGAGATACAGGCCGCCGCCGGCAAGCAGCGGCACGGCCACATGCAGCACATATCGGAACAGGGTGTTGGCTCGGCTGTACATACTCGATTCGGCGTTCCCGGGGTGTTTGGCAGGAGGAGGAATAGCCTTTTTCACCGGGAGACGCAATCTTCCAACTCGCGCGGGACCGGCGCCTCCGGCACAATGGCCGGATGCGATGCATCAATCGTCAGGATATTCAGCGGCTGATTTTGACCGCGGTGTTGGCGGGCAGCCTTCTCCTGGCCGGCGGTTGTGTCTATTGGCGGCTTTCGCGGCTGCGGGCCCAACTCTCTGAGTTCGACGAGCACTTCGCCATCCGGCAGGGGCAAAGGCCGTGTTTGGTTTTCCGGACCCCGGTGCTGCGGCCGGCCGATCTGGTCTGGGTCACGGGATATGCCCCGACGGCCGTCCGGACCCAGGGGGAACACGTCGTCTGGAACTACACCCTGGAGAAGATCGATGCTCCCGATTCGGACCGCATGACGATTCGAAACCATTTCCGGGAGGGCCGGTTGGCAAAGATCGATTTTCCCGCCCGCTTCTCCGGCTATCTCACGGCCTCCAACCTGCAGGCGGTCAGCGGGCCGCTGGGGGACTCGGCGGTGGCGCCGGGGTCTCCCCGCACCCGGGCGAAGTGGACCCACGATCTGCTCCGGTTGCCGAGCCGGGAGGAGTGGCTGAACCTGCTGGGAGCGCCCGCCTCCCAGCGGACCACGGAGGACAGCACCGCGTTGTCCTATCGGTGGCGGGTGGTCGATGCCCGCAACCGGGGAGCGGAAAATCGGTTGCGGCTGGCGCTGTGGATATGGCAGTACAATAATCGCCTGAAGCGCGCGGAGATCCAGGCGGGGCGTCTCCGGGTGGTCCTGGACCTGTCCACCCCGGAGAAATCCCTCGACATCATGCGGGACTAAGAACAGGAGTGTGTGCGTGGCTGCGAAAAAACCCCGAAAAGCGGAAACTGCCGAGTCCATGGCCCGGCGCCAGCGGGATATATCGGTCTCGGAGTTTTTTCTCAAGAACCGGCATCTGCTCGGATTTGACTCGCCGCGCAAAGCCCTGCTGACCTCGATCAAGGAAGCGGTCGACAACAGTCTCGATGCCTGCGAGGAAGCCGATATCCTGCCGGAGATCAGCGTGGATATTGAACAGGTCGCGGAGGACCGGTTCCGCGTCCGCATTCTGGATAACGGCCCGGGCATTGTAAAAGCGCAGATCCCCAAGATCTTTGCCAAGCTTCTCTACGGGTCGAAGTTTCACCGGTTGCGGATGTCCCGCGGACAGCAGGGGATCGGCATCAGCGCGGCCGGTATGTACGGGCAGCTCACCACGGGCAACGCCACCGGCATCATTTCCAAGACGAAAAACCAGAAGCAGGCGCACCGCATGGCGGTGCAGATCGATACCCGCGCCAACAAGCCCGCCATTCTTTCGGATACGCAGGAGGAGTGGCGTCCGGTCTTTTATCCCACCGACGCGGAAACCGGCCCGCAAAAGCCGGTCGAATACGCCCACGGCACCTGTGTGACCCTGGTGATGGAAGCCGCCTACGTGCGCGGCAAACTTTCGGTCGATGAATTTCTTCGCGAGTGCGCCATCGTGAACCCGCACCTCCAGATCCACTACCGGGTCCAGTTGCTGAAAGACCGGGCGGAGGAGGAGGGCCCGCTGCCGGAGGATGCGGGCTGGACGACGTATCATCGCGCCACCCGGGACGTGCCGCCCACGACCGAGGAGATCAAGCCCCATCCCCACGGGGTCGAGCTGGGCCTGCTGATGCAGATGCTGAAGGACAGTCCGGCCCGGACCCTGCGGGCGACCCTGCAGCAGGATTTCTCCCGGGTCAGCAGCCGCGCCGCCCTGGAAATCTGCGAGCGGGCGGGGCTCAATCCCAAAGCCCGGCCGACGCGCATTGCGCACCGGGAAATCGAGGCGCTGTACAAGTCGATCAACGATACGAAACTCATGCGCCCGCCGACGGACTGTCTCGCCCCCATCGGAGAGGAGCAGATCCTCACCGGCCTGCAGAAAGAGATCCAGGCCGATTTCTACACCGCCGTGACCCGCAGCCCGACCATTTACCGGGGCAACCCGTTCCAGGTGGAGGTCGGGCTGGCCTATGCAAAGCCCGGAGAGAACAAAGAACTGGGCGGGGACGATCCGGTCCGGGTGATGCGGTTTGCCAACCGGGTGCCCTTGCTCTATATGGCCGGCGCCTGTGTCGCCACCAAGGCGGTCAGCTCGGTCAACTGGAAGTCCTACGGCCTGGCCCAGCCCCGGGGGGCCGTCCCGACCGGCCCCATGGTGGTGATGCTGCACATGGTCAGTGTCTGGGTTCCCTTCACCAGTGAGAGCAAGGAGGCGATTGCCCACTACCCCGAGATCCTCAAGGAATTCACCTTTGCCCTGCAGGAGGCGGGCCGTCGCTTATCGGTCTATTTGAACCGCCGCAAACGGCAGGCCGAGGCGGAGCGCAAGCGACAGTACATCGAGCAGTATATCCCGCACCTCGCCCGCGGCCTCTCCGATATCCTGGCGCTGAATGACAGGAAAGAGAACGAGGTCGTGGATAAGCTCGAACGCATGCTCGAACGAACCCATTTGAAAGTCTGAGACCGGGCGCTGCCGGAAAGAGGAATGGAGCCATGGCAAAGAAGAAGCCCAGCCGAACGTCGTCGGATGCCCCGCGCATCATCAGCAAACAGGCCGCGGCACGCAAAATCGTGCAGGTGGCCCGGGACACCTACCGCGACATCACCGAAAAGGGACAGAAACCCAGTCTCCGGTTTCCCATCCGAAGCCTGTCCAACGTGAAATACGATGCGAAAAAGGGTCACTTCGAGATCAAGAACAAGTCCGTGACCCGCACCCTGAGCTACAACACGGTCAAGACCTTTGCCCAATCCATGCGCCTGCTTGCCACCACCAAGAACGACATGCTGGATCAGGACGACATCGCCGGAAAACGCGAGGTCTACTATAACAGCAAGGGGTGGGGGGAGTGCCGTTTTGAGCAGCAGACGGAAAGCGATACCCTCCTCGACGACATTGAGGCCATGCTGGGCATCAACCGCGAACAGCTCGGCTACATTCCCGAGGAGCGGGGCGGGGAGGTGTGCGGACCGGTCACGGTCATCGACACGGACCCCGCCTCGGGCAAGGATATCCGCATCCGCTGCAATCAGCTCGGGACCGGCGCCTGGAGTGTGCCCTCGCGGGTGGAACACCTTCGCTTCGAGTCCAAGGCGGACTTCATCCTGGTGGTGGAGACCTCGTCTCTCTTCCAGCGCCTGGTGCATCACCGCTTCTACGAGCGCGCCAACTGCGTGCTGGTCAGTATGAGCGGGGTGCCCACGAGGGCCTGCCGGCGATTTATCCGCAGGCTGTCGGACGACCGGGACCTCGACGTGCTCGCCTTTACCGACGGCGACCCCTACGGCTTCTGCAATATCTATCGCACTCTCAAGGTGGGGTCCGGACAGGCCGCACACATCAACCGCTACTTCTGTGTCCCGCGCGTGAAATTCCTGGGAGTCACCCCGCAGGACATCATTGATTACCAATTGGAGGATGCGACCCATCCCCTCGAGGAGGCGGACATCAAGCGGGCCCGGGACGCCCTGAAGAACGACCCCTTCATCAAACACCACAAGCCCTGGCAGGATGCCCTGCAGCAGACGCTCAAGATGGGCGTCCGTATCGAGCAGCAGGCCTTTGCCAAGTACGGCCTGAATTTTGTGCTGGATACCTACCTGCCGGAAAAACTCGAGAAGGGCGTCTTCCTGCCGTAGCCCGGCGGCCGCATGCGCGGGGGCCAACGCGCGCCGGCGCCCCCTCAGAGTGTGACGAGCAGGTCTTCCTGGTACAGCCGGCGCACCAGGTCCACATCCAGGCGGTGTCCCGCTTTGTAGGATTCCACATGGCCGACAAACCGTCCCTCCTCGATCAGGGCGAGGGCGGCGACCAGATCCAGCACCGCCCGATGCCATACCGCCTCCAGGGATCGCCCGCCGTGGACCAGTCCGGCTTCATTCACGTACCGGGTTTTCCCCGCCACCAGGATATTCTGGTAGGTGTAGCCGAGGTTGCGGACATCGGCGAACAGTTTGCCGACGGTGCGGCAGAACAGCATCTTGAGAAAGGGCGTATTGGTGCGGGCCTCCACGCCGATGCGAAAGGTCTGTTCGTTCAGGGGAAATCGAATTCGCTGCTGCCCGATGACGTTCGGAAAGTCGATGGCGCAATCGAGGGTCAGCCCGTCGTCGGCGGACTCCGCCGGGGTGAGGATGAGCAGGCGGCCGAATGAGTCCACCAGCGACACTTTTTCCTTCACCGTCACGTAAGAGACGCGTCCGGACTGTTCCCGGCGCCCGCCTTGCGCCAGGGCCTCCTGGAGATCCAGGCTGCCGCGGTCGAACAGGGGCGGGTCTCCCGAATCGATCCGAATGAGCAGGTCATCCACATCCAGGCCCAGTCGCAGGGCGATGATGTGCTCCACCATGCGGATGTAATTGGAGGGGGGGCCGCTTCGCAGCACGATGTTGCTGACGATGTCCCCGGTGGTCCAGACGTTCTCCGCCGACACGCGCACCGGCAGGCAGTCGCCGAGGTCGGTGCGGTCAAACCGCCAGCCGGGTTTGGAGGTCGGGGTGAGCGTGATGGTGGTCTGGGTCCGGCCCTGGAAGGTCCCGTGACCCGAGACGGTGACGGGTTCGGCCAGGGTCGTGCGTGTCCGGCGCGGGGGCGGGGTTTGGTCGCCGTCCCAATCCCAGTCGATGGGCTGTTGCTGGAACTGCCGGTACGCGGTCAGAAGGTCGTCTTCCTGTCCGGCCAGCAGACGGCCAAAATCGGTCCTGTCCATATCGGGGCGTCTCCTTTTGGCCCGCCACCCTAGCGAAGAGCCGGACGCTTGACAACGAAAGCCCGCGCGGGCGGGCCGGGTGAAATTTGCCGATGGGCGGGAACTCGGCTTTTCGCCCCGGGAAGAGTATGGTAGAACCCCCGGCCATGACTGGAGGAAATTACTTCTACGATCCGGAGCGGAAGGAATTCCGGCAACGGCGGGTGGAGCCTGCGTCGGGGGCCGACGCGGTCCCCGAATCCGAGGCGGAGCCCGCCGCCCCGGAGGCCGCGCCGGAGGAGCCCGAGCCCTCGCCGCCGCCGGTGCAGTATGTGAACCCTGTGCCGCGAAGGAGGAAGTCTCAGAAGCGGCGGCAGACCCGGCGCATTGCCGCCTGGATCTTTATCGGCGGCCTCGTCATCGCGTGGGGGCTGCTCCTCCTGCTGCATTTCATGCCGGGCTTGATCGAGCCCGACCCCTCCGGTCCCGACGCGACCCCGGCAGAAAACGCCGCCCGCGTGGAACAGCTCCTGGACGATATTCAGCGCGATCGGAACTAAACCGCGGGACGGCATGAATCCTTGTATCCGAACCATCCGACGCGGTGCGCCGCCTGCAGACTGTGTCCCCCCTCCCCGAACCGGATGGGACCCATGAATGAGTCCGGTGACCTCATGAAGACATCCGTACACGTGCCCGATTGGGCCCACGACGCAATCTGGTATCAGATCTTCCCCGAACGATTTCGGAACGGAGCCCCGGGGAATAATCCCGAGCCGGGGGATTTGGAGACCCCCGACATTCCGAACTGGCGCGTGAGCCCGTGGGGGCAGGACTGGTATCGCCAGGACGACTGGGAAAAGCAACGGGGCGGCTTCTACGACTCGGTGATCCATCGCCGGTTCGGCGGGGACCTGATCGGGGTTCGGGAGAAGCTCGACTACCTGCAGGACCTCGGCATCAATGCACTGTACCTGAACCCGGTATTCGAGGGCCGCTCCCTGCACAAGTACGACGGCTCGAGTTTCCACCACATCGACCCCGCCTTCGGGCCGGACCGGGAAGGGGACCGGAAACGGCTGGCGGAGGCCCGCGAAACCGAGGACCCCGCCACCTGGATCTGGACGGAGGCCGACCGCTTCTTCCTGGATTTCATCCGCGAAGTCCACCAGCGCGGCATGCGGGTGATTATCGACGGTGTATTCAATCACACCGGCCGTCACTTCTTTGCCTTCCGCGACCTGCTGAAGAACGGACAGGATTCCCGCTATCGCGACTGGTATCGCATCACGGCCTGGGAGAGCCGAACGGACTTCACATACCGCGGGTGGTTCGGCCACCAGTCCCTTCCGGAATTGGCCCGGACCGAGCACGACCTGGCGCCGCCGGTCAAGCAGTATGTATTCGATTGTACGTCCCGATGGATGGACCCCTGCGGCGCCGGGAACCCGGAGGAGGGGGTCGACGGCTGGCGGCTGGATGTCGCCTTTTGTGTGCCCCATGGGTTCTGGAAGGACTGGCGGCGCCATGTGAAATCGATCAACCCAGAGGCCTATCTGACGGCGGAAATTGTGACCATCGCCGATGAATACCTGCGCGGCGATGAGTTCGATGCCGTGATGAACTACGCGTGGCTGTATCCGACCGTGAGCTTTTTCGCGGATCCGGACAGCGCGACGGACGCCGCTCGCCTCATCCGGGACCTGGATGCCCTGTGGACCTCCTATCCGCAAGAGACCAATTTTGTCCTGCAAAACCTCTATGATTCTCACGACGTGGGCCGCATTGCGTCTGTCCTGAAGAATCCCGGGAGTCTCCCGGTGGAGACGTTCGACGACTACTTTGCCCTGTCCCGTCTGAAACATGGCGGCGGCTTCGATCCCACCCGGCCGGATCCCGGCGTCTACGACCGGCTCCGGTTGATGGTGATCTTCCAGATGACCTATCCCGGGGCGCCCATGATCTACTACGGCACGGAAGTCGGCATGTGGGGCGCCAACGATCCGGACTGCCGGCAACCAATGCTGTGGGACGACATTTCGTACGAACCGGAAACGCACATTCCCGGGGGCGCCGTCCCTGCCTCGCATCGCGGCCCGGACCGGGAGCTTTTCGCCTTCTACCGCAAGGCCATCCGCCTGCGCTCGGAGTGCAGAGTCCTGCGCCGGGGGACGCTGGAGTGGCTGCCGTCCTCGGGCGGGCGCGTGCTCGCCTTCCGCAGGGCAGACGACGGGGTAGAGGTAACCGTGTACCTGAATGCGGGCGACGAGGAGAGGCGGGTCAAAGATGCTCCCCCGGGCCGGGACCTCTGGACCGGCCGGGACACCGGCCCCGGCCCGCTCGTGCTGGACCCCGGCGGGTGGGCGTTGATTCGATCAGGCCCCGGCCCATAGCCGAATCCGTTCGTCCCGCCTGGCCGGCGGCGGAGTTTAATTTCAGGTGTGACCCCGATAAACTACGATAGACTCCGAAAATGGAGGACGTGAGCGTCTCCAGCTTGACGAACTGTATCCTGTAGGCTACGATCAACATGATGATCGAGATTAGGAAAACAGATGTCTTTGCCAAGTGGATCGATGGACTGAAAGACATACGGGCACGGGCACGCGTTCAGGCGAGAATCGAGAGGCTTGCCATGGGCAATCCCGGGGATGTTAAGTCAGTTGGCGAGGGCGTTTCCGAGTTGAGAATCTGTGTCGGTCCCGGTTATCGGGTCTATTTTAAGAAGAAAGGACGCAGGCTGATCATCCTGCTGGCTGGTGGCGACAAGCGAACCCAAAGCCGGGACATAAAGACAGCGCTGCGCCTGGCACGGGATTTGGAGGGATAGATTATGAGCAAAACAAAAACAACTCGATACGACGTGGCGGAACACCTCAGGACTCCTGAGGAAATGGCAGCCTATCTTGAGGCATGCCTCGAAGAATCTGACGGCGATGCAGCTTTCGTGGCCAAGGCGCTCGGCGACATGGCTCGCGCCAAGGGAATGACCCAAGTTGCTCGCGAAGCCGGTCTCTCCAGGGAGAGCCTGTACAAGGCCCTCTCCGGTGAGCGGACACCTGGATTCGACACGATCCT
The DNA here is from genome assembly GCA_964500395.1 of uncultured Verrucomicrobiota bacterium. Taxonomy (GTDB): domain Bacteria; phylum Verrucomicrobiota; class Kiritimatiellia; order CAZCOO01; family CAZCOO01; genus CAZCOO01. The sequence continues at coordinate 42,383 of CAZCOO010000002.1, forward strand.
CAAGGTGACACATGCTCTAGGGATTGAACTACACGCAACAGCCCTGCACACCTGAAAAGCAGAATTTCAACAGAAGCCTTCTGCTCAATGCTGCGCAGGAGCAACGGCATGACGTTCACCAGGCCGTCTGACATCGCCGGGGACGGCGGTCGACCTCCGGCTACGAATCGGGGTTGAGGATGAAGGCTTCGAAGGGCGCGATTCGGTTGGAGAAGCGGCGGCCGTAGATCGGCTCGGTATTGAGCAGGTCGGGATTAGAGAGGGTGCGTTCTTCGTCGCCGAGGTTGATCACGCACAGGAGGCGCTCATCGCCGGTTCGCCGTTCGAAGGCAATGACGGTGGCCCGGGTGGCGACGGCGTCTTCCTGCGGATCGATTTCGCGATACTCGCCGCGCCGCAGGGCGGGGTGCTCGTTTCGAAAGGCGATCAGGGCCCGGAAGAACTGGTACCATTCCCGGCGGTTTTCATATTTGCGGGCAAAGAGGTTGCCCTCGAATTCCACGCCTTCCTGCAGGCCGGTGGACCCGTCGGGAAGGAGAAGGCGGCGGCCTTTGTCACAGGGCTGGATGCGTTCGTGGATGGATGGCCGGTTTTCGGCGCCGAATTCCTGGCCGGTGAGGAGGAAGGGCATGCCCAGGGGGGAGCAGGCCGCGAGCGTCATGAAGGCCCGGACGGCGCCGGGGCCGAAGCGGTAGACCCCGCGCCCCTCGTCGTGGTTGTCGGTGTAGCGGGCGAGGCGGGGGGCCTCCGGGTCGTCGGGGCTGTACCGGGCGTAGAGGCCCATGGCGCACCGGGCGACCCCGGCCATGCCGCCTTCGTCCCAGGCCTCGATGAGTGGAGCAAAATCGTCGTTTTCCCGGGCGCCGGAGGCGGGGGACAGAAGCCGGGAGCGTCCGCCGGGGTCGACGCCGTAGAAGTACTCGCAGATTTTGTAAAAGGCGTCGTCGTAGGCGGCATTGAAGCCGCGGTCGAAGAGGTCGAGATTGTTGTCGGTCCCGTAGCATTCGGCCATGAAGAGAATGTCGCGGCCGGCATGGCGGCGGCGCAATTCGGGGATGGTTTCGTTCCAGAAGGATGTGTCGTTGATGAAATGGGCCATGTCGAGACGGAAGCCGTCGATGCCGTTGTCCGGATCGGGAAAGGAGAGCCAGGCATCGTAGACCTTGAACATGGCCTCGCGGAGGGCGGGCTCGCGGTAGTTGAGCTTGGCGGTGTCGTGCCAGTCGAGGTCGTAGGTGATGCGCCCGTCTTCGTCCTGCACGTAGAACTCGGGATGTTCGCGGGCCCATTTGTGGTCGGGGCTGGTGTGGTTGGGGACCATGCCGATGATGATGTGCATGCCCCGCTGGTGGGTCTGTCGAACCAGCTCGGCGAGTTCGTCCAGGGTGCCCCATTCGGGGTCGATTTTGTCGTAGTCGCTGGATGCGTAGGGGGAGCCGATGCCTTTGCGGGCCTCGATGCCCATGAGGAAAGGGGGCATGAGGTGGACGACGGTGATGCCGAGCGCCTTGAGGGTGTCCAGGCCCTGGGTGAGCACGGCGAGGGGCGAGAGGGTGGTCGGCTCTTCCCCGGCGGCCTCGAGTGCGTTGCGCGGCTCCCGGGCGGCCAGGGACCGCAGGTTGACCTGATAGATGGTTGCGTCAGGGATCCAGTGTTTCATGGCCCCCGACTTATCACGGGCCGGGGGACGAGGCAAGATGAACCGCGCGGCTCACCCGCTGCACGGGTGCGCGTCAATAGACGCCTTCGGCATCAGCACCGGTCAATGGGCATCGGCTCCTCCTTCGCCCGGCGGGCTGCAGACCTCCGACTTCCGACCTCGGACCTCCGACCTCAGCCCGCGCCGGGGCGGGGGAAGGAGGATTTGCCGGGGCGCGGATTTCTGATATACGGGGCCCCATGGCTGATGATTTTCTCCAACGAGCCGAGCAACACCTCTGGGACCTGCTGCAGGTCGAGGGGCTGAGTGGGCAGGAAGGCGATGTGGCGGCCAGGGTCCGGGAGAAGCTGCTCGCCGCCGGATGCAAACAGGCCTGGTTCTGTGAGGACCGGACCCCCTGCCGGGTGTACGGATTCGCCTGCGGGAATCTGATTGTTCGCATCCCGGGTGTGCGTGGCCGGCGCCGGTCCCTGTTCTCCGCGCACCTCGACACCGTGCCGCTCTGCCGGGGCGCCCGCCCGAAACGGGTCGGGGGCCGGCTGGTGCCCGCCGGCGCCACCGGGCTCGGGGCAGATGACCGGTCGGGCGTGGCCTGCCTGGTGGCCCTGGCGGAAGAGCTGATCCGGGGCGGATACCGCTATCCGTCCCTGACCTTGCTTTTTACAGTCGGGGAGGAAGTGGGTCTGAAGGGCGCCGGCGCCCTGGATGTGAAGAAGCTCGGGGCGCCTGCTTGGGGGGTCAATATCGATTCGGGCATCCCTGCCGAGCTGGTGACCGGGGCCATCGGCCAGGATCAGATCCAGATCGAGGTGATCGGGAAATCCTCCCATGCCGCGGTGCATCCGGAGGACGGGATCTCCGCCATCACGATCGCGTCCCGGGCGATTGCAGAGCTGGATGAGCGGGGGCTCCTGGGCGCAGTTCAAACCAGCCGGGGGCGGGGCACGGCCAATGTGGGGGTTCTGCGAGGCGGGGAGGCGACCAACCAGGTGACGGACCGGGTGACGGTACAGGCGGAGGCGCGCAGCCACGGGCCGGTCTTTCGGCGTTGGCTCACAAAGGCCATTCGCAACGCCTTTGAGCGCGCGGCCGCGAACACCCGCAACGTACACGGCGAGCACGGCCGCATCGAGTTCCGGGCCGCCCCCGCCTACGAAGCGTTTCGCTTCCCGGCGAGCCATCCCCTGATTCGGCATGCCGAACGCGTGGCCCGGGCGACCGGCCTGCGTCCGACCCGCCGGGTGATCGACGGCGGGCTGGACGCAAACAAACTCAATGCGCACGGCATCCCCACGATCACCATCGGCGCGGGTCAGCACAACATTCACACGACGGATGAATACCTCGACCTCGGTGAATTCCGGGAGGGGTGCCGCTACGCCCTGGCCCTGGCGGTCTCTGATCACAGGGCATCCGCCTGATTGCTGTCGACAAACCCGTCCGTCCGCGGTATATAGTTAGCTGTGTTAAGTATCCTGAAATATCAGGCAGCCCGTGCAAAGACAGGAGACGGAACCCGGTGGAGGTCCCGTTGCGGGCAGACGATGGTGGAATACGCCGTAGTGACGGGGATTTTCCTGTCGCTGGTCATTATGCTTTCTCTTTTCCTGTATACGTTCAGGGAATACGGGGGACGAATCCTGGAACTGGTTGCCTCTGAATTTCCCTGATTGAATGTCCACCCACACGCCCGGGCATAAGGAAATGCCGAAGGAGACGAAGACGATGCGCATGCTCAAACGAAAAGAAGGACAGGCGTTGACCGAATACATCATTATCGTGGTGTTGGTGGCCCTGGCGGCCATCGCCATTGTCGCCATCTTCAGCGATACGATCCGCGAGAAATTCGGCGGCGCCGTCGAGGAAATGGGCGGGGATTCATCTGCCAAGGATGCGGCGTTGGAGACGAGTTCGCAGGACTACCTGAAAGATCTCGACGAGGACGGTGCCGGGAATTGACGACCGGAGATCGGCCGGTCCGCAGTGTACGGTCTGTTCCGGCCTGCATGATCGCGAGCGAATTGTGAGGAGCCCCGCCCCATCCGAAACCCGCGCCGGGCAGGCGATGATCGAGACGGCCTTGATCATTTCCCTGCTGAGTCTGATCACCTTCGGGGCGATCCAGGTGGCGATGGTGTTTGCCGCCCGGGAAGTAATGGATCACGCCGCCTTTTCCGTGGCCCGTGCGCACATGGTGGGGTTCAATGACTTCATGGTGGAAAAGGTGGGGCGGACGGCCCTGATTCCAAACGCGGGGAAGCTCCGAATGGAGGATGTGGACACATCCACGGCGGACGCCCTGCCCTGGGGGGATGCGTCGGCGGGCTCGCTCTGGGAGGCGGCATTGCGTGCGCGTCCCACCTCTCCGCAGGCGGCATTCGAACTCGCGCGCATTCCCCTGTACCTGGGGGCACACCACGGCGGGCAGCTCGGGGCCATCCTGGACTACGAGGACTGGGATACGGTCCATACGTATGTGAATGAAGATGCCGGCCTGATGCTGGAGGGGCAAACCCGGCAGGAATTTCCGTTGCGCTACCCGTTTCACCGCGCCTTCTACGCCGATGATGTCATCCGCCTGCGCGGCGAGTCGCGCATCGGCAACCATGCCGCCCTCTACCTGCAATGAGGGGGTGTATTCCAGTTGGCGCCCGGGGCCGGAACGGCCAGGTGATGATCTTCCTGGTGGTGCTTCTGGTCATCCTCACGGTGGTTGGCCTCTGGACGTTCGACCTGGTCAGTATGCTCGTGGTGAAGGCTCGCAGCCGTTACGCCGGGGATGCCGCGGCGCTGGCCGCCGGCCG
>CAZCOO010000003.1:0-38429 GCA_964500395.1 uncultured Verrucomicrobiota bacterium
GTTCAACGCCGACACCATCGCCTACCGGCCGCACAACGACTACGGGCTCACCTCCACCGGCCTCGTCGAAGGGTTCCACATCATCAAGGCCCGGAGCTATCTGCAGCGCGACGGAGCGGCCGAAGGCAACGGACAGCGATCCGCCCTCTACAATACCCACAAGCAGGTCTTTTACCTCGATCGCCACGCCCCTACGGGCGAGGTCCTCTTCCCCGAGGAAAACGACGCCATTTTCGATAATCAGTACGAGGTCGTGGTCCGCACGGACCCCACAGTCAAGCGGGTCTGGTTCAACATCGAGGACAACGAAGACGCCAATGACGACGGCCAAACCGGTCGCGAGCACGGCAACGGGACCAATGAACTCGGGGCAACGAGCTGGGTCCCCGCCCTCCAGGTGAACCCCAATGTCACCTTCGACACCGAGTATCCGGCGGAATGGCGCTTCACCTTCCACAATGTGCCCACCAGCGGCACCGCCGCCATCCGGGTCAAACTCGCGGAGGTCTCCTCGTCCACCAACCCGGCCCTGTCCGATATCGACGGGCACTTCACCACCCTCACCCGCACCATCCAGGCCAACGGACCGGATGCAGACCTCTTCGTCGGCTGGCCGCAGAACGACGGCGACACGGTGGGCGAAGGCTACGTGTTGAAAACCTACTTCAGCAAGCCGCTCTGGGATGAGGATGAAACCACCATCCGCAATCGCTTTCTCCTCCGCATCAACGGACAGGCCCAGGGCAAGGAGGACTACGACCTCAACTGGCAGACCGAAGGCGAGCACCACGAACTGGCCTTCACCCTCCCCAACCTCTACAACCAGGATCCCGAGTACCAGCACGAGATCGAAGTCTGGCACACCAATGCCTTTGGCGACGGCGTCACCCTCTACACCAAGCGCTACGTGAAGGCCGCCCCCTCCAGCCGGATCCTGGTCCAGATTACCGACCCGCCCGAATTCGACAGCGACGGAAATCCCTTCGTCATCATCCTGCCCGATGTGGCCAATCCGGCCCCCTCCAACCGGCAGTACCGCATCCAGGTCGAGACCGACCAGGCGGCCCAGGATGTCCGCATCGCCTTTACCAATTCCACCGGCACCGCGAACCCCGTCGCCACCACCACCAATATCCTCTCCGGCACGGTCTCCGTCTCCAACGGCACCGAGTGGGTCCTCGGCGACGGGACGGCCTTTACCGAAGAGATTGCCGACGGCCAGGACCTCACCATCGGCGGCCACGAGGTGACGGTGGCCAACGTGCTCAACAACAACCAGCTCCGCCTCACCGCCGGGTATCCGGGGGCCACCGCCACGGGCCTCACCGCCATGCGCATCGATGGCTTCCCCGCCCGCTCCGGAAACAAGAAATACTGGAACTTCCTCTGGACAAATATCACGGAAGGGCGCTTTTCCTTCGTCGCCCGCGTCGACACCAACGGCGATCCGTCCACGGTCGAAGCAGAGGCCTGGCGCAATACCCGTGTCATCTTCCGCGACATGGTGAATTCCTCGACCAACGACCTCGACGACGACGACGACGGCCTCTATGACTCCATGGAGACCAACCCCACCAACCTCCCCTCCACCAACCCGGAAACCTGGAACAACGGCGATGTCCACATCTGGCAGATTTACGGCCGCAGCGATCCCCTGCTGCCCGACAGCGACGCCGACGGCCTCCCCGACGGTCTCGAACTCGGCTGGCGCCACCCCATCGATCCGGCCATGACCGACACCAATGCCGATACCAACGGGGATGGGGACCCGAATTTCGCCGGCGACTACGACCCGCCCTACTACAACACCGTCCCCGACAACTACGACGTCCCGAACTATGACTTCAACGGCTCCCGGACCGAGCTCATCGCCGGCTCCATGACCGATCCCACCAACCCCGACAGCGACTACGACGGCCTCCCCGACGGCCTCGAAGACGCGAACCGGAACGGCTGGGTCGACGGCGACGGCGCCGCCCTCGCGCCCGGCCAGGATACGTCCACCCGGACCGCCTGGCCCGACGGAGAGATGCAGAATTGGGAAACCTGGACGGAAACCGATCCCAACAACAACGACACCGACGGCGACGGCGCCATGGACGGCTACGGCGAAGACACCAATGCCGATGGCGGTATCGACGGGGACGCCAATTCCAACCGCACCTGGGAGGCGGGCGAGACCTGGTCGGAAACCGACCCCCTCAACCCGGACACCGACGGCGACGGCCTTCCCGACGGATGGGAGCAGCAGTACGGCTTCGACCCCCTCAACGACGGGGTCATCGGCCATACCAGTATGCGCGACGGCTCGTCGATCAGCACCAACCTGCACGGGGCGAGCGGAAACCCGGACGGCGACGTAATCGTCCAGGGCGGGATCACCAACGAGTACACCAATATCCGGGAATTCCAGAACGGAACCAATCCGTGGATCCCGGATGACGGCGAGCCCCCTCCCCCCGATGCCATCCGCATCGGCCCGGGCGACCCCATCGGCGCCATCAACGGCGTGACCAATTACCAGCAGTTCACCGACTGGCGCGCCGAGGACGTCATCGTTCACGACGAGTACGAAGGCGTGGGGGGCAATTACCAGAACGGCGACGTCTACCCCGGCTACACCGGCGACGGGGTGGACGGCTATGACACCTCGCGCGACATCGTCTCCTTCTACGCCCGGGACGGCGGAGACAGCGACGGCACCTTCTACTTCCGCGTCGACTTCTACGACCTCCAGGTCCTGGCCGAGGAAGGCTTCCTCGACCTCTACGTGGTCATCGACACCGGCCAGCCCGAATTCGGCGAGATGACCCTGCCGGACGAGGTCGACACCCTGACGGAGATGCGTTGGGAGGCCGTGGTCGCGGTCTACCAGTCCAGTCAGGGCCGGGTCTACGTGGATACCGATCCCGACAACAACACCACCGCCTTCGGCCAGGCGCTGGACGGCTCCGTCGGGGTCGAGGCACGGGACCAGAACACCCCCAACGGCTTTATCGATGCCTATTTCAACGCCGAACTCGACGCCGTCGAGTTTGCCATCAGCCGGCAGGCCCTCCTCGATGCCGGCTGGAGCGGCCTCAATGCCGACAACCTCAATTTCCAGGTCTTCGTCACCAAGGACGGCACCGGCAACAGCAGCGGCGAGGACGGCAGCCCCGGCCCCGGCGATATCGGCGGCCGCACCGATATCCGCGACACCATCTACGATGACGGTCTCGCCGAGGACTATTACGAGAGCCAGGCCGGCATCAGCAGCACGCTCACGAGCTGGTACAGCGGAAGCGACCGGGGCGGTCGCGCCAAGCTCTCCCTCCTCGTGCACGGCAACCAGGCCATCCAGCCCGCCGGCATCATGCAGGGCCTCATCAACAACGACCAGGGCGCCGGCTACTACCGGGTGCTCGAATCGCACGAACTCTTCGACCGCCCCCTCAATCTGCACATCACGCCAAGCTTCGCCTCGGCCATCGAATGGGCCGAGGTCGACCCCGCTGCAGGCAAACCCTGGCTGGACGGCCCCGCCTTCAACGACCGCATCACCCGCATGGCACAGACCAACCAGCTCGCCCTGCTGGCCGGCACCTTCTCCGACCACATGATGCCGTATTTCCCGACCGACTATAATGTGGACAACGAGCGCCTCGCCAACCGGTTCCTGGAAACCATCTACGAAGTCCCCATCACCACCAATGCCGTGTTCTGGACGCCCGAACGGCTGCTGGATGCGGATGTTTTGCAGAAGATCGGCGCCATGGGCTACCGCTCCACCGTCATCGACCAGATGGAACACATGCGGGAATGGTTCGGGCGGGAGGCCGCCTACGGCACGCGCGGCTACCAGATCAACCGGATCGAAGGCATCGACTGTTTCGTCATCAACAACGGCGCCTCCGACTTCCGCTTCGAAGTCTTCGACGGCGGCCTCAACATGCCGCTCCGGCGTCTGTTCAACCGCAAGGCGCGCGAGGACCGGGATCAGCTCGTAACCATCTTCAGTAACTGGGAAGACTTTATCGAGCGCGACAAGGCCGACGCCTACGACCGCAACCTGCGCTGGATCGCCAATCACCCGTGGATTGAGGTCGTCACGCTCGAAGATGTTCTCAACCGGCGCATCGACCTCGACGGCGACGGCAACGACGGCGACTGGTGGTACGTAGAAGACCGCGGCAGCATCCCCGACAAGGCCAAGCTCTCCCACGACTACATCAACTATGCGAGCCAGGGGGATTACGACGAGTGGTACCTCGGCTCCGACCAGGAAGAAGGGCTCCACGACCGGATTTTTGAACACCGGCCGGGCCTCCCCGTGAGCACCAACTACGGGATGCTGTATTCGGGCGGAATCGTCAGCCAGGCCTGGGCCTCGGTCCGCAGCGTCGCCTCCAGCAACCTGGCCGACCTGGCAAGGGCCGTGCTGCACGCCTCCACGTTCGAAACCGCGTTCCACCAGCAATGGGAACTGGACCTCAGCAAGTTCTCCACCGGCGACTACATCAATCCCGACGAGACCACCAACCGCATGGCCGGCTTTGCCCTCCATGCCCAGTCTCAGACCCGGAAGGCCGGGTTGTTCAGCCGGCTGGACCAATGGGCCTCCTCCGCCGACGGCCTCACCGGCGCCGCGGCCGAGTATGCCGACGTGGACATGGACGGGGAGGATGAATACCTCCTCTACAACCGGGTTCTCTTCGCCCTCTTCGAGCGCGTGGGCGGCCGCATGACCGGCGCCTGGGCCCGGGATCCCGCCGACGGCCACATCGTCCAGATGATCGGAAACTTCGTGAACAACCCGGGGTCCGAGACCGAATACGAAGGAGCCTCCAACGTCGACAGCAACGGGACCATCCAGGCCTTCCGCACCTCCGCCTTCAAGGACTGGTGGGTCGACACCGACGAGTATGTGAACGCCGTCTACACCTTCACCGCCGAGACCAACGGCTGGACGATTCAATCCCCGGACGGGGCCATTACAAAGACGATCACCCTGCCCCCCCGCAGCGGCCGCCTCGAGGCCGCCTACACCGTCGGCGGGTCCCGGGCCGGGCGGCCCCTCTATATCCGCCACGGCCTCTCCCCCCACCTCATGAGCCTGCTCCTTCACGGGCAACGCTACCTCTCCGACGAACACCACGCGGGCGGCGCCATGATCCTGACCAACGCCGCCCCCGACCGGACCGCCTGCGTCCGCGTGCGCTATGCCGGCAGCGGCTACACCGCCGGGTTCAACCACGCCGCCGTCGACGACAACCCCGGCGAGGGCGTCGAATTCATGACCCGCAACATGCGCAACCAGGCCCATACCCACCAGGTCGAGCTCGTCGGCACCAACAGCTTCACCTTCGCCCTCGATCTGGAATCCGGCTCCATGATGTGGGACTCCGACAGCGACAAGCTTCCCGACGACTGGGAGACAAACTACTTCGGCACCATTCACATCACCGAGGGCTCCGGCGACCAGGACGGCGACGGCGCCGGGGACTGGGAAGAGTACGTCGCGGGCAGCAACCCCATGGACGAGGGAGACCTGTTCCACCTTACAAGTCAGCATCAGGACGGGGGCATCGAAGTCCACTTCCCCACCGCGAGCAATCGCAGCTACGTGATCTGGTACACCGACGACGACCTCGCCGGTCCCGACTGGACGGCCATCAACCCCGGCGCTCCGATCCCCGGGAATGGACAATGGCAGACCTGGCTGGACGACGGGTCCCAGACCACTCCGCACCCGTCCGCGGCCGCCCGTCGATTCTACAATATCCAGGTCACGCTCGATTCCCCGTGACGCCCCGGCAGGGGGAATCCGCAATCTACACGCGCTTGCCGCCCTCCAGCCGGGCGAGGCGGTCTTCGAGTTCCTGGACGCGTTTCTTGAGGTCGGGGAGTCGCATCACGTGGGCATGGATGCGGGAGGAGCGGTCGTGGGGCATGGCGGGATAGCCGGAGACAAACGTGCCCGCGTCGACGTTCTTGGTGACCCCGGCCTGGGCGCCGACAATCGCGCCCTCTCCGATCTCCAGGTGGCCCGCAACACCCACCTGCCCGGCCAGGATGGCCCGCGACCCGACCCGGGTGCTGCCGGAGATGCCGACCTGGGCCACAATCACCGCATGGTCCCCGACGACCACGTTGTGGGCAATCATGACCAGGTTGTCGATCTTGACCCCGTTGCCGATATGCGTCTTGCCGAACCGGGCCCGGTCAATGGCGACATTGGCCCCGATTTCCACATCGTCTCCGATCTCCACAATGCCGATCTGCGGGATTTTCGTGCGCACGCCCCGGCTGTCCACGGTATACCCAAAGCCGTCGCTGCCGATCACCGACCCGCAATGAATGATGACCCGATCCCCAATCCGGCAGAATTCCCGGATGTGCACGCCGTTGTAGACATACCCGTCCTTACCCAGACGCACCCCCTGCCCCAGGCTGCAGCCGGAGCGGAGCACACATCCCTCGCCGATCTCCACATCCGCCTCGATCACACAGTGCGGCCCGATGGAGACATTGTCTCCCAGGCGGGCCGATTCATGAATCACGGCGGTTTCGTGGATCCCGGGTGCGGGCGTCACATCGGGGGGGGCAAAGTATTTCACGATGGCGGCAAAGGCGACGTCGGGATTCTTCACCCGGATGACGGAAGCCTTGGAATCGCGACTCCACTCTTCGTGTACGATAATCGCCGCGGCCTCCGTCTGCTCCGCATCGGAGGCGTACCGCATGTTGGAGAGGAAACTCAGGTCGTGCGGGCCGGCCTCCCGGAGGGCGGCCACCCCGGTAATCTCCCGATCCGGATCGCCTTCGACGCGGGACTCGAGCAAGTCCGCGATTTTTCCCGTAGTCAGCGGTTCGCCCATCTTGTGCTCCCCGGCGGCAGACTACTGCCCCTTGTTGATCAGCTCCAGGACATCTTCGGTGATGTTGGCATCCGGGTCGGCATAAATGACCAGCGGCACCCCGTTGAGGCTTTCGCCGGAAATATCGATGACCGCGGTATAGCCCTGATTCCGGACATAGCCCTGGATGGTTTCGCGGATCTCGTCGACGATCCGTTTGCGCATCCGCTGGGACTGCTCGTCGAGCTGTTGCCTGCGGTTGCGGTCGAACCGCCGGATCCGGCTTTCGAATTCACGGATTTCGATCAGTTTTTCCTCGGCCTCGTTCCGCTTTTCGTTGCGGACCTCTTCGCTGAGGGCCGTGTTCTGGGCCTGTTCACGGGCCGCATTGAACTCTTCCTGCAGGGCTTCGTACTCCTGCATCAGTTCCTCGCGTTCCGCGTTGAACTCTTCGGCCTGTTCCTTGAGCTGCTGGTCGGCCAGCTTTGTCTTGTAGTATTCGTCAAACGCCTGGTCCAGGTCGATAAACGCAAAACGGCCCTCCGGGCTCTGGGCGGGCGCCAATCCGGCAATCAGCACAAACGCCGTGATCCAGTACAGAATGTTCGTACGCATGATCAGGTCTCCTTCCGGTCGTGTATGTCCATGTGTTCGATCTCGCCTCAAAAAACATAGCCCAGCATAAAGCTGAACCGGCCCGAGGAGGAGTCGTTGAATTCATCCGCCTCCAGCGGCCAGGCATAATCCAGTCTGAAGGGAAACCCGGGAATGTCAATCCGGGCGCCCACCCCGATGCCGGAATTGTAGTCCTCGACATCAAACTGGTAGGCATCCGGCCAGACCATCCCGATATCGTAGTAGCCCGCCAGCCGCAGCATGGAGACAATGGGCACGGTGTATTCGGCCACGGCATAGGCGCTGCTCCGTCCGCCGATGGGCTCGCCCTCCTCATCTTTCGGCCCGACATCGCGAAAGTCAAAGGCCCGGATATCCCGGGGGCCGCCCATGAACAGCCGGTCAAAAATCGGGACCCGGTCGGAATCGCCGTATTCTTCGACCACAGACGCTTCGCCCCGCAGGTTCAGCACATGCCCGAACCACAGGGGCCAGTACTGGGTCGACCGCAGCTCCAGAAGGTAGAGATCGGTATCGGCGCCCAGGGGCCCGCCCGCCAGCTCCCCGCTGAGGCTGGTGCGGTTTCCCCGGGTCGAGACAAAGAAGCTGTCCCGGGAATCGTGGATCAGGGACAGGCGCATCGCGCTCTTCACCCGGGCTCCCTCTTCGGCCTTGATGATCTCGGTGGCGGAATCGTCGACATCGTACACATCGATTTCCTGGAGGGTATAACTCAGGTTGAGGCGGTTGAACCGGCCGACGGCCTTCCCCACCCCGATGCGCCCGCCGGTGTTGCGCTGGGAGTAGTCGTCACTGAGAAACCGGCGATCGTGCTGGAAGAGGTCCAGGCTCAGGGACAGCCGCCGGTTCAGGAACCACGGTTCGGTGAACGACACCTCCACGTCGCGTCGCTCCGTCCCGACCTGGAGGCGCAGCTTCAGTTTCTGCCCGCCGCCGGTGAACGGCGGGCCGAACAGGTTGAAATTGCCCTGCTGGACCTCGGCGAACCCGATCAGGTCATCCACACTGGAAAAGCCGAGACCGACAATAAACTGTCCCGTCTTTTTCTCCTGCACCTCGAACACGACATCGTATTCATCGGGCTCCGGCGTGGCGCGCGGCGCGGTCCGGACATATTCAAAGTAGCGCAGGTTCCGCACGCGGGCCTCACTGGTTCGGATGCGGGTCTCGTCGTAGAGCTCGCCCGGATAGACCACCAGTTCCCGCCGGATGACTTCATCCTTGGTTCGGGTATTGCCCTCGATGAGGACGTCGCGGATAAAGGCCTTTTCCCCTTCGCGCACATCGAACGCCACCTCCACGGACCGCGATTCCAGGTCGGCCTTGAGGTCCGGCCGCACCACGGTGTCGATGTAGCCGCGCCGGTTGTAATAATCCCGGATGGAGGAGGCCGCGTTGCGGATGGCATCCAGGGAGGCCACCTCGCCTCTCTTGAGCTCGACGAGGTTGGAGACCGCGGACGGTTCAAACGTGTCCACGCCCTGTACGGACACGCGGCTGATGTCGTAGACATCGCCTTCCTCGATGGGGATGGTGATGCGCAATCGCTTCCCGTTTTTGTAGGGTTCGACCTCGGGATCCCGCACCTCCACGTCGAGATATCCGCGGCTGAGGTAGTATTGCCGGATGCGATACAGATCCCGCTCCAGCACCTCCGGCTGGTACAGCCCCGACTGGCTGATGAAACTCAGGATGTTCCAGGTGCCCTGCTCCATGAGCTTGCGCAGGCGCCGGCGTTCCACATCTTCGTTGCCCTCGAAGTGGATGCGGTGGACGGAGCCCCGGGGCCCCTCGTCGACGTCAAACGTCACATCGGCCCGGCCCGTCGTTTCATCGGGATCCAGAACGTATTCAATTTCGGGTTTGTAGTAATGCTTTTCCTTGTAGGCATCCCGCAGTCTGCGGGCGGCGAGATCGAGGTCGGCCGCATCCGCGTACTCGCCGACGCGCAGACCGAGTTCGTCCCGGGCCTTGCTCGAGCTGAATTCCTTGATGCCCTCGAGGCTGAGCGTGCGGAGGGTGTACTTGGGGTCCACCTCGTAAATCAAGACAACGCCATCCGGCTGCTCCTCGTACCGGATCTCGACATGCGAAAAGCGACCGGTCTTCTCCAGGGCCTTGAGATCGCGGGAGACGGTCGCCCGGGACAACTCCCCGCCCACGGTCGAATCGACATGGGCGAGCACCGATTGCCGCGATACGTCGACCGGCCCGCCGGTTTCCACCCGGATTTCGCGGATCGTTACCGCCGACACATCCAGGCACGGGAGCAGGAGGCCCGCGACCACAAAGAAAAGAATCCGAACGCTGCGGGTCACGTGTTTTCTCCTTCGATGGCGGGTTCGTAGGCCATGTCATCGTCCATACCGCCGGCCCGGTCTTCAAAACGCATGAAATCCTCTTCAAAGTTGAGCAGCACTTCTCCCACGGGCCCGTTTCGATGCTTGGCAATGTCCAGCTTGGCCAGCAACCGGTCCTCGTGGTCGGGATCCTCCGGGTACCGGCTCGGGCGGCGCAGCAGCCCCACCACATCGGCATCCTGTTCGATGGAGCCGGAGTCGCGAAGGTCCGAGAGCTTGGGAATGGCGAGGTTGCCCCGGGTTTCCGGCGCCCGGCTGAGCTGGCTCAACACGACCACCGGGATGGAAAGCTCCTTGGCCATGGCCTTGACCATGCCGGAAATCGCGGCGACCTCCCGCTGCCGGCCCTCGGCGGCATATTTGGGATAGTTCAGCAATTGCAGGTAATCGATGACGATCAGCTCCACATCGTACTTGCGCTTGAGTCGGCGGGCGCGGGAGCGCAGTTCCAGCACCGAGAGACCGGGGGTGTCGTCCAGGACAATCCGGGCCTTGCTCAAGGCATCCGCCGCCTGCATGAGCAGACCGTGGTTGACCGTGGAGACGAACCCCTTGGCCAGGCTGTGCGAGGAGACCCGCGCGTGGGAGCAGATCATGCGCCGCACGAGCTGTTCCTTGGACATCTCCAGGCTGAAGACCGCCACGGGCCGCGGCGTCTTGTCCGAGGTCTGGCCCAGCGCGATGTGCTCGGCCATGTTCAACGCCAGGGAGGTCTTGCCCATCGAGGGGCGGGCGGCAATGATTACCATGTCCCCGGGTTGCAGGCCGAGAAGCTTGTCGTCGAGGTTCAAGAATCCGCTGGGGACGCCGGTGATGCCCTTCTTCTGCTGGTAGATGCTCTCGATTTCTTCCATCGAGGCTTTGACCAGGTCCGGCCACTCCACCAGCGTGTTGCGCTGCAGTTTGGCGATTTCCAGGATGGACTGCTCGGCATTGCCGAGGATTTCCTCGGCTTCCTGGTCCGGGTTGTAACAGGCCTCGATCGCCTCGCGGGACCGCTGGATCAACGACCGGAGGACATATTTCTGCTGGACGAGGGTTACATAGTATTCCGCGTGGGCCGTGGTCGGCGTTCCGTCCATGAGCGCTTCCAGGAACGGGATGCCCCCCAGCTCATCGAGCTGTCCGAGCCCTTCGAGCTTTTCCTTCAGGGTGACGATATCCACCGGCTCGCGGCGCCGGTGCATTTCCACAAGCACTTCGTAGAGGGCACGGTGGGAGCCGACATAGAACGCCTCCGGGACGATCCCGCCCTCAATGCAGAGGTCTACGACGCGTTCGGATTCCAGGAGGATGGATCCCAGTACACCGCGTTCCGCCTCCTCGCTGTAGGGCGGAACCCGGTCCCGGGCGGCCGGTTGGACGTCGCTGCCCCGGGGTGTCGGCATCGCCGGCACCTTACTCCTCTACGACCCAGATTTTCAGGGAAGCGTCGACATCGGGGTGGAGCTTGACCGTGACGTTGAAAACCCCGAGTTGGCGGATGGGGCCTTCCAACTCGATCTTCTGGCGGTCGACCTCCACGCCCTGCTCCTTGAGGGCCTCGGCAATGTCGCCCGTCCCCACGGATCCGAACAGCTTGCCCTGCTCCCCGGTTTTCACCGGCAGGGTTACGGACGTCGACTCGATGTGCGCCGCCACTTTGCGGGCCTGCTCGAGGGCCTCCGCTTTTTCCTTCTCGCGGCGCTCCCGCATCTTCTCGATCCGGTGGCGCGTAGCCGGCGTCATCAACAGGCCGAGGTTGCGCGGCAGCAGATAGTTCCGGGCATAGCCCTCCGCTACCTGGACGACATCCCCTTCATGGCCGAGGCCTTCCACCGTGGTTGTGAGCACAAGTTCTTTCACGTTCTCTTCCTTTCCTGCAGGGTGCCTGGTCAACTCTTCAGGGCAGCAGCCCGACATTCCGGGCGCGGCGGATGGCACTCTTTACCTGCCGCTGTTGCTTGGCGGAGGTAAAGGTCGACCGCCGCGGCAGAATCTTGCCCCGTTCGGTCATGAACTTCCGCAGAAGCTCGTGGTCTTTGTAGTCGATTTCGTACACCCCGTGCAGGTGCTTACAGCGTTTCTTCCCGCCGCTCGAGCGGCGTGTGCGATCTCTGGGCATGATGTCCTCCTGGTCAATGGTTACGATTCTTAGAATGGCAGGTCGTCGTCATCCTCGGTGGCGCCGGAATCCTGTGCCCCGGAAGCGGCCTGCGGGCCTCCGCCGCCCCCGGCGGGGGCTCCCCCCCCGCCCTGTCGCGACTCTCCGCCCGGTGCATCGCCGTACTGAGCCCGGCGGGGGGAACTGAGAAACTGAACGCGATCGGCTTTGACCCGCAACTTGCTGCGCTTCTCCCCCTGCTGGTTTTCCCACTGGTCGAGCTGCAGACGCCCTTCCACCAGGGCGGGCGATCCCTTGGACAGGTATTCCCCGCAGGTCTCCGCCTGCCGGCCCCACACCACGATATCCACGAAGCAGGTCTGCTCCACCATCTCGCCGGCTTTGTTGCGAAAAGATTCCGAGACCGCGAGCCCCAGCTCGCCGACCGCCGTACCCGAGGACGTGTACCGAACCTCCGGATCCCGGGTGAGATTTCCCATGAGAAAGACTCGATTCATGGATGCCATGGGTTACGCCTCCTGCTTGTTGGCGGCTTCGGCGGCCTCCCGGTCCCGGGAGGGGGCGGGGGCCTTCACAAACTGCACCCGGAAGACATCCTCGGACCGGCCGAATCGCTCCCGGAGAGGGTCCAGCTTGTCTCCGTCCACTTCGATATTCATGACCACGAACGTACCGGCATCCCGCTTCTTCTGGGGCCGGGCAAATCGTTTCTTCCCGAGACGGGCCATGTTTTCCACTCGGCCGCCCTGCTGCTCGATCTCGCTTTTGACCCAGTTGATGGATTGCTCGAGCGCATCTTCCTGGAGTTCGTCCGGAAAGATTACCATCGCCTCGTATTGTTTCATTGTCTCTCGCCTCAATGTTGTCAGCTTCAGTTTCCATTGTACGCATTCATCGCGGCAGATACTCCGCGCCGAACCGCACATTCCACGGCCTCTGCCGAACGCTTCACCGCGTCCGCCATCAGCGGCCGTTCCTCCTCCGAAAACGGAGAGAGGACATAGTCGATCAGCTCATCTCCGCCCGGGCGGGGGCCGACCCCCACGCGCAGGCGCGGAATCCCGTCGGTCCCGACCGCCTCCAGCACGGACTGCAATCCGTTGTGGCCGCCGGCACCGCCTTTCTTCCGGATGCGGATCCGCCCGCAGGCCAGGTCCGCATCATCAAACACAATCAGGATGTCCTGCGGCGAGAGGCGCTTCTTCCGCATCAACGGAGCCACGGCCTCGCCGCTTCGATTCATATATGTCTCCGGCCTGACCAGCAGAACCGGTTCATTCGCCATCCGCACCTCGGCGATTCGGGCATTGCCGAAAAACGGCTTTTTCATCCGGCCGCGCGTACGATGCACCAGCTCCTCAAGCACTGCAAATCCAATATTGTGGCGCGTGTCGGCGTATCGCGGCCCCGGATTGCCCAACCCTACTACCAGTTTCATGCACGTCCTGTCCCGGGGAAAACGCGGTTGCGCTTCACTCAGCCTTCGCCTGCGGACTCCTCACCGGCTTCTTCGCCTTCACCGGCCTCCTCCGCTTCGCCCTCGGCGGCCTCCTCTTCCGCGGCTTCGGCTTCCTCTTCCTCAGCCGTACGCGGCGCCACCACGCTGGCGATCGTCGTCTCCTCTTCCGCGAAGATCGTGTAGGTCTCCCGGTCGACGGGCAGGTCCTTTACGGACAGATTGTCGCCCATGTTGAGGTGACTCACGTCGACCTCGAACTGTTCCACGATATCGCCGGGCAGGCATTCCATTTCCAGTTCGTAGAGAATCTGCTCCAGAATGCCGCCCTCGTTGACCACCCCGGCCGGGTCCCCGACCAGCTCCAGGCCCACCGGCACCCGCAGGGCCCGGTCCATGGACACCTCGAGGAAATCCACGTGGAGCAGGTCCCCGTTCACCGGATGGTGCTGCACATCGCGCAGGTACACCCGCAGGGGCTTATCCGAGCCAACCTTGAGGTCCATCATCAGGCTCTCGCTGGCGTGATGATGGAGCATCACGCTGAACTCGTGCATACTGAGCTTCAGATTCCGGCCGGGCTTTCCATCCTTGTAGACGACGGCCGGAAGCCACCCGTCTTTCCGCAATCGGCGGCAATCGGCGGTCCCGATCGCCTCGCGGGGTTCGGCTTCCATGTAAATGGTATCCTGTGTCATTCGCTTCTCCTGTTTCTACTGAACCCGAAATAGGGATGTTACCGACTGGTTCTCGTGAATTCGCAAAATGGCTTCCCCCAGCAACTCCGCTACCGACAGGACCGTCACGGGGAACCCTGCGACCTCCCGGCTGGGGATGCTGTCGGTCGTCACCAGGCTTTCAATCGGAGAGGCCTTGAGCCGCTCCACGGCCTTGTCCGTCAACAGGGCGTGCGTGACCGCCCCGTGCACCGTCGCCGCCCCGTGGTCTTTGAGGAGCTGCGCGGCCGCGCAGAGGGTCCCGGCCGTGGTCGTCATATCATCCACCAGCACACAGTTGCAGCCCGCCACGTCCCCCACGACGTTGATCGCCTCGACCTCCGAGGCCGTCTTGCGCTCCTTGGCGACAATGGCCAGCCCCGCCCCGAGCATATTGGCGTAGCCATACGCCATCTTCAGGCCGCCCGGGTCGGGCGACACCACCACCAGGTTTTCCAGCTCCAGGGACCGGAGATGCCGGACGATCACGGGCGCCGCGTAGAGGTGGTCGACCGGGATATCGAAGAACCCCTGGATCTGCTGTGCGTGCAGGTCCATGGTCAGGAGGCGGTTGGCCCCCGCCGCCACCAGGAGGTTGGCCGCCAGCTTGGCGGTGATGGGAACGCGGGGCTGATCTTTTCGATCCTGCCGCGCGTACCCGTAGAACGGCAGCACCACGGTGATCCTCGCGGCGGAGGCGCGGCGCGCGGCGTCCATCATGATGAGCAGTTCCATCATGTTCTCATTGGGCGGCTGGCAGGTCGGCTGCACGATAAACACGTCGCGACCCCGGATGTTGTCGATGATCTTGACGAAGATCTCGCCGTCGGGAAACCGGCTGATAGAGGCCTCCCCCAACGGCTGTCCGATGAACGAAGCGATCTTCTCCGCCAGGGGCCGGTTCGCATTCCCGGAAAATATAAATATTTCGTCCTGTTCTCTCATGATATCCCTGTCACACCATGGTTGCCCGACTAGGATTTGAACCTAGACCCTCGGCTCCAAAGGCCGGTGTGCTACCATTACACCATCGGGCATGAATAGGCGCAGCGGGCATGGCTGCCCTCGGCACGACCGGCACCCCCGCAAAACGGAGCGCCCGGCAGCGACGGCACACCGCCCAGACCCGTTCGTTTCCGAACGGTTGGAAATTTGCGAGAAAACGCCCAAAGTAGGCAGCGGCCGCACAGAAGTCAAGATTGCGCTCCGCAAATCTGGCATTTATTGCCGGGAGGGCGCAACGCCCGCCGCCCCCTCACCCCGCCGGCCCCTCCACCAGGGTCGCAGGGTTGTCCAGTGGCCCGGGCGGGACGTGCTCGACCGCCAGCGCCCGTCCGCACTGCTGCTCGAACCGCTCCCGCAGGACGTCCCGCACGGCGGACAGGGAGGGCGCCGCCTCCCCCAGCAACGCCTGCAGAGACACAACCGGGTCCGTCAGCCCGCACGGGATGATGGTGCGGAACCCTTCCAGGTCAACGGACACATTCAGGGACATGCCGTGCATGGTGACCCATCGGCGGACCCGGAACCCGATGGCCGCGAGCTTCCCCGCGGCGGTCCAGGCGCCGTTCTTGCCCGGGACCCGGAAGGCCTCCACCCCGAAGGCGCCCGCGGTGTCGATGGCAATCTGCTCCAGGTTCGCCAGGTACCCGCGCGAGTCCTGCGGCCGGCCGCCCAGCTTGATGACCGGGTACATGACCCATTGGCCCGGTCCGTGATAGGTGACATCCCCGCCTCGGCCCGCCCGCACCAGCTCGATCCCCCGCTCCGCGTAGGCGGCTCGCGGGAGAAGGAGGGAGTCCTCCCGCCCGCGGGTGCCGATCGTGACCACGGGGGGATGCTGGAGAAAAAGAACGGTATCGCCGATGCGGTCTTGCAGGCGGGCTTCATGAAGGCGCTTCTGAAGCTCCACGGCCGTTCGATAGGGCACCGGCTCGGCGAAAAAGAGCGCCCGCCCCGCTGGGGTGCCGGGGTTCAATCCCGGGCCGGAACCAGCTGTTCGTATTCGTCGGCGTCCAGCAACTGGTCCACATCCGCCGGATTGCCGGGTTCGAGTTTGAACAGCCAGCCCTCTCCATAGGGGTCGTTGTTCACGAGTTCGGTGTTTTCCACTACGGCCTCGTTGATTTCCTTCACCACGCCCGCCACCGGGGCGTAGAGGTCGGACGCCGCCTTCACCGACTCCAGAATGCCGATTTCGCTTTCGGAATCAACCTCCGCCTCGACATCGGGCAACTCGATGTAGGTGAGATCGCCGAGCTGGTCCTGGGCAAAATCCGTGACGCCCACCGTGACCAGGTCGTCTTCCTGGCGAACCCATTCATGCGTGTTGGTAAATCGCAATTCCTTCGGGATATCCATCTCATCACCTCGCTGGTTGAATACCGAACCACCTCAGCCTGTGCTCGGCCGGGAAGCCGGGCCATGCAGTTGTGAATAAGCTGGAGACTTCCTTACACGCACATGGAAAGGGGGACAAGGGCGGAATCGAAGAAAAAAAGAGGATTGGAGGCGCGGGCGGGATTCGAACCCGCGAATACAGGTTTTGCAGACCCGTGCCTTACCACTTGGCTACCGCGCCTTCGACCGACAAACCCTAGTCAAATCTGGTGGCTTTGCAACCCCAAAACCGGAAGCCGCGGCAATTCGCACGGGGGCTACACCCCTCCCCCGGGCGACAGCGCAGACCCGCCCGCCGGCCGCGGCCGGGCCGGCCCGGAGAAAGGCGTCCCGCCAGGCTCAGACGGCCCCATCGTCCCGGGTTCCGGAGGATCCGCCTGTTCCCGGGTTTGACACCGTCCGGATTCGCAGTTTGCATAATTGAGACCCTTTGCGCCGAGCGCAGTGCCCCCCCGCTTGTTTTTCTCCCGGAGCAGAATTCACACAACCACTTCATGCCGTGCAGGTTATGAACCCCGTTCACCGGATAGGAAAGTCTCCACCGCACGATGGTGCAAAAGATGCTTCCTCTTTCAGTATGTCGCTGTGTGAAAATATCCTGAGGTTCCGGGCGCCGCTCGCCCGCCTCTCCGCCGCGGCCCTCGGCCTGCTTCTGGCCGCGGGTTGTACCACCCCGTCTGCTGTGGCGCCGGCCGCCGAAAAAGAGGACCGGACCCCGCTGCGGCAGAATATGGACTGGGTCCGCATTCTGCATACACCCCGCCAGTTGAAGACCGAGCAGGCATTTCCACAACAGGCGATCCGACAGGGGTTCGTATGGCAACGAAACGACAGTGAATGGAAGATTTCTTTTGACCATGCCGGCCTCTGCTATGCCGGGTTTACCTTGAGTCAGCCCTACGACCTGTTTGACGGAACCGCCGGCATGGATCTCGTCTTTCGGCTGAAGCCCTCCCAAGCAGCCGACGCTCTCTCCCTGCAGCTCAGCGGCTCCCGGCAGGACTTGCCCCGCACGCACAAAGCCCCCCGCCTGGCCCGCTACCACACCGGCCGGGACGGGGCGTGGGGTGTGTTCCGTATCAGCCTCGATGAATTCAACCAGCCGGCCGACCTGCTCGGATCGAAACAGGAAACCAGGGCCTTCCGCGCGGACGCGGATTGGCAGCGGCTGGAGCGCGTCATCCTGGTCCGCCATTCGCGTTCCCCGGCCGATCCGGCCGAGACGGTCACCATCCGCAATATGCAGATCCGGCCGCAATTCTGGGCCCGGCGCTGATCCCCCCCGCCCCGCATCTTCCCGGGATACCGCGAGAAAAAGGATTGTTTCACTGTTTTCTCGCGTTACTCTGATAGGGAGAGAAGCCGGCGTCCATCCGGACCGCCCAACCGATGAGGCGAAGGGAGAGTATGAATCGAATTGAACTTGCACTGGGATGTTTCGGCCTCGTACTGGCCGTCGTGGGGCTGATCGCAGTTCTCCGGCCGGACGGACTCCGCCGGTATGCACATCGAGCCCCGCCCCTCAAGCGCAGCACGGCGGAACTGGGGGGGATCGTTTTCTATGTGGCCGCGGTCCTGTTTCTCCTCGTCCTGCTGGCCAACCAACCCCTCTCGCACTGGCTTCTCGCGCTGGCCGCGATTTGCCTGGCTGTCCTCGGCAGCATGTGGCGACGGCAGACCCCCTTTCAGCGGTTGCTGGAAAAGGGAGTGGCCCGCCAGTCCGAAACGGGGCTGCGCATCATCGGGGGGATCCTGGTTCTGATCGCGCTGTACTGGTGGAAACTGACCTTTTTCTGCTGTTGACCCTGACCGCCACGCTTCCCCGGTTTCTCTCTTGCGACGGCGGCCGGCCGGGGCGAGAGTAAAACGAGAGGCATAAACACCGGGCACGAACGCCGGCATCGAGGGACGAACGCATATGAAGTCTCCATCATGGCATGGGCCCATCGGCGGAGCCGCCGGCCGAAAGCACGCACAGAAGGAAGCGGAGCGATACCAGCGGTTTGTGCACTGTATTGACGGAATCCCCTGGGAGGCCGACCCCGACTCTCTCCACTTCCTGTTTATCGGACCGCAGAGCGACACCATCCTCGGCCTCCCCCCCGAGGAACTCATCCAGGACCCCGATGCCTTCTTTGCCCTGATCCCGGAGGGCGACCGGGAGGCCCTCCGCAATGGACTCCGGGAGGCGGTGCGGGAACGAACCAACCACCGGTTCGAATTCCGCATCCGGCGATCGGACGGCAGCAGACGCTGGCTGAAAATGATCGTGTCCGTCCTCACAGACCATGATCGCACGGTGCGACTCGTCGGCATGATGGTCGACATCACGGACCGCAAAGAGACGGAATCCGGCATGCGGGAACGGCGCTCCCACCAGGAGCACCTCAACCGCGTGCTGGTGCACCTCACCCGAAGCCAGAACCTGTTCAAGGGCGACCTCAAACAGCGTATGCAGCAGCTCACGGAAAAAGCGGCGCGCGCCTTGAATGTCGAACGCGTCAACGCATGGCTCCTGCGCGGCGCGTCCAGTTGGATGGATTGCCTGGATCATTACGAGCAGGGGCAGGATGCGCACAAACCCCAACCGCCGCTCGACCTCTCACAGTTCCCCCGCTACCAGGAAGCCCTGAAACACTCCCGCATGATCAATATCGACGATGCGTCGAACGATCCGCGGTCCCGGGAACTCAAGGAGCCCTATCTGGGGCCGCACCGGATCCGGTCCCTGCTGGACGCCCCCATCCGGGTGGGCGGGCGCCTCGCCGGGGTCATCTGCATGGAACATACCGGCTCTCCCCGTCACTGGACGCCGGAAGAGCAGCAGTTTGCCGCATCGGTTGCCGACATGGCGTCGCTGGCCATCGAGGCCGCCGAACGGGCCCGCGCCGAAGACGAACTCCGCCGGGCGCACGACGCGCTGGAAGAACGCGTGGAATCCCGAACCGAAGAATTGCGCAACCTCGTCAACGCCATGGCCGGACGGGAAGTGCGGATGCAGGAGCTGAAAGAAACCATCCGCACGCTCCGCGGCCAGTTGCAGGAAGCCGGGCTCCAGCCGGTCGCCGATGACCCCCTCACCGCGGAGGAACCGCCCTGATGCCGCCGACGGATGCCACGCCCTTCTCCCATCGGGACCCGGCCCAGCGCATCCGGCGAATTATCCTCTACGCCGCCGGCGGCCTCCTCCTCATCAGCCTCATCCTATCCTGCATCACCGGCATTCCCCTCTACCAGCTCCTCAAAACACAACGGGAGCGCGAGCTGCAGGTGGCCGTCGACACCAAACAGGTCGCGGTCGATGAATTCCTCGCCAGGGCCCGCAACGTGGCCCGGCAAATTACCAGCCGCACCCGCGTTCGCCAGGAACTCGAGGCCTACAATCGCGGGGAGATCCGCATGGCCGATCTCCGCGTCTTCAGCCGCGACAAGTTGATCGACGCCCTCGATCGTTCCGCCGAGGTGCTGGGGATCCTTCGCCTCACCACCAATCTCAATACGGTGGTCGCCGTCGGGATGGATCCCACCCGCGATTCGTCCGTCGAGCTTCCCATCCCTCCCCCGGGGCGGCAGGAACTTCTCGTGACACCGCCCACCGTGCTCGATGGAGAACATGTAATCCTGGTCGGGGCCCCCATCATTGATCGCCAGGGGGTCCGCCAGGGCGTCGACATCGTGGTGTTTTCCGTGGAGAGACTCGGCGCCATCGTGCGCGAGATCGCCGGCCTCGGGTCCTCGATCCAAACCTTTCTCGGCATTCCGGAGCCGGGAGGCTACCAACTCTTCTACTTTGCCCCCGAAGACAATCAATTCATCGGATCGTCCATCTCCACGAACCGCCCGCTGGCCGGGGCGTTTCGCGCCGCCCGGGAAACGCCGGACGGCCTCTGGGCCTCCCCCGAGGCGGACCGCGACCCGCACGTGTATGCCGCTCGCGCCATCGACCGGACCTCCTGGAGCATCGTGGTGCGCATGCATCGGCAGGCCTTGTACGGACCGGTCATCGAAGAGCTGATCTGGGTCGTCGCCGCCCTGTTGGCCGTCATCCTGGCAGGGGTGGCCGGTGTCATCCGGATGATCCGCCCCCTCCTGCGCGACCTGCGCCATCAACAGGAACGGCTGGAGGATCTGTACGAAAACGCCCCGGATATGTTCGCCTCCGTGGACGCCGCCACCGCCGCGGTCCTGCACTGCAATGCCACCATGTGCCAGGTCCTGGGCCGGACCCGGGAGGAGATCATCGGAATGTCCGTCTTCGACCTCTACCACCCGGAAGACGTCGAACGATCCCGGGAGGCGTTCGAAACCTTTTTGCAGACCGGCGAAGTGCGCGACCTCGAACTCCGGATCCTGCCGGCCGGCGGCCCGCCCCGGTATGTCCTGGTCAACGCAACCGCCGTGCGGGATCCCGACGGCCGCATTCTGCACAGCCGCAGCATCTGGCGGGATATCCACGACCGGAAAATTGCCGAACTCCAGCTCGAACAGGCGCGCGAAGACCTCGAGATCCGAATCGAAGAGCGCACCGCCGAACTCTCGGTCAGCAACCAGCGACTCAGCGCGGAAATCACAGAGCGGCGAAACGCGCAGCAGACCCTGCAGGATCAGCTTGAATTTCTGGAAGTCCTTCTGGAGACGATCCCCGTCCCCATCTTTTACAAAGATCCGGACGGGGTTTTCATCGGCTGCAACGAGGCCTTCGAACAGTTCATCGGCAAAGAGCGGGATGAGATCCTCGGTCACCATGTGCGCGAGTTCGTCCCTGCGGATCTCGCCCGGCTCTACGTCGAGAAGGATGAGGAGCTGTTTGCCCGCCAGGATCCGCAGATTTACGAGGCCGAGGTCGCTCACAGCGACGGGTCCCGTCACGCCGTCGTCTTCCATAAGGCGACCTTCCAGAAGGGAGACGGATCCCTGGGCGGGCTGGTCGGCGTGATCGTTGACATCACCGATATCCGCCGGGTGGAGCAGACCCTGCAGACCCGGATGGGCGAAGTCGAACAGTTAAACCGGGGCATGACCAACCTCCTGGAGGACCTCCAGGCCGCCAACCGCCGCCTCAAGAGCACCACCCGCCAGCTCGAAGAAGCCAACCGCGAACTGGAATCTTTCTCCTACTCCGTATCCCACGACCTCCGGGCCCCCCTGCGCGCCATTCACGGCTTTGCCGGCGCCCTCTGGGACGATTGGAGTCGCCGGCTCGACCCGCGCGCGCGCCAGGACCTCCAGACCATCATGCGCAATGCCGTGGCCATGGGCCATCTCATCGACGACCTGCTCGCCTTCTCCCGCCTGGGCCGCCAGGCGATCGCGCGGGAAGAGGTGGACATGAATGCACTCGCCCGGGAGGTCTGGCAGGAGCTCCGCCCCCCCGCGGACGAACGCACCCTCACATGCACCATCGCCGACCTGCCCCCCGCCCTCGGCGACGTCAACATGCTTCGGCAGGTCTGGGCCAACCTCATCGGCAATGCCGTGAAGTATACACAACCCCGGGAGGAGGCCCGGATCGAGATCGGCGCCGATGTTCGGGATGACAAAATTCACTATTATGTTCGCGATAATGGAGTCGGGTTTGATATACAGTACGCGGACAGCATATTCGGAATCTTTCAGCGGCTACACTCTTCCGCGGACTTCGAAGGAACCGGTGTCGGGCTGGCGATTGTCCAACGCATCCTCCACCGGCACGGAGGCGAGATCCGGGTCGAGGCGGCAGGAGAGCAGGGAGCAACCTTCAGCTTCAGCCTCCCGGCTCCGGGTGAGGAAGGATAAAACAATGAGCAGCGATCCCATCGATATCGTATTGATCGAAGACAATCCCCTGGATGTGGAACTGACGCGTCGCGCCCTGGAAAAGCACCACATCGCCAACAGCATGCAGGTCATCGAGGACGGCGAAGAAGCCCTCGAATTCCTCTTTGCCGAGGGTCGATACTCCGACCGGGACATCGCCGGGGGCAACACGGTCATCTTTCTCGACCTGAAGCTGCCCAAGGTCAACGGGATTACCATTCTGCGCCGGCTGAAAGCCGACGAAAGAACCAAGACCGTGCCGGTTGTCGTTCTCACGGCCTCCGAACAGGAAAAGGACGTCATCAACAGCTACACCTTCGGCGTGAGCAGCTATATCGTGAAGCCCATCGATTTCGAGAAGTTTTCCCGTGCTATCGGGCAATTGGGTCTGTACTGGCTTGTCCTCAGCGGGCCGCCCAAGGCCTAGCCCCTGCCCCCCTTGCCCCCTGTGACGTGCGGCCTGATGCTATGAGCGAGCAGACACCATCCGATTGTTCCATGCGGGTCTTGCTGCTGGAAGACTCCCCGCAGGATGCCGCCCTCCTCGAGCGTCACCTGCTCCGGCAATACCCGGAAGCCTCCATCGTGGCGGTCGACAACCGCGATGCATTCCTGGAAAGCCTCGAGCAAAAAGACTGGACGATCATCCTTTCGGATTACCAGTTGCCGGGGTTCGACGGCTACACCGCCCTCCTGTTGGCCCGCCGCGCGTGCCCCGACACGCCCTGTTTCATCGTGAGCGGCGCCATCGACGAGGATACTCAATCCGCCTGCATGAAAGCCGGCGCCACAGCCTGCATCGACAAAAATCAACTCCACGATCTTCTCCCCGCTGTACAGAAGGCCGTTACCCATCGCGGGGAGGACCTGCAGCGGCCGTACGACCAGCGACTCCACGAACTGGAGAATGCCCTTCGGATCTTCCCCTGGACGGCCGACACGAGACGTCGGGAATTCCTGTCCGTGGGAGAGCACTGCCGGGAAATCACCGGCCACACCCCGGACGCCTGGCGACAGCCCGGGTTCTGGGAAGAGGTGCTCGAATCCGCCGACCGCGACATGGCCGCCACCCACCTGTGGGGAATCTCGTCCGAAAGGGACCATGAGACCTTCGACTGTCGAATCCATCGGGGGGACGGGACGATCGTGTGGTTGCAGGTCATCGCCTTTGCCGACAACAACCATGACGATACGGGCCGAATCCACGGATGGATGGTCGATGTCTCCCGGCGCATTCACACGGAAGAAAAACAGCGCCAGATCGGCCGGGGCTTACGGGCGGTGGTGGAAGCGGCGGAAGAGCTGATTCATTGCCGCTACCTGGAGGATGTCTACCGCCGGGGCGTGGAACTCGCGCGGGAAAAGCTCGGGGTGGAGCGCTGCGCCATCTTCGTCATTCGCGGCGACCGGATGCACGGCACCTACGGCACCGACCGCTACGGGCAAACCACGCGCGAACACGGCCACGTCGAAATCATGGATGAGCACTGGCGCCAGTCGCTCCGCCTCCCGAAAGCCCAGGTCGCCCAGCGGTGGCATACCACCTTCGAACAATTCGTGGAATGGAATGGACGGGAAAAGATCACCGTCGGCGAGGGCTGGGTCGCCATGACCCCCCTCGTCGGGTCCTCCGAGGAGCCCGTCGGCGTTTTTACCAACGATACCGCCGTCACGGGAGCCCCCCTCAATCCGATTCAGCAGACCATCATCGCCGATTACTGCGCTCACCTCGCGGGCATCATCGAACAGAAGCGGGCCGAAGATAAACTGCAGTCCGCCCAGCAACGCTACCAATCGCTGGTGGAACAGCTCCCGGCCGTCACCTACCGCGTTCAGCTCGGGCCGGACCGGAAAATCGGACCCGGCAGTCCAACCGTTTACATCAGCCCCCAGGTCCAGAGTATTCTGGGCTACACCGTCGAGGAATGGCTCGCCGATCCCACGTTCTGGATCCATACCATCCACCCGGATGACCGCGACCGGGTCCTGCGGGACATCCAACACGCAAACGACACGGGGGATTCGTTCGATATAACCTACCGGGCCCTGACCCGGGATGAGCAAATCGTCTGGATCCAGAATAAGGCCATCACCCTGAAGGACCGGCAGGGTCGCCCCCTGCTCACCCAGGGCGTCATGTTCGACATCACACATGCCCGGATGGCCCAGGAGCATCTCGAGCGCCGGGACGCCATTCTGGAAGCGACCAGCCGCATCGCAGAACTCTTTCTCCGGGCGCCCTCCTGGCAGGAAAAGATTCACGAGGCCCTGCAACGGCTGGGCCGGGCCACGCGGTCCAGCCGGGTCTATCTCTTCAGCCGGCTCCCCCCGCCGGCCGATGCACCGGACGCCCCCCCCCGGCTGAAGCAGCTCTACGAATGGACCGACGAAGGCATCCATCCCGAAATCGACAACCCCGACTTGCAGGATTTCAGTTTTCGTGACGTCGGCGCCGCCGCCTGGGAAGAGACGCTGATGGCAGGCAGGCCGGTGGGCGGAGCAGTCGAACAGGCCCCCGGGGCTTTAGCCGATTTCCTCAAAGAGCAGCACATCCAGTCCCTGCTGATCGTCCCCATCACGGTGGACAACGAGTGGTGGGGCATGGTGGGACTGGACGACTGCCGCACCCGGCGAGACTGGTCCGCCGCGGAGCTGGACGCCCTGCAGCTCGCCGCTTCGCTGATCAGCAGCGCCATCCAGCGCCAGCAGGCCCTGGAGGTGCAGGGAGAACTCAACGCCAGCCTCAACCGCGCGCGCCGAATGGAGTCCATGGGGCATCTCGCCGGCGGCGTGGCGCACGACCTGAACAATATCCTCGGCCCCCTGGTCGGCTATCCCGATCTGATCCTGGAGGAGCTGCCGGCCGGCAGCCCCATCCGCAAAGACGTCGTGGAAATCCGGGACTCCGCACAGCGGGCCACCACCGTGATCCGGGATCTGCTCACCCTGGCGCGGCGCGGCAATCTCGAAACCACCCGCTGCTCCATCAACGATGTCGTCCAGGCCTACCTGCGCTCGGCCGGCATGACCCGGCTTCGGGAACTGCATCCCACGCTGTCTGTGGAAACCAACCTGGAGCCCTCCCTGCCCCCCATCCTGGCGTCCGATCCGCACCTCAGCCAGGTGATTATGAACCTCGTCAACAACGCCGCAGAGGCGTCGGACAATCGCGGCAGCATTCTCCTCGAAACCCGCCACGCAACCGTCACCCGGTATCTGAAAGGATACGAGGCCGTCCCGCCCGGGGAATATGCCGTGTTGACCGTACAGGATTCCGGCTGCGGCATTCCCGAGAAGGATCTGGAGAATATCTTTGACCCCTTCTACACCCGCAAAGAAATGGGGCGGAGCGGCACCGGGCTCGGCCTGACCGTCGTCTATGGAGTGGTCAAAGACCTGAATGGGTTTCTCGACGTCCGCTCCACACCCGGCCGGGGATCCGCATTCACTCTCTACTTCCCGGTGGCAACCGGGCCCGCAGAGGAACCGGGGGAGGACGGCGCGGAAGACCTGGGCGGCTCGGAGACAATCCTGGTCATTGACGATATCGCGGAGGTGCGCCACCTGTGCCGGCGTTTTCTCAAACGGTACGGCTACCACGTCGTGACCGCGGAAAACGGGCGGCAGGCCGTCGCCTACCTCAAAGACCACTCCGCGGATCTCATCGTACTCGATATGATTATGGAAGAGGACTACGACGGCCTGGACACCTACCGGGATATCCTGACCCTCCATCCGGGCCAGCCCTGCATTATTGCCAGCGGGTATTCGGAAACGGATCGGGCCAAAAAGGCCGAGGACCTCGGGGCGGGTCAATTCATCCGCAAGCCCTTTACCATGCAGCAGATTGCGCGGGCCGTGCGCACGGAACTCGACGCCCGCCGCTCTTCCTGAGGCGGGAAGCCGCGGGGCGCCGGCCGTCTATCGCGGGGCGGAGCGGGGAACCTGGTCCGGCACATCCGCCCACGTCATGTTCAGGCGCCGGATGGGACGAAAGTAGAGAGGCCGCGGCCGGGCCCGGTACCGCGCGGGGATCCCGTCCACCCCAAAGAGCCGGTCCCAGGTTCTTTCAAAGCAATGCGCCGCGTCCGGAACAGCCGCGCTGACCTCGAGCGCCCGCCGATACCAGTCCCGATCCCGCTGCCGCACCAGCCCGCGGTGAACGGCGAACTGGGCGCCCGGCACAAATACGGCCCGGCTCGGCGGGGCCTCCCCCCAGAGCATCCGGAAAAACCGGCCAAACGGCAGGGGGCGGCCCGACGGGTTCCCCCCCCAGGTCTGGAAGAGCAGCGACCCCTCGGCGTCGTCTTCGTCGATGACGATCCCGAACCACTGAAAGCCCGGCACCGGCAAATCCCCCCCCACCAGCGCCCGCAGGATCTTATGGAAGTCCGGAGCGTGGTCGAACGGCTTTCCCTGGGCGAAGACGGTGACCTCGGCGAGGTCGTCGTAGTGCTCGGCCAGGTGATGAAGATACGTGTGCGCCTCCCGCCCGACATTCGGGAGAGACCGCTGCACACAGGCGGCAGACCGGCCCGGCGCCGCCGGCGACGGCCGGCCTCCTTGTTCGGAATCGCCCTTGTGATAGACGTACAGGGTGAACGCCGCCGGCACGCGGCGAAGCCAGGAGAGGTCCTCCCGGTAGTGAGCCACCACGAGATCGAAGGGACGCGGATTCGACTCGGCATCAGTACGCATCGGGATCGGCATGGGCGGCAATATTGATCAGGACCCCGATCATGACCGCCGACATGACCAGGCTCGAACCCCCGAAACTGACAAACGGCAGGGCCAGTCCCTTGGTCGGAAGAGATCCCGTGACAACCCCGATGTTAATCAGGGCCTGCAACACAATCATGAACGTGATGCCGAGGGCCAGCAAGCGCCCGAAACTGTCCCGGGCATTCACCGCAATGAGCAGCCCACACAGGAAAAGACCAAAATAGAGAAGGAGGATGGCAAACGTCCCGGGAAACCCGAGTTCCTCGCCAATGATGGCAAAGATAAAATCCGTATGGGCCTCGGGGAGGTAGAACTTCTTCTGGAGCCCCTGCCCGAGCCCCGCCCCGATGGAACCGCCTTCGACGTATGCGTAGAGGGCGTTGAGCAACTGGTGGCCCTCGGTGCGTGCGTACTTTTCGGGATTCAGAAAGGCCAGAATCCGCCGCAGTCGTTCCGGGCTGTGCAGAATCGCGATGGCCAGCCCCACGCTGCCCAGCAATCCGGCGACCGTGAGGTAGCTGATGCGCACGCCGCCGAGGAACATGACAATCATGCCCACCGCCGCCACCAGCATGGTGGTGCCGAAATCCGGTTCGATAAAGATCAACAGCAACACAACGCCCAGGCAGCACATGGGGACGAGCATGCCGGTCTTGAAGGTCTCCACATACCGCCGGTGCCGCGACAACCACCACGCCAGGAAGACCAGCGTACTGAACTTGGCCAGCTCGCTGGGCTGAAACCCGAGCCCCGCAAATCGGATCCAGCGATGGCTGCCCTTCGTCCCGTGTCCGATCCCCGGGACAAACACCAGGATCAACAGGAGTACGGAGAGTAGGAGCAGCGGGATGGAGAACTGTTTCCAGAGTTCATACGGAACCCGGGAAACAACTCCGATCGCGATACAGCCGAGCGCCAGCCAGAATGCCTGGCGCTTCACGAAATGTGTGGGATCCCCGAATTCAGACTGCGCGTAATCGTAACTCGTACTGGCCAGCATGACGAACCCGACGGTCATCAGCACGCCGACGCAGAACACCAGCAGAGATACGGTCTTCCACATTAATACTCAAATTCGGGAATGAGAATCTCGTCTCCTGCAGAAATCCCGGCGGGATCCTCGAGATTGTTCAGCTTCATCAGATCCTCTTTCAACACCCCGAAGTTCGCCGCAATATCCGAGAGGGTTTCCCCTTCGATCACCGTGTAGGGAAAGGCATCATCACGGGTCGGGGCGGGCCGATCGTCATCCGCGGACACCGCCGGTTCCGCGGGCGTAGCGGGGGCGGGCGCCGGTTCCGGCGCCGGGGCCTCCTCCGTCGAAGCCGGGGAGGGAGAGGACCCGCGCGACGAGGTGCTCACGGCTCCGCCGGGAATGGTCAGGGTCTGGCCGATGCGGATGAAGTCCGCATCGCTCAGGTCGTTGGCCCGCTGCAGGGCTTTGACCGTGGTCCCCTGCTCCGCCGCGATCTTGGACAGGCTGTCCCCTTTCTTGACCACGTACTCTCCGCCCGATGCGGCGGAAGAGGCACTCGACGGGCTGCCGGCCGTTGCGCTTGTACCGGACCCGGCCCGGCCGACATCGTTTGCATAGGGGGGCAACAGAAGTTCCTGGCCCACCCGGATGCGGTCCGGATTCTGCAACTGGTTCAGTTCAATCAATTCCCGGGTGGTGACACCCGCCTGCCGGGCGATGGTCGAGAGCATATCCCCTTTTTGCACCGTGTATACTTTCGTATCCGCCGGCGGGGTCGCGGGCCGGCTCGGCTGGCGGGTCACCGGCTGCGGCGTCACCGGTTGACTGCGCAGCTCGGGTTGCCCGGCCGTTTCTTTCGGCGGCATCGGGGCGGGCGGCGGCGGCTCCACGGAAGCGGCTCCCTGCGGTGTCCCGCAGCCCTGGATGAGGATAAACATCCCCACCACACAAATATGCAAACCGGCAATGACCGCCATTAATACAGGCGTCTTCATGGCGTTTCTCCTATCCGTATGCGATTCCAGTAATTGTCTCCACGTCAATCTATGTTGTGCCATGATGCCTCCTTTGTGGCAAGTGTGTTGCATGGTTCGATGTCGATGGGTCTTCGGAATTATTCCCGGGGGCGGCGTTTTCGTCCGCGGCGGGCCGGGCCGGCGCCCGGCCTGGTTCGCGTCGCGGGCCGGATTGCAGGGCCGGGCCGGCCATCCGGGCGAAGGCCTCCCCGCGCTCCTCGTAGCCCGCAAACTGGTCAAAACTCGTGCATCCGGGGGAAAGCAGAAGGGTCTCTCCGGGACGGGCCTCCCGCGCCGCCCGGCGCACCGCTTCCTCAAGCGTGCCGCTGCGTACGCACGGAACGGTTTCGCCCCAGGCCGCTGCCAGCGTATCGGCGGCCTCTCCGATCAGGTAGGCTGCCGCCACACACTCCTGGAGAATCGGCAAAACGCCGCGAACGTCGCTTTCTTTTGATCGCCCGCCGGCAATCAGCCGCACCCCGCCCCCCACGGCCCGGACCGCCGCCGCCGTCGCGGCCAGGCTTGTCGATTTCGAATCATCAATCCATCGAATGCCGTTCGCCGACCCCAGCTCCTGGAACCGATGGGGAGGCGGGGAAAAGCCGCGGGCGGCGGCTTCCAGGTCCGCCGGGACAGCCCCCGCGGCCTCCAGGGCCAGGCCCAGGGCCGCCGCATGGATACCCCATACCGGATGGTCCCACGCGGTTGCGCGAAGATCGGCCCAGACCCGCTCCCCCCGCAGGATGACCCCGTCGCGGCAGCCCGCGTCCGCGGTGTCCGGGTCGCCGAAAGTCCACCACTCGACGCCCTCCGGTTGGCCGGCCCACTCCCGGATCGACGAGAGATCGCCCCGGGGGACCACGGCCCGGGCCCCGGGGCCCATCCGGGCAAACAGCCGGGCTTTTGCGGCCGCGTAGGTCCGCATGTCTCCGTGGCGGTCCAGGTGATTGGGCTGAATGTTGAGCAGGACCCCGATATCCGGGCGAAACTCCTCAACCGCTTCGAGCTGAAACGAGCTGACCTCGAGCACCACCCAGGTATCCCGGCCGATCGAGTCCGCAACCGCGCACAGGGGCGGGGCGCTGTTCCCCGCACGGACCACGCTGCGGCCCATCGCTCGAAGAACCTGCTCCGCATACACGCAGGCGGTCGTCTTCCCGTTCGATCCGGTGACGGCCAGCACGGGCCCCTCTATGCTGCGCCACCCGAACTCCAGTTCGGCGACCACCGGAATCCCCCGGCGGGACAGCTCCCGCGGCCAGGCAGAGTCCAGCGGAATCCCGGGGCTGATCACAGCCCGGTCGGCCGGCAGGTCCGGAAGGGATTGCACCCCGCACAGGACCTCCACACCCCGCCTCCGCAGCCGCTGCGCCCGCGTCCGGATCGCGCCGGACTCGCCGGCGTCGAGGACGGCCACCTCCCAGCCCCGCGAAACGCCGAGACAGGCCGCCGCCTCCCCGCTCTCCCCCAGCCCCAGGACCAGGAGACGGCCGGGCGGGTTGCCGGTTGGGTTGTGCATGCAGTCGTTCATCGGATCTTGAGGGTGGCAATGCCGATCAGGGCAAACACAATGGAGAGGATCCAGAACCGGATCGTGATCATGGTTTCCACCACTTCCAGGTCCCGCCCCTCCCGTTCGGCCCGCTCTTTTTCCAGGAGTTCAAAGTGGTGGTGCAGGGGAGAGCACTTGAAGATGCGCCTCCCGGTGAGCTTGTACGACCCCACCTGGAGGATCACGCTCGCAGCCTCCATCACAAACACCCCCCCCACGATAATCAGGACCAGCTCCTGCTTGATGAGGATGGACACCATCGCGATGGCGCCGCCGAGGCCCAGGCTCCCCGTGTCCCCCATAAACACCCGGGCCGGATGGCAATTGTACCAGAGAAAGCTGAGACCCGCGCCCAGGAGCGCCCCGCAGAAGACCGCCAGTTCGCCGGCCCCCGGCACGTGGGGAACCTGGAGGTAATCGGCAAAGATCGCGTGTCCGGCCACGTAGGACATGGCGAGGTAGGCCATGGCCACCGAATTGCTGCAGCCGATGGCGAGGCCGTCGAGTCCATCCGTCAAATTGACCGCATTGGAGGCCCCCAGGATGATCACCAGGATAAACAGGAACGTGCCGAGCAGCCCCATGTTTGCGATGACCGGCACTTTGACAAAGGGAACCATCAGTTTCTGCACCAGCTCGCGCGTCTCCGGCCGCATCCAGAGAATCCCCGCCACGAGCACCGCCCATGCGCCCTGGCAAAGCAGTTTCTGGCGCGCGCCGAGTCCCTTTGACTGTCGCCGCCGGATCTTCAGCAGGTCGTCCCAGAATCCCACCCCGCCCATAAATACCGTTGTGGCAATCGCCAGCCAGACGAATTCATTCCGCGGATCCGCCCACAGGACGGTCGAAAGCACCATGGCGCCGATGATCAACACGCCGCCCATGGTCGGCGTTCCCTGCTTCTTCCCGTGAAATTCATACAGGGGCGGGGCCTCGTCCCGCCGGACCTGCTGCCCGAATTTCAGACGCTGCAACCAGCGAATGACCGGCGGCCCCATGATCAGGCCAATCAGAAACGCCGTGCCGCCGGCGGCAAAACTGCGAACCGTGATGTATTGAAAGATCCGCAGCGGTGAAAATACATCCTGCCATTCGGTGAGAAAAATCAACATGTCTGTTCCCCTTCCCGCCCGGTGCACACGATTTCCAGAACGCGTTCCAGCGCCTCTCCGCGCGAGGCTTTGAGCAAAACGGCATCCCCGCGACTCAATGTGTCCTGCAGATAGGCGGCCGCTTGCTCCACGTCCGGAACCGCCAGCAGCCGGTGTTCCGGATGGCCCGCCGCCCGCGCACCCTGAAGTATGGCGCGGGCCGCCTCCCCCACGGTCAACAGGGTCCAGTCCCCCCCCGCGCAGTACCGGCCGAGCTCCTCGTGCGCCGCCGCGGACTCGCGGCCGAGTTCCCGCATCCCCCCCAGGACCAGCATCCGCCGGCCGTTCGCTTCGGTCTCCCGAAACGCATCCACCGCCGCTTTCATACTGAGGGGATTTGCGTTGTACGCATCGTGAATCCACATCACCCCATCCGCCTGTTCGACCTGCCACCGGGCCGGCAGGGGGCGATATGCAGAAAACGCCTCGGCGACGGCGCCGGGGGCGCTCCCGGCCTCCAGGGCCGCCGCAGCCGCCAGCAGCGCATTGCGCGCCATGAACCGGCCGCCCTGCGGAATGGGAACGGTATGGACGTCCTTTGATGGGGTCCGCACCCGGAGCCGGTCGCCGGCAATCTCTCCCCGGTACGCGGCATCGCCCTCCAGGGCCACCGTCACCAACCGGCAGGCGGCCCGGGCCCGCAAACGCCCATACCAGGGCAGGTCCGCTGACAGCACACAAAACCCGTCCGGCGACACCGCTTCGGCGAGCGCACCCTTTTCATCGGCCACGCCTTCTTCGCCCTTCTCAAACAGTTCCGTATGCGCCATGCCCACCGGGGTGATCACCCCGAGATCCGGACGGAGGATCTCCGCCAGCCGTGAGATGTCTCCCGGCCGGTTCATCGCCACCTCAAAAACGCCCTCGCGGTGATCGGCCTCCATGGCCAGAAGGCTGAGCGGAAGCCCGATGTCGTTATTCCAGTTGCCCCGGGTGCGGCACACGGGCGCTCCGCCGGACAGGCAGTCCGCCAACAGTTCCTTGACGGTGGTTTTGGCCACGCTGCCGGTAATCCCCCAGAACCGGGCGGTCAGCGAAAGCCGGTATCCCCGGGCGAACCGCCCCAGGGCCACCGTGGAATCCGGCACCGCCAGGCACCCGACCCCGGCCGGCACGCGGTGCACCTCCCGCTCCTCCACCAGGACAGCGCCCGCGCCGCGGGCCACGGCCTGTTCCACAAAGTCATGTCCGTCAAACCGCTCCCCCCGAATCGCGACAAACAGCGCGCCCGCCGTGAGATTCCGCGTGTCGTGCGATACAGAGTTCGGCGGTGCGGCCGGTTCCACGGTCCAGCGACCGCCCGTCCACTCCTGAATCCGGCTGTTGCTCCATTGCGGCATGAGTGTGTGGCTCGTCAGGGGGGTGGCATGGTTACGGGTCTTCTGCCGAGGGTGCATCCGGCCGCCGGGCCAGCGCCGCGGCGGCAATCTCCCGGTCATCAAAGGGAATAATCGTATCCGCGCATTCCTGCACCGTTTCGTGTCCCTTTCCCGCGATCAACACCAGGTCGCCGGGGCCCGCCTCCTCGATGGCCCGCTCAATCGCCCGGGCCCGGTCGAGTTCAACCACCGCATCGGTATGGGGCGGAAGACCGGATTGGATGTCCCGGCAGATGGCGTCCGGGGGTTCGCTGCGCGGATTGTCGCTGGTAATCACCACGCGGTCGGCGGAGCCCCCCGCAACCGATCCCATCATGGCCCGTTTCTCGCGGTCCCGATCCCCTCCGCATCCAAAGACGACGGTGAGGCGCCCTTCGCAGGTCGGCTTCAGCATCTGCAGCACGTGGTGAAGGGCGTCCGGCGTGTGCGCGTAGTCGACCAGCACTCGAAACCCCACCGCCCCCGCGATCGGCTCTACGCGGCCGGGCACCGCGCGCATCCGCGCCAGCGCGGCAGCCGCCTCGTGCGGGGCAATGCCGAGTTGTCCGCAGGCGGCAATGGCCGCAAGTGCATTGCTGATGTTGAAGTAGCCGGGCATGGGAAGCCGGACGGCCGCCGCCCCCCAGGGCGTTTCGACCTGAAAGTCACTCCGCACCCCGTTCAGCAGGATCTCCCCGGCCCGGATCATGGCCGATGCCACCGTCCCGTACGTCAGCGTCTCGGCCCGCAGATCGGGATGGGTCAACAGGCGCGCCCCCCATGGATCGTCGGCATTGATCACCGCGACACCGGGCTTTTCCCCCCGGCCCAACGCCGTGAACAGAAAGGACTTCGCCTCAAAATAGTCCTCCATCGTCGGATGATAGTCCAAATGGTCCCGGCTCAGGTTCGTAAATACCGCGACATCAAAGTCTGTTCCCGTCGTGCGGTGCTGGTGAAGGGCATGGGAGGAAACCTCCAGCACGGCGCTGTCGCAGCCGGCTCGAATCATTTCCCGCAGCATGGATTGAATGTCCGGGGCCTCCGGTGTGGTCCGCCCCGCCGGAATGCACCGATCTCCGATCTCGTATTGAACCGTCCCCAGCATGCCCATTCGCCGATGCACGTGGCGAACGACTTCCCGGATCATGTACGCCGTTGTGGTCTTGCCGTTTGTTCCGGTAATACCGATCAGGGCGAGGTCCCGGGACGGAAACCCGTTCAGCGCCGCGGCCAGGAGCCCGACCGCCGGCCGGACCTCGGGCGCCGTGATCGCCGGAACCCCCTCCGGCAGGCGGGACCCGGACGGCGCCAGGAGAGCCGCCGCCCCCCGCTCCAGGGCCTCGCGGAAGTACCGGCGGCCATCCACCGTCCCGCCGGGAACACCGGCAAACAGGTCCCCCGGCCGGACGTGCCGGGAGTCCAGTACGATGCGACGCACCTCCACCCGCCCATCGCCGCGCAGGCGGGCCCGGGGAACAGTCTGTAGAAGTTGTTCGAGGGTCATCTTGACCTCCCTCCGCACCGGTTGCGGTATGCGGACCAGCGGCATCATCCCCCGCCCCCTCCGGCCGAGGCCAGCGCGGTCGACGGCGGTACGTCCAGGTACCGCAGGGCCTGCGCCATCACTTCCCGAAAGACCGGCGCCGCCGTTCTGCCGCCCGTCCGCCGGGGTTGCGGGTTGTCCAGGACCACGATCATCGCCAGCTCGGGCCGCATGGCCGGGGCAAAGCCGACAAAGGACGCCATATTCTCCGTGTCGGAGTAGCCCCCGGCTTCGTTCGGCTTCTGGGCGGTGCCCGTTTTGCCCGCCACCTGGTAGCCGTCGATGGCGGCGCGCCGGCCGGTGCCGCCGGGCTGGGTCACCCGGGCCATCAGCCGCCGCATGGTGACCGAGGTCTCCGGCCGGATGGGGCGGTCCAACACCTCCGGCTCAAATTCGCGCAGGACGTGTCCGTCCGTATCCGTCACCCGCTTGATCACGCGGGGTCTCATGAGAAATCCGTCGTTTGCGATGGCGTTGACCGCATTCAGCATCTGCAGGGGCGTCACGCTGATTTCGTGCCCCATGGGGATCCGGGTGATGCTGATGGCCGACCAGCGGCGGCGCGGATGGACAATGCCCCGCTCCTCGCCCGGCAGCTCAATGCCGGTGGGAGAGCCGAACCCGAACCGGCGCACCGCTTCTTCCAGTCCGCGCTCCCCCAGTCGGAGCGCGATTTTGGCCACCCCGATGTTGCTCGATTTCTTCAGAATGTCTTGTACCGATAGCGCGTCGGACCCGTGATAATCCCGCAGCGGCTTGCCCTCGTAGTACCAAACCCCGTTTTCGCAATCGAACACCGTATCCGGCGTGACCACACCCCGGTCGATTGCCGAAGCGATCGTCACCACTTTGAACGTGCTGCCCGGTTCGTACACGATTCCAATACCCGGATTTCGCCACAGCGACTCGTCCGAGGTTCGGAATTGGTTCGGGTCGTAGTCGGGACGGGCGGCCATGGCCAGGATTTCCCCGGTCCGCACCCGCTGCAGAATCGCACAGGCAGCCTCCGGAGAGTGCTCGGCCACAGCCCGGTCCAGCGACTGCTCCAGGATCTGCTGCAGATTCCGGTCGAGTGTCAGGTAAATATCGGCGCCGGCCTGGGGCGGGATCTCCACGGTACGCAGGTCGTACAGGGATTGCCGCCGTCCATCGACCCGTTTGACCTGCAACCCGGGCTGCCCCTTCAAAAAGGAATCCATGTGCTGTTCGACCCCCGCACTGCCCATGCCCTCCCAGTTGGCAAATCCAAGCACGTGGGCCATGAGCGAACCGGACGGATACCGCCGGGCCATGCAGGGCTCGAAATAGATCCCCGGCAACCGCATGCGGGCGATCCGGCGGGCCACATGCTCCGGCACAAATCGCTTGATTCGCTCGTACTGCCGGCCCGGCCGGTCCAATCGGTTCATCACAGCCGCCGGGTCCAGGTCGAGAATGCGGGCAAGCTGCCGGCCGATAAACGTCATGTGTCCGCTGGCGATCACGCGATCCGGGTTCGCGATGACATGCCGGGCCGCCCGGTCCACAGCCATCACCGTCCCCCGGGTATCGAGGATGCGGCCGCGACCCACGAGGATCTTCTCCTCCTTTTCCCGGATGCTCTGCACCCGGGCCTTGAGGTTCGCATTCTCCCCGAAATGCAAGAAGGCCAGGCGTGCGCCCAGCCCTCCAAAGGCGACGAGGACCGCCAGGCCCACGATGCCGATGCGCCACAATGGGAACGGCCTACTCATGCATGACGGCTCCCTCTTCCAGGCGGGCGTATTGACGACGGCTCTCCTCCGGCCGGGGCCGCTCTTCCGGGGCCACCCGCACGATTCGATCTTCCCCCGGCCAGCCCATCTCCAGGCCGTGGCGGTCGAGCGCACGGCGAATGCTCTCCAGCGATGTCAGCTCCGACCACTTGATCCGTTCGTCGAGCGAGGTCGCCCGCACATCCTTCAATTCCTGTTCCAGCACCTGGATCTGTTTGCCGAGCGCCTCGCAGCGCCCGTTTAAGTAGAGGTAGGCCAGGGCAACGGTGGCCGCCAGGAGGAGAACCATGGCGAACGGCACCGGGAAAATAAATCCCTGCGCCTGCCGTTTGTATGTCTTGCGCCGTCGATTGCTCATGGCTCACTCCTCTCTATCACCCGTAACTTTGCCGAACGCGCCCGCGGGTTGCGGGCCGCTTCTTCTTTGGATGGCGTCACCGGCTTGCGCGTGATCGCGCGGCAGCGCGGCCGGTCGCCCCGCCACTGCTCCCCCCCCGCCTGGAGGGATTCCATCCATCCGACATGCCGTCGAAAAAACTGCTTCACCCGGCGATCTTCCAGGCTGTGGAAAGAAATCACCGCCATCCGCCCCGTGTCCGAGAGAACGGACAAGGCCGCCGGAAGGGCCCGGTCCAATTCATCCAGTTCCCCGTTCACCCAGATCCGGAGGGCCTGAAATGTCTTCGTCGCCGGGTGGCGCCTGGACCGGCTCCCGCCGACCGCATTCGCCACAATCCCGGCCAACTGCGCCGTCGTCTCAATCCGTCCGCGCGCCCGCTCCCGGGCGATGGCCCGGGCGATGCGACGCGCCAGCCGTTCTTCACCAAATTCGCGCAATACGCGGGCAATCTCATCCTCCGCGGCAGCCTCCAGCAGTTCCGCCGCCGTCGGCCCCTCGCCCGGTGTCATCCGCATATCCAGCGGCCCCTCCCGGTCAAAACTGAACCCCCGCTCCCCGGGATCGAGCTGGTCCGAGCTGATCCCCAGATCCAGCAGAACCCCGTCCACCCGGTCCCACCCCTCCGCGCGCACGGCGTCGGCAATCCCGCTGAACCGGCGGCAACGCAGCACGCAGTGGGCCCCCGCCTTCGACAGCCGCTCTTCACAGCGGGCAACCGCCGCCGGGTCCCGGTCCAGTCCCAGGAAACGCCCCTCGGGGCCGAGACGCCCCGCAACGGCAACCGCATGGCCGCCCCCGCCCAGCGTGGCATCCACATACGTTCCTGTGCTCCGGATATTCATCAGCTCAACAACCTCGTCGAGCAGAACCGGTTGATGAGCCGTGCCACCCCGTTGTGGCCGCTCGTTCACCCGGCTCCGATCAAAATCCACCGCCTGCGCGCGAAACGGCCAGCCCCCCCGGCGCCCGGCTGCGCGCGGCCGCTCGACCGCCCGCCAGAAAGCCCTGAACCGTGAAAGGCGTCCGATCGCCGGCCCCGCCCGCCCGCGCGCGCACCGAACGGCGCTCAGTCGGAAGGGAAAACCAGCGCTCGTCTTCCCCCTGAACCCCGTACACCGAGCGGTTGATATTCAAAAACCGTGCAATCTTCACCATGCTCATACGCCATCCTCCTGCGGCTTGCGGCGATCAGAATCCGGCCCGGCGGGCCACGTCGCCCAATGAGGACTCATCCACCGACGACATGGCTTCGCGATACAAGTCCGGATTCCAGAGTTCAAACGTCTCGAAGGCCCCGACCAACACCACCTGGTTGTTGATCTGGGCCCGGTCCAAAAGATGATCCTTGATTCGGATGCGGCCCTGGCTGTCCCAGGACACCAGATCGGAGCGAGAGGCGAGCGTCCGCGCGAGCTGTCGACCCTCCGTATCAGCCATGGAGAGGTTGCGGAGCCTCTCCAGCCGGCGGGCCATGTCTCGGGCAGGATAAACGCACAGGCACTTGTTGTTTATTGCAGGCAAAACAAACAGCCGCTGCGGTACGCCCGCCATCTCGCGCCAATCCGATGGAATGGTCATGCGTTTCTTGGAGTCCAGGGAATGGGTGAACTCGCCGACGAATCCGCCGATTCCCAGCTCATCCAGTCG
>CAZCOO010000003.1:38439-42194 GCA_964500395.1 uncultured Verrucomicrobiota bacterium
GTATCATCCTTTGCCACTTGAACTCCTCCGTGACCCACTTTAAACCACATCGCCCCACCAAGGGTCAATAGATTTATTTGCGGATTTTTAGAACAGAGAATTTTCAAGGATTTTGACCGGCCCGCGGAAATCCCCCCTCCCCCCGGCCGCCCCACCCCGCCCCACCGGCACTGGAAATGCGGACCCCTTCGATCCTCTCTGTCCCCCTCGAATTCCCTCTTGCATTCCACCGGATCACCGACAAGGCTGGGGAACGCCAGAACCAGGAGGCCTGTTCCATGTCCGATCCCAGAGTCCGAAATCTCGCCCGGGTGCTCACCCGCTACTGCGTAAAAGCCGGTTCCGCGGAACTCGTCGCCCTCAATGCGCACACGGCGGCGGAGCCCCTCATCATTGCCCTCTACGAGGAACTCCTCCGCACCGGGGCCTATCCTCACGTCCACATGATGCCCGAAGAAACCTCAGAGCTGTTCTACCGCCTGGGCAAGGCCCACCACTTCGACTCCATCACGTCCGTCCAGCGGGCCGTGGCCCGCGAAATCCACGGCAGCATCAACATCCTCTCCAGCTCCAACACCCGCGCCCTGAACTCCGTCGACCCGAAAAAGCAGGCTCGCGTCTCCAAGGCCTCCCGCCGCCTCAAG
Organism: uncultured Verrucomicrobiota bacterium; assembly: GCA_964500395.1. Taxonomy (GTDB): domain Bacteria; phylum Verrucomicrobiota; class Kiritimatiellia; order CAZCOO01; family CAZCOO01; genus CAZCOO01. The sequence continues at coordinate 39,084 of CAZCOO010000003.1, forward strand.
GAAATGCTGATCAAGAAGAAATGGGTCGTCACCCTCTTCCCCACCCATGCCCATGCCATGGATGCGGATATGAGCCTCCGGGAATTCGAGGATTTTGTCTACCGCGCCACGTTCGCCGACCAGGATCAACCCATTCGCGCCTGGAAGGCCCTCGCCCGCAAGCAGGCCAAACTGATCAAACGCCTGGAAGGGGCCGATCGGGTTCAGATCCTCGGCCCGGATACCGACCTCACCCTCTCCGTGCGCGGCCGAACCTTTATCAATTCCGACGGCATCCACAACATGCCCAGCGGCGAAGTGTTTACCGGCCCGCAGGAAAACAGCGCCGAGGGCCACATCCGCTTCGACTTCCCCGTTTGCCATGCCGGACGGGAAATCGACGGCATCCGGCTCACCTTCCGGCGCGGAAAGGTCGTCGAAGCCCACGCCGCCAAAAACAATGCCTTCCTCCAGCAGATGCTCGGCGTCGACCCCGGCGCGCGCCGCCTCGGGGAACTCGGCATCGGCACCAATTTCGGCATCCAGCGGTTTATCAAAAACATCCTCTTCGACGAAAAGATCGGCGGGACCATTCACCTCGCGCTCGGCCAGTCCTACGCCGAAACCGGCGGCACCAACAAGTCCGCCATCCACTGGGACATGATCAAAGACCTCCGCAAGGGCGGCACCGTCCTCGTCGACGGGCGGGAGTTCCAGAAAGACGGCCGGTTTGCCGGCGGCTTCTGATCCGCGTCAGGGTAACGGCAGGGTTTCCATCGGCGTTCCCGTTTCCGGCAAGACAAACCGGAACGTAAGGAAAAGGATCCCGCCCACGATCGCCGCCCCGATCAGGAACCCGAGGAGAGCCCGCAGCCAGGGCCTTGCGGCGGTGTGACGGGCCGGCGGGGCGGCCGAGTGTGTACGGTATCCGCCGTACCGTTCCGAGTCCGACGGCTTTTCCCGATACTGATAGATATCGCTCATGTCCAGGGCTCACCGTATACGGGCGCCTGGTCCGATGTCCTCATCCACCGTCAGCAACCGCATGCGTTTTCCTTTCGCCGCGGCAAGCAGCATGCCGCGGGACTCCACTCCCCGAATGGTCGCCGGCTTGAGGTTGGCCACGACCACGATCAACGCCCCCACCAGGGACTGCGGTTCATACTGTTGGGCAATGCCCGCCACCAGCGGGCGCGTTTCACCCCCGAGATCCACTTCCAGTTGCAGGAGCTTGTCCGCCCCCTCCACCGGGGCCGCCTTCAGCACGCGGGCCGTGCGCAACTCCACCCGGCCGACATCCTCAATGGAGATGAGATTCTCCCCATCCCGGTCTGCACCAGCCTGTTTCCCCGTTGCGGCCTTGGCCGCCCTCCCGGTTGAGGGCGGGGGCTCGGCCTCTTTTTCATCCTCCGGGCGGATGCGCGGAAACAGCGGCGGCACTTTTTCCACGGTCGTCCCCGGCGTGAGCACACCCCACGTGCGCAGGTCCGCCATCTCCGGCCGATCCCCCGAGAGTCCCAGCGCTTCGCGCAGGGTCCCCATTTTCTCCGGCATCACCGGAAACAGCAGCGCAGCGCATACGCGCAGAGATTCCGCCGCGGTGTACAGCGTCACGTGCAGGGGGTGCCGGTCCTCCTCCTTGGCCTGTTGCCAGGGCTGCCGCTGCTCAATGTAGCGGTTTGTGGCCCGAATCGCCGTCAGGACGGCGGCCACCCCCTGGTCCAGGCGCATGCTTTCCACGCATCCCGCCATGTCCGTCACCGCCGTCTGCACCGCCTCCCACAAGCCGGTTTCCGCCTCCCCCGCGGGGCGCTCCGCCTCCGGATCCGGCAAGCGCCCGTCACAATACTTGCGGACCATGTTCGTCACCCGGCTCAGGAGGTTCCCCAGATCATTGGCCAGGTCCGCATTGTAGCGCTGCAGAAACACCTCTTCGGTAAAGTTCGCATCCTGCCCCAGCGTCATCTCCGCAATCAGGAAATACCGGAAGGCATCGACGCCCACCTTGTCGATCATATCCATCGGGTTCACCACGTTGCCCAGGGATTTGCTCATCTTGCTCGCGCCGGACAGCCACCACCCGTGGGCAAAGATCGTCTGCGGCATGGGCAGGCCCATCGCCTTGAGCATGGTCGGCCAGTAGATCGTGTGCGTGGTCAGGATGTCCTTGCCGATCAGGTGGCAGTTCACCGGCCACCACCGGTTGAACATGTCCTCGTCCCGCCGGTACCCGGGGGCGCTGATATAGTTCACCAGGGCGTCAAACCACACGTAGGTCACAAAGTCGGCGTCGAACGGCAGCTCAATCCCCCAGGACAGCCGGCTCTTCGGGCGCGAAATGCACAGGTCGTTGAGCGGCTTGCGCAGAAACCCCAGGGTCTCGTTCCGCCGGAAATCCGGCTGGATGAAGGACGGGTTCTCCTCGATGTACTGAATCAACCAGTCCTGGTACCGGCTCATACGGAAGAAATAATTGCTCTCCTGGATGCGGATCACATTTTTCCGCCGGTCCTCATCCGCCTCTTCCAGCTCCTTGTCGGTGATAAACGTCTCACTGCCCACATCGTACCAGCCGTCGTAATCGGCCCGGTAAATCTCGTCCCGGTCATAAAGCTCCTGAAGAATCTCCTGCACGACCTCCTTGTGCCGGGTCTCCGTGGTGCGGATAAAATCATCGTGGGTAATATCCAGGTGCTTCCACAGCTCCTGGAAGCGAACCACCGTACGGTCGGCCTGCTCCTGGGGGCTGATCCCCGCTTTCTCCGCGGCCTGCTGCACCTTCTGGCCGTGTTCATCCGTCCCCGTCAGAAAAAAGGTCGGTTCGCCCAGCAGGCGGTGGGACCGCGCCAGCACATCCGCCAGAATAGTGGTGTAGGCGTGGCCGATGTGCGGCTGGTCGTTTACGTAGTAAATCGGTGTTGTAACGTAGTATCTCGGTTCCGTCATGGTCGTGGTCCGTCAGTGCTGAATCCGCCCTATCAAACCACACTTCTCCCGCGAGGCGCAACCGGCGATCTTCGCCCGCCCCGGAGGGATGCACGAAAACGGCGCGGCTACAGCACGATTCGCCATCTGCGTCCCGGGTGGGCGCGCCCCGCAAACCGGCGTTGCCTGGCGGGGGCCTGGGCCCGG
>CAZCOO010000004.1:0-33928 GCA_964500395.1 uncultured Verrucomicrobiota bacterium
ATAGTCGTCCCCAAAATCCACCACCGGGACGTTGCGTGCATCAAAACCATCCGCACGCGCGGTGAACCCCACGGTTACGATAAGGGCGAAAGAAGCCAGACAGCGCGTGCGCGGGACGCGCCTCATGGATACCCGCGATCGTCGCATCAAAACCAACCCCGCTTTGCTGTCAGAGTGTGCCGCGCACCTTTGCGGAGCAATTGCGCATCCTCGGGAGATATTTCTTTCGGCACAAATCCAACGGTACGGGGATCTTCCTCAAAGAGAACGCCGAACCAGATCAATGCGCCGAGATACTCACCATTCACATTGGCGTGGTGCCCATCGAGATACAGATCGCGTTCCCCATCGCGCTTCTTCCATTCCCACCCGGAATTCAGGGAATGACGGGTCGCCGGCAGTTGAGGATAGGCGAGTGCTTCTTTGTCGAACTCGGGAACGGTCAGGTTCCAGTCGGGATGGCCGCGCATCGCCTGGAAAGCCGCGCCGACCGGCAGAATCCGCAAACCGCCGTTTTCGGAGGCCAGATTCCGGTAGGCTTTGGTTAAAGCCTCATACATCCACTGCTGGTCCCGGTCCTCATGATCAAATAGATCATCATCTTCCCGGTAGGCCCAGGTCTGGTGGACCAGTATCTCGGCCTCAGGCGCGTGCTCGCGCACAAAGGCGATCAAGTCCGGGCCATAGGGTTCATAGGTCTCCGGCCGGTAACTGCGAAAGCTCGCCTGCTGGATCGTAATGTAATCCCAATCCGCTTCGGTCAGCTTGTCGACGAGGGAAAGCCTCTCCTCGGGCCGGCTTCCATAGACCTTCCAGGGACGGGCCGCTTCGCTCTGCGGATCCTGCTTCCAGGCCGCCACATGCTCCCAGTGCCGCTTGAGGCTTGCTCCGCCGAGGTTGGCCTTGCCAATCAAAATCCGCTTGCCGGAATCCTCGACAATCTCATCGAGGTAGCGGGTCGCGTTTCCGGCAAAACTATTGCCTATGGTCAGGACCTTGACGGACTCAACACCCGTCGCGACAAGCGCTGAGAGAAGAAAGATCGCTGAAAGAAGAATATTCCTGAAGAAACAGGGGAACATGACGGCGACTCTTTACTCGTTGATGTATTTGTAATCGAGCTTGGGGAACACCTCGAGATTTTGCTTGGCCCGCTCGAAGGCGAAATTGTACCAGCCGTGGTCGGGGTTCTCTTTGGCGCGAGGGCGGTAGTACTCGAGTTGCTCTTGGTATTCTTCCATCATGGTGGGAAGGCCGACGTTTTCCCACCACGCCCGCATGTCTTCCGGTGTGCGCTCGACCCAGTCGAGCCGGGCCATGAAGATGCCGTTGGCATACCCGGCGATGTAATAATTGCCTTCCTGATCGACGATGATCTCCGGCGCGAACACGTGGGTCTTGAGGTGTTCGGCATACTGGTCGTACGGGGGAATCCGGGTGAAGGTGATCTGGGGACCGTCGAAGATCTTCGGACTGTCGGAGAGGAAGACCCTGGACTGTTCCCAGAGATAGTACTTGCCGTCCCGCCGGAGGATGAAGGGGCTCTCCGGGTTCCCGTTGTTGCCGATGTCGTACTCCTTCTCGCTCCAGGGGCCCAGGAGGTTGTCCGCCCGGCGCTGCACCATGCGCTTCTTGGTGTAGTAGGCGTACCATTTCCCGGTGCCCTGCTCATCGTGGAAAACCAGCACGTCCCGGCCCATGCGGAAGAATCCCGGCTCGCCCCGGTAGTCGTATTGCCGCTCCCAGTTGATGCCGTCGTCGCTCACCAGGCAGAACATGTACCCGCTGTTGTAGAACATGTAGTATTTCCCGTTGTGTGTGATCACGTGCGGCGCCTGCAACGCGCCGGTGCGGCCGCCGATCTCCGGGTGGGGCATCATGAAGATCCCCTGGGGCTCCCAGAACTGCTCGGTGAGTTTGGTGCCCCGGCTCCGCCAGTGGTAAAAGAGCCGGTTCAGCTCCTTGTCGTTGTTGGCGACCGAGCGAATGCAGGAGACGAGATTCCAGCGGTCTTCGGCGTCCTGCCAGATGGTGAAGTCGCAGGCGTCCTGGGTGGTGATTTTGTTGGGATTGTTGTACTTGCCGACATCCGGGGCCTTGGGCGCGAGCTGCCAGAAATCACTGGTGATTACCGGCACCTGGGTGGTCGGGCCGCTGGTGTCCTCGGAGGCCTCGATGTACGTTTCGTCCAGGGTCATGCTGACCTCGGGAATCCGGTCGAGGGGCCCGATTTCCCGCAAAACAGCCCGGTCTTCTTCCGACAGGCGGTCCGGCGCAACCTCGAAATGGCGCTTGCCGTCCACATACTCCAGGATCACCCGCCCGGGCTCAATCAGCAGGGGCGTGCCCTTGTATTCGATCGCGGGGTCCTCCCCGATGGTCCAGACGCGCGGCGTCGTGGCGACGGCCGGGGTCTCCTGGGAGAGGGACGGGACGGAAAGCCCGGCCAGCAGGCCGAGCACGGCTGTGGAATAGATGCGTTTTTTCATAATGATAACGTTTCACATCGCGGGAAATGTGTCAAAGAATTTACGAAGGTGGGGGCGGCGGTTCCGTGCGCCGAAAGCCCTCTGCGGGAATCAGAGGTGGGCTTCGGCGTCGCCGGGCCCGCGCTTGAGCATGCGGCGGAGTTTTTTGAGGGATTCGTCCTGGATCTGCTTGATGCGGGCGCGGGTGAGGGAGAGCTTCTGGCCGGTTTCTTCGAGGGTGTGGCCTTCAATGAACCGCAGGTGCATGATGTACCGGGCGCGGGGCGGCAGGCGGTCCACCGCCTGCCAGATTTCCGATTTTTCGGCGGCGGCGGCCGCCTTGTCGGCATTTTCGGCCTCGACGAAGCTGTAGAGCGAGGTGTCGGTGTCGCCCACCATGGCATCGAGCGAGACGGGGGGGGCGGGCATGTTCTCCCACTGGTTGAGAAAGGGGCGGACCTTGGCCACGCGCTGTTCGGAGAGACCGGTGAGGCGCGCGAGGGTGGCGGTATCGGGGGGGACTTCTTTGGGGTGGGATTGGGCCCAGTCGTCCACGGCCTGTTTGAGGAGCATCATTTCGCGAGTGGGGCGGATGCCGATGCTGCCGGATCGCACGTGGTCGCGGAAGTAATTGCGGAGGCGATTCTGGATGGCCTTTTGGGCGTAGGAGTAGAAGGGGACGCCCCGGGTGAAGTCAAATTTCCGGATGGCATTGGTGAGGGCCTTGGAGCCCTCCTGCAGGAAGTCGGCGAGCCACACGGGGCCGATCCAGTAGAAGGGTTTGACGCAGCTGACGACCAGCCGCCGATTGGCAATGAAGAGCTCTTCCTCGGCCGCCTCCACACGCGACATGAGCTGCCGGGATTCCGTGACGGCCTTTCGGAGCTGGGCGGTGGACCGGCCCTTGATCCGGGCATGTCGCCGGATGTGATACAGGCACCAGTAGATTTCCGTGAAGAGTTCGATCACCTGGTCGTTGGACAGGATCTCGACTACGCCCCGTTCGGCCAGGAAGCGGCTGATGGCTTCGGCCTGGCGATCCGGCCGGGTGTAGGTGCGCTCCTGCCGGATCATGGGGGGCTGGAACGTCTTTTTTTTGTAATCGGGGAGTTCGATGTCCTTAAAGGGAAGGCCCTCGGCGATGGCCTTCAGCTCATGTTTGTATTTGCGGGACTGGTCGGACACGGCAGTTCTCGCTGGGTACGGGGAACGCGGGCGGATGCCCGCCGGGCATGCCGCGAGTACGAAAGAACAACGTTTTCCCAGTCGCCCCCCACTTCGTCATAGAGCTCAACGCTACTATGCACGGGGGGGGGATAGCTGTCAATCGTGCACGAGGGCTTCGAGCAGGCCGTCGGCACATTGAAGGATGCGGGGAAGGGAGCCCTGATCGCGGGCCAGGGCGCGCCACTGCTGAAGCGTGGGCGGGATGAGGGCGCGGTAGCAGGGATTGCCGGTGACCCGGGCGAGGCGCGCATAGGCCCCGAGCGCCTGGGTGAGGCGCTGAATGGCCGCACACCGGAGACCCCCCGCCGACGGGCGGACGCGGGGGGCGTCCAGGGTTTGCAGGAGTGATTCGCGTTGATCGGGCGAGAGGGCGGCGTAGGGGTCGTACAGGAGGGCGGCGAGGTCGTAGACAGCCGGCCCGCGGCGGGCGCCCTGGAAGTCGATGACCACCGGCCGGCCGTTCCGCAGCAGGATGTTGGCGGATTGAAGGTCGCGGTGCAGGAGAACGTCGCGCTCGTCGGCGAGTTCTTCGGCTACCCGGCCGAGGTCGCGGCGGAGGGGCTCCACACGCATCCGGGGCAGGTGCGGGCGCAGGCAGTGGTCGATGAAGAGGTCGTGCTCCCAGCGGTAGAGCGCCGGGCCGAAGGCGGGCATCAGCGGGATGCGCCGAGTCCGGACGGCCTCGAGCCCATCCTCGTGAAACCGGTTCATGAGGTCCAGCACCCGCTGGTAGCGGAGCCGGATCTGCCGGGGGGAGAGACCGGGCAGGGCGTCGAGGAGCGATTGCCGCCCGGCATCCTCGTAGACCTGGAGGCGGAGGCGCGGGGCGTGGTGAAGCAAGCGGGGGACCGCGATCCCGGCGTCGAAGAGCGCCCGTGTCAGGCGCGGCATCAGGCGATTCTCCCGGCGCTCGTCGCCCGTTCGAACCACGATGCAGGTGCGGCCGTTTGTGTGGAGGCGGATGAAGCGCCGGTCGGAGCCGCGCGCGGGGAGGATCTCGGCGAGGCTTCCGCTGTCCATGAGTCCGGCGCGGTTCAGGGTGCGCTGCTCCGCGGGGGAAAAGGGGTGCTCCGCCGGGACGAGCAGGTGGGCGGCCTCCGTATCGACGCGGGCGCCGGGGGCGACGAGGGCATCGCGCAGATTGGCCCGGGGGCCGACCGAGGCGCCGGCACAGACGACGGAGCGGGTGAGGCGGGCGCGGTCATGAATCCGCGCCTGCGGATGGACGCACGTGGCGGAGGCGGCCCCGAAGCGCCGGCGGCTGCGGCGGATGGCCGGGCCGGCGAGCGCCCGCCAGACCGGGTCGCGGCGGTGGTGCTGCTCCACAAGCGTGTGGGCCCGGAGCAGTCGCTCGGGCGTGCCGAGGTCATCCCACCGGGCTTCCGGGATGTCGACGGCGCAGATGGCCCGGGCCTTCCGCAGCGGTTCGAGCAGATGCACGAGGGAGCAGAACTGCTCACGGCGGGGAATGGGGTCCCAGATGCAATCCTGAAACAGGTGAACGCCGCACAGGGTGACGGTGCCGCGGGCGCCCGGAGACGGGCTGACAAAGGTGCGGACTCGATCGCCGTCCAGGGCAACCGTGCGGGGGCCTCGACGGGCATCGACCCACATGCAGGCGGGGGCCCCCGTGCGATCCGCGGCGTCCAGGAGCGGTTCGGCGGGCAGGGAGGCCAGGATGTCGGCGTTCAGCATCCAGAACGGGCCGGGGCGAAAGAACCAGCGCCCCCGGATGAGGGCGCCGCCGGTTCCGAGGCGCGCCGGCTCGTGGGAGAGGGCGATCTCCAGCCCGTCGGCCGGCCGGGTGCGCAGGTACTCGATGATGGACGGGGCGCGATGGTGGGTGTTGAGGAGGACCCGCCGCACACCCCAGTGCCGCAGCCGGGTCAGGGCGTATTCGAGCAGGGGGCGATCCCAGAGGGGGGCCATGGCCTTGGGCATGGTGGCCGTCAGGGGATGCAGGCGGGTGCCGAGGCCGGCGGCGAGGATAAACGCCTGCTCGGGCCGAGGGGGAGACGGACCTGGTGCGGTGGTGGACATGGATGCGCAGGGTAGTAAGGTGGGCGGCGAATCGCAAGTGCGGGCGTGGGCGATTATGCTTGTGCGGCGCCCGCTACAACCTTAGAATAACAGCTAGGATACAAAGGGCATACAAATGGTTCCCCCAGAGAAATCACCCCGGCATGATGAAAGCGTCCGCGAAGCGCGCCCGCTCAAGAAGAAGCTCTACCGCAAAGAACTCCAGCGCCTCCAGATTGAGCTGGTGAAGCTGCAGGAGTGGATCCGGGATCAGGGGTTACAGGTCGTGGTGGTGTTTGAAGGCCGCGATGCCGCGGGGAAGGGCGGGGTGATCAAGCGCATCACCCAGCGCCTGAATCCCCGCATCTGCCGCGTGGTGGCGCTCGGCACGCCCACCGAGCGGGAAAAGACCCAGTGGTATTTTCAGCGATATGTGCCGCACCTGCCGGCGGCGGGGGAAATGGTGCTGTTCGACCGAAGCTGGTACAACCGCGCCGGGGTGGAACGCGTCATGGGGTTTTGTACCGATGAGGAGTACGAGGAGTTCTTGCGTTCCTGCCCCGAGTTTGAACGGATGCTGGTCCGGTCCGGCATCCGCCTGATCAAATACTGGTTTTCGGTAAGCGACGAGGAGCAGGAGCGGCGGTTCCAGGCCCGGATTGAGGATCCCACCAAGCGGTGGAAGCTGAGTCCCATGGATATGGAGTCGCGCGCCCGCTGGGTGGAGTATTCGCGGGCCAAGGACGTCATGTTCGCCCACACCGATATCAAGCAGGCGCCGTGGTACGTCGTGGAGGCCGATGACAAAAAGCGCGCGCGGCTGAACTGCATCCACCATCTCCTCTCGCAGATCCCCTACCGGGACCTGACCCCGCCGCCCATCGAGTTGCCCCCCAGGCAGGAGAACCGGGGGTACGTGCGGCCGCCGATCGATGATCAGACGTTTGTTCCGGACCGGTATACATGAGGATGGCGTTGTGAACAGAGATGGAAACCCAGAGGAGCCAACACCCGGCGCGGAGCCGGCGCCCCCCCTGCCCTCGGACGTGGGGCTGGACGATGTGGCGTTCGGCGCGTTGTGTAAACAGAGCTTCCTGCCCATTGCGGTCACGGACCGGGATGGCTGCGGGATCTGGGGGAACCAGGCGTGGCTGGACCTGTGGGGACTTGACGCCGAGAGTATCGCCGGGCGCCCTCAGTTTGATGACCCGCAGTTGAAACGGCAAGGGGTCGCGGACTGTCTGGAGCAGGTTCGGGCCGGAACGCCGCAGACATTGCCGGAGGTGGAGTACATTGTCCCCTCCGGCCCCCGAGCCGGGCGGCGGCAGTGGGTGCGGGCCTTTTGCTATCCTCTGTGGGACAGCGCCGGTGCGGTCAGGCGGCTCGTGTGCATCTTCGAAGATGTCACCGAGCGCAAGGAGCGGGAGGATGCGGAAAGGCGGTACCGGCGGCAGCTCGAGGAACTGCTGGCCGTCGGGGGCGACCCCCGCCTGCAGAGCGGGGTGCTGAGCGATCATTATTCCCTGCTGCACGATGCGGCCATCCGTATCTTCGAGGTCGATCATGTCTGCTTTCGGCTGAGCCGGTCCCGCCCGGATCAGTTTGAATGCTGGTGCCCGGAACTCGCGGAGCGCTGCCTCTTGAGGGGCAAGGCGCGGCCGCTGACCACACGCTCAATCCCAACGGTCGTTGCGGAGTTGAAGGCGGGTCGGACGGTGGTGGTGCGGGATGTGGCGGGACATCCGGAATTGGGGAGTTGGCTCCAAACCGGATTTATCCCGGCCGCGACCCGCTCCATCGTCCTGGCGCCGATGCGGCGGGCCGATCGGCTCATGGGATTTGTGGGGGTGTTCAGTTCGCAACAGGACCGGACCTGGGCGCTGCCTGAACAGGGCTTGTTGGCCGCATTGGCGGAGCTGGCGGTCTTGAGCCTCGAGTCCTATGAGCGCAAGCAGGCCCTGCAACGGGCGACAGAGCACGAGGAGCGCTATACCCTGGCCTCGCAGGCGGCCCGAATCGGGGTATGGGAAATGGATTTTGCCCGCGAATCCCTCTCGGCGGATGCAAGCCTCTACAGCCTCGTCGGCTACGGGCGGGGGGAGCTGGGGGTCGACCTGGGAGACTGGCTGGATCGAATCCCCGGACGGAATCGGAGCGAGGTCGACCGCTTGGTCCGGGATCTCCGCGAAAATGCCCGGGACAATTTCTCCATGGAATTTCCTTTCGTCTGCCGGGACGGGGTGGAGCGATGGTTCCGCGCCGGCGGCAAGCGAGTCCCGGACCAGGAGGCTCACGAGCGGCGCTACATCGGGACCCTGATCGACGTGAGCCAGCGCAGGCTGGCGGAGGATCGGTATCGGACGATTTTCCGGAACATGCCGGGGGCGGTCTTCATCGTCAATCCCGAGACAGACCGGGTGAGCGATGTGAATCCGCAGGCCGAGGAATTGATGCAGATTTCCTGCGCCAGGCTGAAAACAATGACCCTGGGCGACTTGCACCCCGCAGATCAGCACGGCTATGTGCATGACATTTTCCATTCGCCGGAACGGGTTGAGCAACCCGAAGAGCGGGAAATTGATATCCTCCGGCCGGATGGATCCAGACTTCCGGTGGCGGTGTCCACGGTGTCCATTTGTGATGGTGAGGATCGACGGATCGTGGGGTTTTACAGAGATCTCTCTGAGCAGAAACGAGCGGAAGCCGATCGGGAAGCGCTGGAGTCGCAAATCCGCCACGCTCAGAAGCTCGAGAGCCTGGGCGTCCTGGCCGGGGGCATTGCCCATGATTTCAACAATCTGCTCGTCGGGATCCTGGGGCACGTTGAGCTGGCCTTGATTGATCAGGGGGAGGGGCAGTCGGTCCAGGAACACCTGGAGGAAATCCGCCGCGCCGCCATGCGGGCGTCTGATCTCACCAATCAGATGCTGGCCTACAGTGGAAAGGGACAGTTCATCATTGAGCGTGTGCAACTGAACCACCTGGTGAAGGAATTGGGAGACCTCTTGCAGGTATCGCTCTCCCGCAATGCCACCTTGCGCTATGAGCTGGACGACGAACTCCCCCTGCTCGAGGCCGATGCCTCCCAGATCCGCCAGGTGGTGATGAACCTGATCACCAATGCGTCGGATGCCCTGGATGATCAACCGGGGACGATTGTGCTCTGCACCAGCCTTTGTCACCTTTCGCGTGAGGAATTGGAGCGAGGTGCATTTCCTGAAACGCTGCCCGAAGGCGCCTACCTTTGCCTCGACGTGTCGGATACGGGCTGTGGGATGACCGCAGAAACACAGGAACATTTGTTCGACCCGTTCTTCACGACCAAGCGTACCGGGCGCGGGCTCGGCATGGCGGCGGTACAGGGCATCATTCGCGCACACCGGGGTACGATCAAGGTCTACAGCGAAGTGGGGAAGGGGACCACCTTCCGGGTCTTGCTCCCGGCGGCCGCGCCGGTGTCGGCCCCTGCTCCCGTCGAGTCCGTGGAGGCCGGGGCGCGGACACCATCGATCGGCCACGGACTGGTAATGGTGGCTGATGACGATGCCGGAGTGCGAACTGTAGCGCGGCGGATGCTCGAGCACAATGGCTTCGACGTCATAGAGGCGAGGGACGGGACGGAGACGGTCGAGCAGGCAAAGCGCTTCGCCGGCGAGCTGCGGCTGGTGGTGCTGGATATGACAATGCCGGGACCTGATTGCCTCGACAATATCAACCGGTTGAGGGAGGTTGAGCCTCCCCCTGCGGTCCTGCTGGCCAGCGGATTCCATGAGCAACAGGCGGTCAAGCAACTGCCCTCGGATGTACCAATCCTGTTTATTCAGAAGCCGTATTCCTTTGAGAGGTTTCTCCGGTCGGTGCAAACGGCCCTCGCGGAAGAGACCCACCCGCATGTCGGTTGAGCCGGGCACCCTACCCGCCCGCCCCCAGAATCCGCTCCGTTCATGGCCCCGGCATCTCTGTATGCGCCCGGTGTGCTCCCTCCTCATTTCCAACCAGCGGTCCGGGAGCCCGGCGGGGGGGACGACTGGGGACAGCGGAAAAGAATCTGTGTAATTCGTTGAAATTCAACGTTGTGCCGATATGGTCGGGGGCGCTAGGCTACCGTTTTCAGTCGCGGGATTGCAAATGAGTGAGCACGCGGACGACAAGGAGGCTCAACCATGACGGCGTCCAACCCCCTGCCCGGCCAGCAAGAGCAACCGGAGGAAATCCTCTGCCCGCATTGCGGCCGGTTTGTCGGCCCGATGGAACGGTGTCCCCATTGCGGGGCGAAACTCCCCAAGCGCCTCAGCGTCCGGTTTTTCCGCTGGGCGGCCCTCTTCCTGGCCGTAGTGGGCGTGGGATTGCTCTGGCTGATGGCCACGCGCGGCGATGTGCCGGTTATCGAAATCGGGAACATCCAGCGCACGATGAATTTCGCCTTTGTCAAAGTGGAAGGGAGGGTCATGGGCGATGCCCGCATCTACGAAGAGGCGGGACGGGTCAGCGGTCTCCGCTTTACCGTCGATGACGGCACCGGCGAACTCGATATCCAGGCCTATCGCGCCAAGGCCCGCGAGTTGATCGAAGCCGATAAGATCCCGCAGGCGGGGGACCGCGTGGAAGTGGCGGGCAGCCTGAGTGTCTCGGCGGATCGCCTGGGCATGTGGCTCTCTTCCCCGGACCAGATTCAGATTGAACGCTATCGCCCGGAACTGATGGCGCTGGCCGCCCTTTCGAAAGACCTGGTGGGGGCCCAGGCCATGGTGGCCGGCGTCGTGCAGGAAGTCGGGTCGCCCAAGCTCGGTTCGCGGGCGCCCTGGCGGGTGGTGCTGACCGACGGCACGGACCGGACGGAGCTCGTGGTCTGGCAGAATATTTTCGATGAGCTCTCCGAGCGCATACAGCTCCAGGAGGGCCGCGTGATCCGCGCGGATGTCACGGTGGATACCTACCGGGAGGACCTGCAACTGATGGTGGGCGACCCCGGGGACGTGTGGGAGCAGGAGATGACGCCCCGCGAGCTGTTCCTGCAGCAGCTCGAGGGGCCTGCCGAGGGCTCCGTGTCCCTGGCGGACATCACCCCGGCCCGGGCGGGCGAGATGGTCCGGGTGCGCGGTCGAATTGTCCGCCTCGACCTGCCGGAGGGACCGTCCCGGGCCTACCGCCGGATTACCCTCGAGGAAGAGGGGCGGGAGCTGGAACTCGTCTACGAAGAGCCGGCCGCCCGCTCCGCGCCCGAGGATGACCTGGCCATCGGCCGGCGCCTGGATGTGATCGGCCGCGTGGAGACGGTCGGGGACCGGGCCCGGTTGCGGCTCTACCACGGCAAGCAAATGCAAATCCTGGAGGAGTAGGCCATGGATGCGGCGCTGTTGGTTCTGGTTTCCGTGGTGGTGGGGACGCTGATTTCCAGCGTGCTCTCCTGCCTGCCCGCGCTCCACGCGTACAACGTCATCGGCGGGTTGGTGTTGCTGGCCTTCGGCCTGGAGGCGCGCGGGATCGAATTTCCCCCGGAGGTGATCCTGCCCTTTATGGTGGGCATGATTGTGGGCTGGTCCATGCTGAATACCATCCCGTCCATTATCCTGGGGGCGCCCGACGAGAGCGCGATCTTCACGGTCCTGCCGGGCCAGAAATACCTGATGACCGGCCGCGGGTACGAGGGCACCATGATGACCGGCGTCGGGGGGCTGCTGGGCATCTTTTTCCTGATCTTCATCGTGGGCCCGCTGGCGCCCAAGGTGCTGCCGCTGGTGCGGGAGGTGCTGACGCCCCACACCCACTGGATTCTCTGGATCATCGTGACCTACATGCTGATGGCGGAGTGGCCCAAGGGCGGGACCGGCGGCGTGGCCGGATGGGCCAAATTCTTCGATGCCTGGAAGTCCCTGGGGGCGGGCCTCTTCACGTTTCTCCTGGCCGGCCTGTTCGGCTTCATCCTGCTCTACCGCTCGCCGGTCTCGGTGGATGTCGCGTTTCAGAACATCATGCCCGCGTTCGTGGGCCTGTTTGCCATCCCCTGGTGCCTGCTGAATATGCTCAGCGGTACGGAGGTGCCGCCGCAGCGCGTTTCCAAGACGCTGGACGTAAACGGGGACATCCTTCTCCGCAGCATGGCCGCCGGCGGCCTGGGCGGCGGGTTTGCCGCGTTTTTTCCCGTCGTCACGGGCGGGATTGGCGGGATGCTGGCCGGCCATGCCACCGCGCAGCGGGATGAGCGGGTGTTCCTCATGTCCCAGGGCGTGTCGAAGCTGGTCTACTACACCGGGGCGTTCATGATGTTTTTTGTCCCCATGCTGACGGTAAAACGCGGCGGGGCGGCCTGGATGATGCAGGGGCTGCACACCCCCCAGGGGCGCTACGACTACTACATGATTCTGGCCTCGATCGCGTTGGCCGGCGCCGTGGCCTTCCTCATGATGGGCCCGCTCACCCGCCTGACCCTGTGGATGATCAAGAAGTTCAATTACCGGCTCGTGTCAGGCGTGGCCCTGCTGATCATTGTGGGGCTGGTGTTTGCCATTGTGGGCGCCTCGGGTCTCTTCGTCATGCTGATCGGGACGGGCATCGGGTTGATTCCGGTGCTGTTCGGATCGCGCCGGTTGAATTGCCTGGGCGTGCTGCTGTTGCCGATCGCCTGCAACATGTCCGGCTGCGGGCACATCGTGGCAAAATGGCTGGGTCTCTTGTAAGAAGCGGGAGGTGAATCAATGAAAGGGTTTTCACATTTCATGACGGGCGTGGCGGCGGCGTCCTGCTTCCCGTGGTCGGTACAGGCCGCCACGGAGGGCAATCCCCTCTATTTTATTCTGGGCGGGGCCTTCGGCCTGTTGCCCGATACGATGGATTTCAAGGTCTATCGCTTCTTTTACAAGCACGATCTGTACATCGATCCCGATCCCTCCGAGCGCGATCCGCAGGCCATTGCCGACGCCATTGCCGGGGCCCTGGAGCAGGCCCATCGCGAAAATCGCGAGGTGCGGGTCAAGCTGAACACCATTCGGATGGGGGTCGACTACTGGCAACAGTACATGGTGCGGTTTGACCCGGACGAGGGAGAGGTGCAGGTGCGGTTCGGCCCCGTGGTCAACACGGGGCAGGTTCCCGTGCCCGGCACGCACGAGGAGATCACCCGGGTGGGACGGGCCCGGGTGTCCGTTCCGTACCGCAACACGTATGAGGCGGTGACCACGGTGGATATCTTTGACGGCCCCTCTTTCAGCATGGCGCCCGCGAAGGACGGTGCGGTGGAGGTGGCCTTTCTGCCCTGGCACCGGACGTGGAGTCACAGCCTGTTGACGGGCGTCTTTTTCGGCATCCTCGGCGGGCTCCTCTGGGGGTGGCAGGCGGGGGTGATCATCCCGGTCGCCTTTGCCGCCCACGTGCTGGAAGATCAGCTCGGCCACATGGGGTCAAACCTGTTCTGGCCGATCACCAAACGGCGGTTTGCCGGACTGCAGCACATGCATGCGACGGATGCGGTGCCGAACTTCCTCGCCGTGTGGCTGTGCTGTCTGTTGATCTTCTGGAACCTGTACCGGGTGATGGACGACCCGTTGATCGTGTTCGGGCTGCCCTCGCTGCTCCTGTTCGGCGCGGTGTTGCCGCTGGGCGCGTTTGCCCTGGTGCACTGGTTCCTCACCCGCAAGGAGAGCCGGGAGCCGGGCGAAATCGATTCCAGTGACGAATGGGTCGAGCCGCTGATGTCGTAACGGGATGCGGTTCATTCTCGGAGAGAGGGAACTCCGAATCTCCGGAAGGATGAAAATACGCGCGGTTTGCCTCCGGAAATTCAATGCGCACGCGGTCCGCGGGGGTCTCGCGTTCGCCCCCCTGCACCCAAACGGCCTTCTCCCAGTCCGGACCATATACCGGCGACGAAGTAGATCATGACAACGGCCCTTTGCGCACCAGACGCCCCGGGCCCGGCGGGCCCGCCACCTCAGTCGAACACAATCGGGGCGAAGATGTCGAGGCCGGGCAGCCTGGCCCGGCCGTTGAGAAAGGCCAGTTCCACCAGGAAATCGCAGCCGGTGACGGTGGCCCCGAGCTTGTTCAGAAGCTCCACGGTGGCGGCGGCGGTGCCGCCGGTGGCCAGCAGATCATCCATGACCACTACCCGGTCGCCGGCTCCCGCCGCATCGGCGTGGACCTCGAGGGTGGCGCTGCCGTATTCCAGGTCGTAGCTGAGTTCAAGGGTGTCGGCGGGGAGCTTGCCCTTCTTCCGCACGGGGACGAGCCCGCACCCGAGTTCGTAGGCCGCACAGGAGCCGAAGAGAAAGGCCCGGGATTCGATTACGGCGATCTTGTCCGGCGGGTGGTCGCGGTGCCGGTCGATAAACAGGTCCACCGCCATGCGAAACAGGGCGGCATCCGACAGGATCGGCGTGATGTCCTTGAAGACAATGCCTTTGATGGGGAAATCGGGCACATCGCGGATGGCGGCGCGGACCGCATCGACACTCATGAGGGTTGGGCCTCCTGTTCGCTGGACTGAGGTTGGTCCTGCTCGTCGAGCATCTCGCGCAGCTTCAGCACGGCGGCATTTTGAATCTGGCGCACCCGTTCCCGGGTGATGTTGAAGCGTTTCCCGACAACCTCCAGGGTCTCCACGGGGGTTTCCTTGAGCCCGTAGCGGTACTTGAGAATTTGCTGTTCGCGCTCGTCCAGGTGGTGGAGCAGGCGTTCGATTTCCTGCTTGAGCTGCGCGTCGTTGATGGCGTCGTAGGGCGAGACGGCTTTGTCATCCCCGATAATCTCGCCGAAGTCGGCGCTGTCCTCATCCCCGATCGGGGCATCGAGCGATGTGGGACGCAGGGCCACGGTCTGCCAGTGGGTGATGGTGGCCTCGGTGACATCCAGGGCTTCGGCCAGTTCGGCGTCCGTGGGGTCGCGACCGAATTCTTCGGTGAGTTGATGCTGCACGCGCCGCATGCGGGAAATCTTGTCCACCAGGTGAGCGGGCAGCCGGATGGTCTTGCTCTGGTTGGCGAGGGCCCGCTTGATGGACTGCTTGATCCACCAGGCCGCGTACGTGCTCAATTTGCCGCCCTTATTCGGGTCAAAACGCTGGACGGCCTTCATCAGGCCGATGTTGCCTTCGGAGATGAGATCGAGCAGGGGCAGGCCGATGCGGGCATAGTCGTGGGCGATCTTGACCACGAGCCGGAGATTGGCCCGGATCATATGCTGTTCAGCCTCCACGTCGCCCTCTTTGATCCGGGCGGCCAGTTCGACTTCCTGTTCCGGGGTCAGCAATTCCGTCTGCCCAATCTCCCGAAGATAAATTTTGATCGACCTGTCGTCTTCTTTCATCCGTCTCTCCCCGCCGGCTCGATACTGGGGATGTACGGGTCTGTCGGACCGGCTGGCGTTGGCCTTTCAATCAAAATGTGGCAAATCTACGCCCATAGACAGGGGGGCCGCTATCTCTGTTCGGAATTTTTCGGAAAAACCGGAGCGATACGACCTGTCCCCGGGCTGCAGAGCAGGTGATACCACGGAATTACACCCAGCGACAGGATTTTTTCCGGCGGTCGTGCCGATCGGCGGGGTCGGCGGCAAAAAGGCCCGGCGGGGATTTCCGCCGGGCCTTTTTGATCCTACGGGTCTGCCGAACCGCTTAGCCGTCCAGCGCGGCCTGGGCGGCCGCGAGGCGGGCGATGGGCACGCGGTACGGGGAGCAGCTCACGTAATCGAGTCCCGTCTTGTAGCAGAACTTGACGCTGTTGGGGTCGCCCCCGTGCTCGCCGCAGATGCCGCACTTGAGGTTCGGATTGGTGCCCCGGCCCTTTTCCACGCCGGTTTGGACCAGTTGCCCGACCCCGTTGGTGTCGAGGGTGCCGAACGGATCGTGGTCCAGGATCTTCTGGTTGAGGTAGTTCGGCAGGAAGGTGCCGATGTCATCCCGGCTGAACCCGAAGGTCAACTGGGTGAGGTCGTTGGTGCCGAAGCTGAAGAACTCGGCCGTCTCGGCGATGGAATCGGCGATCAGGGTCGCCCGGGGGATCTCGATCATGGTGCCGACCAGGTATTTCACCTTGGAGGACCGGCGCTTGATGATCTCGTCGGCGGTCTCCCGCACGATGGCGGTGAGGTAGTCGACTTCCTCCTTGGTCCCGGCGAGCGGAATCATGATCTCCGGCAGCACTTTCTTCTTGTTCCGCTTCTCCACGTTGCAGGCGGCCTCGATGATGGCGCGGGTCTGCATAACGCAGAGTTCGGGATAGGTGATGGAGAGGCGGCATCCCCGATGGCCCAGCATGGGGTTGAACTCGCGGAGCTCGTCCACGCGCTGGGTGACTTTTTCCACCGGCACGTTGAGTCGTTTGGCCATCTCGGCCTGCTCTTTCTGGCCGTGGGGGACGAACTCGTGCAGCGGCGGATCGAGAAGCCGGATGGTGACGGGGAGGCTCTCCATGGCCTTGAAGATGCCTTCGAAGTCCTTCCGCTGGTAGGGCAGGAGGCTCTTGAGGGCCTTTTCCCGGCCGGCTTTGGTCTGGGCGAGGATGAACTCCCGGATGGCCCAGATGCGGTCGCCTTCAAAGAACATGTGCTCGGTGCGGCACAGGCCGATGCCTTCCGCGCCGAAGGCCCGGGCGGCGGCAGCGTCCTTGGGCGCGTCCGCATTGGTGCGGACGTTCATCTTCCGGTACTGATCCGACCACTCGGAGACGGTCTTGTACATGAGGTAGATCGGATCTTTCTGGAAGCTCTTCTTGCCCTCGATCACCGCGGCGACCACGGGGCTCGACTGCGTGGCAATCTTGCCCTCGTAAATCCGGCCGGTGGACCCGTTGAGGCTGAGCCAGTCGCCTTCCTTGAAGACCTTCTTCCCGACGGTCACGGTGCCTTTCTTGTAGTCGACCTTGAGATCGGAGGCGCCGCAGATGCAGCATTTTCCCCAACCGCGGGCCACCACGGCTGCGTGCGAGGTCATCCCGCCGGTCGTGGTCAGGATGCCGCGGGCGGCCCACATGCCGCCGACGTCTTCGGGGCTGGTTTCGTGGCGGACGAGCAGAAGCTGCTCGCTGGGGTTTTTATTCACGATCTCTTCGGCTTCGTGGGCGGAGAAACAGATCTTGCCCACGGCGGCGCCGGGACCGGCGGGCAGACCGCGCGCGACCTCCTTGGCCTTCTTCTCCTGTTCGAGGTCGAAGATGGGGAAGAGGAGCTGTTCGAGGTCCTCGCCGGTGAGGTTCATGAGCGCGCGCTTGGGGCTGAGGATCTTCGCCTGCTTTTCGCCGGTGTACACATCCTGGCCGGTGGCCATTTCCACGGCCCAGCGGATGCCGGCGAGCCCGGTGCGCTTGGCGTTGCGCGTCTGGAGCATCCACAGCTTGCCCTGCTGGATGGTGAACTCCACATCCTGCGGGTGCTTGTAGTGCCGTTCGAGTTTGCGCATGATCTGGTGAAGCTCTTTGTGCGCCTTTTTCCAGACCGGATCTTTCTCGTTGGGCATTTCTTCGATGTCGTGGGGGGTCCGGATGCCGGCCACCACGTCTTCGCCCTGGGCGTTGACGAGGTACTCGCCCATGGCCTTGGACACGCCGGTGGAGCCGTCGCGGGTGAAGGCCACGCCGGTGCCCGAGTCATCGCCCATGTTCCCGAAGACCATGGTGCAGACGTTCACCGCGGTGCCTTTCAGCCCCGTGATCTTGTTGATCTGCCGGTACTTCACGGCGCGGTCGGAATCCCAGGAGCCGAACACGGCCTGAACGGAGAGTTCGAGCTGCTCCATGGGGTCCTGCGGGAAGGGCTTCTTGACCTTGCTCTTGTAGACCTTCTTGTAGGCGTCCACGACTTCCTTGAGCTGTTCGGCCGTGAGATCGGTGTCGTTCGCCGCTTTGTACTTCTTCTTGATGCGCTCGAGTTCGTCTTCGAAATCGGAGTGCTCCAGGCCGGAGGTGGGGCCCATCACCACGTCGCCGAACATGTCGATGAAACGACGGTAGCAGTCCCACCCGGTGCGCTCATTGCCGGTGACCTTGATAAATCCGTGGATGGATTTGTCGTTGAGGCCGAGGTTGAGCACCGTGTCCATCATCCCCGGCATGGAGATCGCGGCGCCGGAGCGGACGGATACGAGCAGGGGGTCCTTGGCATCGCCGAGCTTTTTGCCCATGCCCTTTTCGAGTTTGGCGAGCTGCTCCTTGACCTGTTTCAGCATGCCGGGCGGATACTTGTGCCCGTGCGAGGAGTAATACTCGCAGGCCTCGGTCGAGATAGTAAACCCGGGCGGGACGGGGAGGCCGGCGTTGGCCATTTCAGCGAGGTTTGCACCCTTGCCCCCGAGCAACGCTTTCTGCGTCCGGTCACCCTCGGTCTTTTCTTTTCCGAGTCCATAAAAATAGACGTACTTGGTCTGGCTTTTGCTGGTCGTCTTTTTCTTGGCCATTGCTTGACGATCCTCTCAGTCGGTTCTGATGGGGTTGCTCGTTTTTCGACCCGCCCCGTCCCTGGTCGGGACGCGTCGTTTCGCGGACCTCCGCGCGTACCGGTTTTCCCAGCCCGTTTTATGTCTGCCCGGACTGGAATAAATGAGCGCGCATGCTACCAGAAGGAGGGAGCGTGTCAAGCGTCTGACGGGGCCTGCCTGCGGACTGACGGCTGAATGAGGGATCGAGGGCGCGGGGGGGATGCGATGTGCGGAGTGGATGAGAAAACGATATGGAGCCGGGATCCGGAGATCGAAATCGGGATCGGGCGCTCCCCATTGCCATGTGCACGGGGCCCCTACCGCACGAGGTCGCGGACGGCGGCCCCCAGCTCGTGAAGGAAGCGGGGGGTGCTGAACTGCCGGGCGTGGCGCCGGATGAGGGCGGGGTCCCAGGGATGGCCGGCACATTCTTCGACGGCGTGGAGAAGAGATTCCCTCGACTGTTGCGCGAAGAGGATGCCGGTTTCTCCGGGCACCACGGTTTCCATGGCGCCGCCCCGTCCATACGCCACAACGGGCCGCCCGCAGGCCTGGGCTTCGACGGGCACGATGCCGAAGTCTTCCTCGCCCGGAAACACGAGGCAGCGGCAGTGGCGGTACGCCTGCACGACATGCTCATCGGATTGCCAGCCCAGAAACTGAATGTTGGGGGCGGCGATCTTCCGCAACATGTCGTATTCCGTTCCCACGCCGATGATTTTCAGCGGATACCCGAGCGTGTTGTACGCCTGCACGGCGAGGTCGATGCGCTTATAGGGGACGAGCGCGGACACAATGAGGTCGTAGTCCCGGCTGCCGCCGCCCGGCAGCGGGGTGCAGCGGTCCGTATCCACGGGCGGGTAGATAATGTCCGCGTCCCGGTTGTAGGCGGCCCGGATCCGTTCGCGGATGTGACGGCTGATGGCAATGAACCGGTCCACGCGATCCGCCGTGCCCCGGTCCCAGCGCCGCAGGCCGGAGAGGAGGGGGGCGACGACGGCCTTTTTGGCCGGGTTGCGGCCGAAGTACTCTTCGTAAAAGGTCCAGGCATAGCGCATGGGGGTGAAGCAGTAGCAGAGGTGTGTTGCCCCCGCGGGCGGCCGGACGGATTTTGCCACACAGTGGCTGGTACTGATGAGCAGGTCGACATCGTGCGGCCGCAGGGTGCGGGCCGCGGCCGGCATGAGGGGCAGACACCACCGGTAGCGCCGGGCAATGCCGGGGACCGCCTGTAGCACGGAGGTGTGAATGGGATGCCGTTCGATCGCGGGGGAGACGGAGCCCGGCCGGTGCAGCATGGTGTACAGAGGGGCGCCGGGGTAGCGGTCGGCAATGAGTTCGAGTACGCGCTCTCCGCCCCGCATCCCGGTGAGCCAGTCGTGGGCAAGGGCCACGCGCAGATCCGGCCAGGGGTCGGGTGGGGAGGGGGCGTCAGCGGGCATGGCGATCGACGGGGGAGGCCTCATCCAGCAGGCGGGCGAGGCGGTTGAGCATCCAGACGGTGCGTTCGAAGAGACCCGTGATATACAACAGGGTCGTCTTGGCGTTCAGGTCCAACGCGCTTTCACTGGACAGGTAGGTCTTGCGAATACGCTCCATATTGTCGCCGCGATCGTCGGTGGCGCCGAGAAGAAGCTCTCGATCCATGGCGTCGCCCGACTCCATGGCATCGAGAGTGATGAGCAGCAGGGCATCGAGGCCCTCGACGATGCCGTTTACGAGGGGGGCGGCGGAATCGCCAAACGCATGAGTCTCCAGCGTGGAGACGATGCGGAATGTATTCTCCTCGGTGGAGCGCACCAGGCTGTGGCGGTTCTGCATGTTGAGAAGCCGGGCGGACGTGGTGGGGTCGAGGGACTGGTCGGCCAGTTCGCCGAGGCAGGCCTGGACTTCATCGGCCACGGCGGTGAAGGCCCGGTGACGCCCCTCCAGGCTGGGGGGGTCGACCGTTTCCTGCACTGTGCAGCGGCGGGCGACCTCCATGTATTCGGGGAGCCGTTTCATCAGCCGGTGCTGCTCGCGGCCGATGAGGTCGATGGCACTCTCGGGATACAGGTGGGCCTGGTCGTGGATGAATTCCATCTTGGATTCATCCTCTTCGGCCGTCGGCGGCCAGGTCCTCGACAGCCAGTGGGCCGCCGGGGTGTAGAACAACATGAGGACAAGGCCCGTGAAGAGGTTGAAGAACAGGTAGACGAAGGCCATCTGCTGCTCGAGAGAATCGGAAATCGCCATGACCAGCGCTTTGATCAGGGGGATGCCGATGATCTGTTCCGCATAAAACAGAGGAACGAACAACACGGCGCCGACGAGGTTGAACGCGGTCTGGAAACCGGCAAACTGCTTGCCGGTGCCCTTCATGCCGGAGGAGAGAAAGGCGGTCATCAGGCTGGAGCCCACATTGGTGCCGTAAATGATCATCAGCGTCTGGTCCACCGTGAACAGGCCCGCGGCCGTCAGGGTAATCGCGACCACGGAGACCGCGGCGGCGGACTGGGTGAGGATGCTGAGGCCGGCCCCGATGAGAAACCCGAGGAAGTACGACTGCCGCGTCTTGAGCAGGGCCGCTTCAAACCAGTCGAATTCCCGCAGCGGCGCGGCCCCCGCCTGCATCATGCTGAGCCCCAGAAAGAGGAGGCCGATGCCCAGCAGGGCGCCCACCAGCGCGGGGTAGCGCGCCGGCTTGTTGAAGGCGTAGCCGAGACCGGCAATGCCCAGGAGAAAGAGGACGAGGAGTTCGATGTCCAGCACGGCCAGGAAGACCAGCGCCGATACCCCGATGTTGGCCCAGGTGATGATGGGGAGCGCCCGGCGGACCGTGATCAGTCCGCTGGAGATCAGCCCGATGATGATAAATGTGATGGCCGAGGTGCTCTGGAGCACCGCCCCGGCAATCAACCCCATGCCGCTGGACCGCCATTCGTTATCCGTCCACCGGGCTACGGCAATGCGAAACCGGCGGCCGGACATCTGCTTGAAGTTTCGGGAAACCAGCGTGACCCCGGTAAAGAACAGGCCGAGGCCGGCCAGGAAGTTGGCGAGGATGGGGAGCATAGCGCCGGATCAGCCGCCGAGAGAGGCCACCGCCTCCTCCCGGGACGCCGCCGTGGGGAAGAGGGTCAGGAACCCGGAGATTTCGAATACTTCCTGAACCTCCGGGGTCATGCCGGCGAGCATCAGCGTCCCCCCGGCGGGCTTGAGCTTCTTGGCGCCGAGGAGCAGCACCCGCAACCCCACGCTGCTGATGTAGTGGAGACCGGACAGGTCCAGGACCAGGTTCTGATGGCCGGTCTCGATCGCATCAAACAGGGTCTTTTCCAGTTCCTGGTAGGTGCTGCCGTCGAGTCGCCCCTCCACGGAAATAATGTGCGCGCCGTTCTGATCGTCCTGGTTCAGGTTCATAATGCGTCTCGTCTCCTTGTTGCTTCGCTGTTGCGGGGCAGACTTACTCCAGATCCAACTCGATCGTCAATTCGTTGTGTGTGCCGGTATGAGCATAGCGGACGTCGTCGGCAAGGCTCCTGATGAGGTGGATGCCGAGTCCGCCGAGCGGGCGGTCTTCCAGCGGCGCGTCGAGGTCCGGGGCCGCGGCCTCGAGGGGGTTGTAGGCGGGGCCGTCATCCCGGACGCGCGCGCACAGACGCCCCTCGCCCGGAACCCGGGAGAGGTCGATGTGAATGGCGTGCTCGGTGTCATCCGAAAAGGCATAGGAGAGGATATTGGTGACGTGCTCTTCCAGCAGAAGGTTCAGCTTGCGGGCCGTGGAGGCGCCGATGTCGTGTTGGGAGGCCCACGCCTCGATGGTTTCGCGGAGCCGCTCCAGCTCGGCGAAATCGTTTCTCAGTTCGACATGGGTCGTCTCAGGCATCGTTCGCTTTCGGGTGGTTCCAGGATCTCCGGCATCATAGCGGCTCGATTCGCCGGGCAAAAGCGTCTTTCCGATTCCCCGCAAAGAAAAGGCCGGCCGGTCCGGCGTCGCTGTCCCCCGGGGGCCGGGGACTACAGCTCGGCCGCGCGGCGATAGGCGTTGAGCGTGGCCTGGGCGGTATCGCGCCAGCGAAAGCGGGCGGCCTGGGCCAGCCCCTTTTCGCGGTGATGGCGATGGAGCGCGGGATCGTCCAGGAGCCGGCACACGGCCTCGGCGATGCGGGCGGGCGAGTCGGGGTCGATGTACAGGGCGGCGTCGCCCGCCACTTCCGGCAGGGAGGCCGCCCGGCTGCACACCACGGGGGTGCCGCACGCCATGGCCTCGAGCACGGTGAGCCCGAACCCCTCGTACCGCGAGGGCAGCACCATCACCGATGCACGGCGGTATGCCTCGACCAGGTCCCCGTCTTCGGCGTACCCCTCCCACCGAATGGACTCGTCCAGGCGGAGGCGGCCGGCTTCCTGCCGGGGCTCGGGATAGCGGGGGTCGTCCGGCCCGATAATGCGCAGGACCGCCTCCGGCCGGCGCTTTCGGATTTCCGCAAACGCCCGGATGAGACCCGCCACGTTCTTATAAGGGTCGAATCGTCCTACATAGAGTATTTCCGGCGGATGGGCCCGGTCGCCGGTTCCGGGGCCGTACTGGTCTCCCACCCCTTCCGGAATCACCACCACCCGATCCTCCCGGGCCGGCGGAATGTTGAAACACGCGAGGATATCGCGGCGGGAGGATTCACTGACCGTGAGCAGGATGTCGGAGCGCAGGGCGGTTTCCTGCATCAGCCGCTTGAACAGGGGGAACATCCGCGCCTTCCGGGAACGGGGCGCGTGGTCGGGAAAAAGCAGGGGGATGAGGTCGTGCAGGGTGACCAGGGACCGGATCCGGCCGGGCCGGTGTCGCGGGAAGGCGCGAAAGGGAATCATGTAATTCGGACTGTGGTAGACGCGAACGCCCAGCTGCTTCAGCCGGCGGGGCATGAACACCTGGCCGGCGGGGGAAAACGGCCCCCAGGGCAGGAGCGTGCCGGTGAAGCGACTGCCCGCGATATCGGGATCGGCCATGACCCGCTCCTGAACCTCCGGGTGGTGGAAGAGGAGAAGGATCTCCTCCGGCGGGCTGAGCCGGGCCATGTGCCGCACCAGTTCCTGGGTGTACATCCCGATTCCCGAGATTTCGGGAAAGATCCACCTCGCATCCACCGCAATCACACCACCCCCCTTAGGGGTCAGTCCGTACATTGTAACATTTCTTTCTTAAGGACGGTCCGTTCCCGGTCGGGGGAATCTTGGAACGCGTTGACTGCACGGCTGATGTTCACCCTCGCTCCCATCGCGAGTGTGTCGCAAATCCAGCGGTCCCCAACCACCGTATGGGCCTTGATCAACCATGCTATACCCTGCTTCACAGGATCGACCTGTT
Source organism: uncultured Verrucomicrobiota bacterium (assembly GCA_964500395.1). Taxonomy (GTDB): domain Bacteria; phylum Verrucomicrobiota; class Kiritimatiellia; order CAZCOO01; family CAZCOO01; genus CAZCOO01. Next base: position 23,465 of record CAZCOO010000004.1, read on the forward strand.
TCCGCTTCTGCAGTTCAGAGAGGTCGATGCCCATTTTGCACAGAGCAGCCTCGAGAAGCTTCTCCGCCTGCCGCTCGTCGTGGAGACGACATCCCTCGCGTGTATATGAATCGCGACGATGTCCACGCATGCGCTGGTCGATTCGGTCCTGGAGTTGGTTTCGAAACCCGTTGCTCCCCAGGAACCATCCTCTCCTCAGTTCTTTCCATTCATCCGCGTCCCGCTCTGACTCATCCGCCTCGCAAATCTCCTGAACCCGTTTCTTCATGCGTGCCGCATAGCGTCGCCGGGAGCCCCGCCCCTCGTCCGGTAAAATCAGACTGCTGAATACACGACGCCGCTCCAGCCAGTCTGGCAGCTTGGACTCGTTGACAAAGGCGGGGTAGCTGCTCCAGCGAAATGCTTCCAGATCCGGGTGCTCCGCGTTTAGAAGATGCGCCCGTGCCGGATTCAAGTGGATATAATCACTCACCTTGCGGAAATAGCCGGGCTCCTCGGCCTCGACGGGTATGGCCTTGTATCGCCCGGCAAAGAGGTGGCCGGATACCTTGTGTCGAAGGTTGAATCTCTGCGTATAGGTCCCCTGAAACCATTTCATGCCGGAAACCAGATTGGGCTCCGGCGTTTCCAGGAGAAAATGATAATGGTTGGGCATCAGCACATAGCTGTGCACGAGCCATCCCGTCCGCTCGTGTACTTCGCTGAGCGTATCCAGCATCAACAGGCGGTCTGCATCCGTCCTGAAAATCGGCTCCCTTCGATCTCCTCGGCACATGACGTGATAGACCGCTCCGCTGTATTCGATTCTGGGGCTCCGGGGCATGCCGAAACCCTAATGAACGCCCTGGGGTAAGCAAGGGGAAAATGTTACAATGTACGGACTGACCCCTTTTGGTATGCGGAAGATTTTTGCCTGCGGGGCATGTTTACTCTGGTTCCGGGTCGGGTGGGTTGCCTAAGCTGGGCGTTCTTCTCAACAGGAACGGATGCGCGGACAGGTTTGCCCATGGACGATGCGACGGAACAGGTGACAAGGTGGTGGAGGCGGCCCGATTTGACGTACCGGCAGGGCGATCTGGTGCTCGACGGGGATTCCGTGGCCGGGTGGGCCGAGGCGGCCGGGACCCCGTGTTTCCTCTACGCCGCGGGCCGCATCCGGGACAATGCCCGGCGTGTGCTGAATGCCCTGGAAGGGGCGGGCCTGCGCGGGCGGCTCTACTACGCCATGAAGGCAAACCGGTTTGCGCCCCTCCTCACCTGGCTGCGGCAGACGGGGCTGTGCGGCATCGATGCCTGCTCGCCGGAGGAGGTGATGCAGGCCCTGGCCTGCGGGTTCCCCCCCCGTTCGCTCCTCTACACGGCCACTTCGGTATCCGATCCCGACCTGGATGTGCTGCGCCGGTTCCCCGATATTCTGATGAATGTCGATTCCCTGAGCGCGCTGCGGCGCCTGGCGGACCGGCAGCCCGGCCGGCGGATCGGATTGCGGGTAAACCCGGGCGTGGGGCTGGGATACCGGGAAAATGCCCTGCTGGAGTATGCGGGCTCCCGGCCTACGAAATTCGGGCTCTACGAGGACCAGGTGGACGAAGCGCTGGCGATTGCCGAGGCGGCGGGCTTTCGAATCGTGGCCCTGCATGTGCACGCGGGTTGCGGCTATCTGACGGACCAGCTCGATGCCTTCGACGAGGTCCTGGGCCGGGTGGAGTCCTTCCTGGACCGCGTGCCGGAGGTGGAACTGCTCAATGTGGGCGGTGGGCTCGGGGTGCCGTACCAGGCGGGGGACGCTCCTCTGGACCTGCAGGCATGGGCGAGGGTGATCGCCCGGCGGTTCGGGGCGCGAAATCTGGCCGTGGCCGCGGAGCCCGGCGACTACCTGGTCCGCGATGCGGGCGTGTTGACCCTGCGGGTGAACACGGTCGAGCAGAAGCAGGGGACCACGTTCGTCGGCGTGGACGGGGGGTTCCACCTGAACATGTACCCGGCCTTTTACAACCTGCCGCTGGAAGTGGTCCCCTGCCGGCCCCGCCCCGGTTCACTGCGACCGGTGACCCTCGCCGGCAATATCAACGAGGCCCTGGACCTTCTCGGCGAGGACGTGGGACTGCCGCCGATCGAGGAGGGCGATTTGCTCGCCTTTCTTCATACCGGCGGCTACAGTTCGTCCATGAGTTCCGATCACTGTCGACGCGGATCGTTTCGCGAATTCCTGCTTTTCCCGGAATCCCGGGAGGTGTGATGTCCGACCCTCGCCACCTTGATACCCGGAACAAAGAAGCCTGGGACCGGCTGTATCGCCGGACCCGCGAGCGGGTGTGGGGACAGACGCCCATCGGGTTCCTGGCGGAGATGGCGCCGTACGTCCGGACGCGCCTGCCGGCCGGTGCGAGGGCGCTCGATGCCGCGACCGGGGAGGGGCGGAATCTCCCCGTGCTGACCGAGTGGGCCGACGAGGTGCACGGCTGCGATGCCTCCCGGAATGCCCTGGACAAGATTCCCGAGGAGGTGCGGCGCGAGGTTTGTCTCAAGGCCTGCGAGCTGCAGGCCATGCCCTACGCGGACGGGACCTTCGACCTGGTTCTCCTGAGTGATACCTTCGAGACGCTGCCCGACCCACAGCCCGTGCTGGCGGAGCTGGCCCGGGTCGTGCGGGCGGGCGGATTCCTCCTGGCCAATATCCCGGACACGAGCGACGAAATCGCCGGTGTGGATATGGACCCCGCAGAAGAAGGTGGACAGTGGTACCGGGGTCGGTATTACTATCGCTTTTACAACCGGGACGAGGCGGTGGCCCTGCTGGCCGAAGCCGGATATGAAGTGGACGTCGAGCGGGTCTGTCACTGGGTTGAACCGGCGCATCCGAATTTTCGAGACGAGGAACATCACCACACCAGCCGCGTGTTTCTGCTGAAGCGGGCGGCGGGCGTTCAGGGGCGGGGTCGGGCGTGATTCGACATTTTTTCAGACTGCATCAGGGGGAGACCGGCAAAGTGCTGCACTTCGCCGCCCTGGCCATCATGCTGCAGGCGGGGCTCAGCCTGGGCATCAGCGCGGCCGACTCCCTGTTCCTGGTGCGGGTGGGCGCCGACAAACTGCCCATTATCTATCTGCTGACCCCGGTGATGATGCTGGTCTACATCGCCCTCTACACGTGGATGCTGGGCCGCGTGGGCGTGGGGCGGACGATGTACATCACGCTCACGTTCCTGGTGGGGGGCGGGGTTCTGCTGTTCCTCGGGCTGGAGGAGAACACGGCGCTCAGCGCCGCCCTCGGCGTGCCGGAGACCACCCTTGTCTACGTGGTGAAGCTGTACACTGTCCTGTGGTTCATCGCGCTCTACACGCTGCTCTGGAACTTCATCGACTCGTATTTTGATATCCTCGATGCCAAGCGGCTGTTTGCCTTTTTCAGCGGCGGCATTGCGCTGGGCACGATGATCGGCGGCGGCCTGACCGCCGGGCTGGTGCAGGTGATGCGGGTGCAAGACCTGTTCCTGGTGTGGTCCGGGCTGGCGCTTTTGACCTTCCCCGTGGTGTGGGTGATCCAGCGGCGCTTCCGCCAGTTGAGCGAGGAGGAGACCGAGCACGGGGCCGTGGGTACGGGACTCGGCCGGCAGCTCCGTCTGGTGGGCGGGGCCGTTCGCGAGTCCCGCTATGTGAAGCTGCTCATCGCGGTCTTTCTCACGGTGTTGCTCGTCACGACGCTGTGCGAATACCAGTACATGACGATCTTCCAGCGGGATCGTACGGAGGCGCAGGTGGCGTCGCTCTTCGGACAGCTCTACGCCGGGGTCAATGTCTTCAATCTGTTCGTCAACCTGGTGCTGTTCAACCGCCTGGTGGCGTGGATCGGGGTGCGCAACACGGCGCTGATTCAGCCCATCGTGTACGCGATTACGTTCAGCTATTTCCTTCTGGACTACGGGTTCGGGGCGGCGCTGGCCGGGTTTGTCGCGTACCAGGGGCTGCTGACCTCGATCGACTACAACAACCAGAACTTTCTCTTCAACGCGCTGCCCTCGCGGGCCAAGGCCCAGGTGCGGACCTTTATCGAAGGCCTGTGCGAGCCGCTGGCGGTGGCCCTGGGCGGTCTGTTCCTCCTCTACGGAGCGCGACAGCTCAGCCCGGAGATGATTTCCACCATCGCCCTCGGCGCGTCCGGTGTCGCCCTGGCCCTGGTCTTCTGGCTTCGCGGGGAGTACGTGGCCGCCATGGTGGCCAACCTCCAGCGGGCGTGGCTGGATTTCAGCGGCTCCCTTCGGGACCGGCTTTCCGGACTGCGGGCGGAGGATCTCAATGCCGTCCGCGGGGCGGCGGGGTCGGAGGACCCCGAGGAGGCCCTGGAGGCGATCCGGTTTTTGTGGTGGAACGAGCCCATGGAGGCCGTCAACCGCCTGACGGAGCTGCTGGACCGCACCCCGCGCGGCACCCAGGCCGCCGCCGCCCCCCTGCTGGGCGAGATGCTGGACCGGCAGGACAGCGAGATCGTGCGGCGGTTGCTGCTCTGGCAGGCCCGCTCCCGGGACCCGTTGCACCCGCGGCTCCTGGAGGAGTTCGGCCGGCATAATCTGTTAAACCAGGACGATGTGAGCCCGTTGGCGCGCTCGCCCGATCCGGATCAGCGGGCCGTCGCGGCCGTGGCGCTCTGGAATAGCTGGAAGATCGACGGCAACCTGCAGTGTATCCGCATGACGCACGAGATGATGGAGGGCACCCCGGCCGAGCGTCGGGCCGCCCTGCGCGTTTTGGGCCGGTCCGGGCAGGCGCGCTACGCCCACTACCTCGTACAATTTCTCACCGATCCGGAGCCGGAGATCCGGCGAGAGACCCTCGCCTCCATCCGCGACCTGGCGGATGAGGATGCCGCGCGCCTGACCGCGGACCTGCTGGACGTAGTCCGCCGGCATCCCGGCGTCGAGCGGCGCGAGGCCCTGGAGGCGCTGGAGCGGATCGGCGACCCGGGGGCGATCCGGCCGGTTGTCCTGTACTCGGACCGGTTCGCCCCGGATGAGCGCCGGGCCGCGGAACGGGTCATTGCCCGCAACGGCCTGCAGAGCGTGCCGGCGCTGACCGCGCTCCTCCGCGAAGGGGTGGGCGGCTACGGCAGTAAATCCATGGCGGCCCGGACCCTGGCGCGTCTGTCGTTCCCGCAATTTGAGGCCATGGCGCCGTCTATCATCCGGGCGGAAATCGCGCGGGCGTACGAGGCGGCGGCCGCGCAGTACGTGCTGACCCGGAACGGGCAGCAGGAGGAGGGCCGCCCGGGCGCGCCTCTGCTCGGGCTCTTTTACGCGGACATGCGCGAGGCGCTGATCGACTTCGTGCTGGAGGTGCTGACGCTCAGCGGGCGCCTCCCGGACTTCGAGCTGATGGCATCCTCCCTGCGGTCCAACAACCCCAAGGACCGGGCCAATGCGCTGGAAACCATCGAGCAGGGGTGCACCCGCCGGGTGTACCGGCAGCTTTTGCCCCTGATCGACGGGCGGTCGCTGGCCGACCTGACCCGTCTGGTGCAGAAACGGCGCAAGGGCCTGCCTGCGCTCCCGGAGGTGGTGCAGCACGCCCTGCGCGACGGGGCGCCGGCCCTGGAGCAGGCGTGCGCGGTGCAGGCGGCGTGGGGCGGAGCGAATGATGAAAGCCCGCTCTCGGACGGGCTGGAGGCGCGGCTGCATGCCCTCCTGCGCTCGGAGCCGGACGCCCTGATTGAGGATGTGATTTTCGCCCTGGTCGACCGCAGTCGAAACGGGGGCGCGGGGCCCGGCGCGCGGCGGCACGCCCTGGAGCGGGCGGAGGCGCTTCTGCAGACGGACTTCTTCCGCCCCTTCGGTCTGTTGCGGGTGGCGGACCTGGCGGTGGAGATTTCGGAAGAAACGGCGGATGAGGGAACGTGCCTCGTCGAGGCGGGTCAGGCGATCGCAACGGTCTACGTGGTGCTGGAGGGACGGGTACGGGTCGGGGCCGGGAAGACGGCCGGGGCGGGGGACGTGATCGGAGAGGCCTGCATCACCCGTCCCGGGGCGCGGTCCGGGGAGCCGGTGGTGAGCGACGGAGCCACCCTGCTGCGGATCGATCGGGATCTCATCCTGGAAACCGCGGCGACGCGTCCGCGCGTTGCCATTGAGCTGCTGCGCCGGGCCGGCGAGGACGGAAAGGAGGCGGACGATGCTGCGCGGTCGTGAAGTCCGGCTCCGGACGCTGATCCTGCTGGTGGTCGTCCCGGCCCTCATCCTGGCGACCGCGGTCTGGAGTGTGTACCTCTACGTCACACTCTACGAACGGATCCTCAGCGGGTTCGACCGCATGCTGGCGGGGTACAGTGCGACCACGGGGGCGTTTATCGAAGGCGAGGACCACGCGGTGATTTCCCGCCGCCGGGACATGGCGGCCTTTCACTACGATGCTTCGCGACAGCGGCTGGTGGGGCTGGATGCGGATACCGGGGCCCTGCTCCGCTTCAATGACCAGGGGGGAGCCAGTGTCATCGGGGTTCCGGAGCTCTCCCTGATGAGCGGCCTGTCCGCGCTTCCCGGCAGCAACGCCTACGCCACCGTGGCGGGGCGCCGCCCCCGCCTACTCTACGCGGTGAATCCCTCAAACGGGACGGCCCGCGCCATTGGGGAGGTCGATCGACGGGCGAGTCTGCTGGCCGCAGATCCGGCGACCAACCTGCTCTGGATCCTCGAGGGCGACATCCTCACGGGGGTTCGGCCGTCGGATGCGGAACCCGTGGAAGAGAAGACGTACGAGGGGCCGGAATTGACCGGGCTGGCCCCGGCGCCCGGCGGCGGGCTGGCGGGCCTGGCCCGGGACGGACGCCTGGTGCGCATCCACCCGCTGGAGGAACGCGTCGAGCCGCTCGCGGACGCCCCGGACTGGTCCGCCCGGGAGGTGGGGCCGCCGTGTTCGGCTCTGGCGAGGGATGCCGGCGCCGGTCGCTGGTGGATGGATACGCAACGGCTCACACAGGTCCGTCCCGCGGGCGGCTCCCTCGAGGTCGTGGAGATCGGCATCGAGGGATATTACAATGAAGACAGCGACTTCTACCGGACGTATGCCGCACCCATGTCGGATGTGCGGGAAAAGAGCGGGCTGACCTATCTCTATACCCAGATTCTCGACCCGTCCACACCCCACTGCTACTACATCATCGATGTCACCCCGGGCGAAGAGCACACCCCGATCGGATACAAGGATGCCCTGCCCGAAGCCGACTACCGCGGTGCGCGCCGGGTCCTCGAAGAGGGCGCCGTGTACATCGGCGAGGTGGTGGAGACGGCCGTGTGGGGGTTGATCAAGGTTTCCTATGCCCCGATCTTCCACCGCGACGGCCACGTCGAGGCCATGGCCGGGGCCGATGTGAACATCAGCGTGATCCGCGAAAAGACCCGGCTCGCCCTGTTCACCACCACCCTCATCGGGGTGGCGGCCCTGCTGCTGGCCGGCCTGGTGTCGCTGCTCATCGCCCGGCGCCTGACCCGGCCGCTGAGTCTGCTGAAGGACGGCGCGCTCCGCATGGCCGCCGGCGAAACGGACCATCGCATCGCCATCCGCCGGCCGGTGGAGCTCAAGCGTCTCGGCGACGCCTTCAACTCCATCGCCCGGACCCTCGGCGACACGTTGTCGGATCTGCGGGAGGCGACCGACTCCCTCGAACGGGAGAAGCGGCTGCAGCACTTTGCCGGCGCCCTGGACCGCCAGGCGGAGCCGCCCGCGGACGATTCCTTCGGCTGTGCCGTGGCTGACGAAACCGCCGGGGAAAAGACGGCCTCGGGATGGGTGGATGCCGGCGGATATGAAGCCGTCTGGTTCTGCGACCCCGAGCCCGATGCGCTGACCGCGGTGCGCCGCCGGGCCTCGCTGGCCCGCACGGTGCGGGGGCTCCTGGGCGTATACGGCGAAGACGTGGAAGACCTGTATCGGGAATTGGAGCGGTTGCGCCCGGATGCCATGCGCGTCTGCTGGTTTCGCCGCAGCGGCGGCCGCGACATCCATGTGGCGAGCCGAGAGCCGGTCCGCGCCGGCTTGTTCGAAAACGGCCGCTTTCAGCAGCTCCTCGAGGCGGAGCCCGGCGAGGGCATGGTCCTCAGCCCCGGCCAGTCGCTTCTGTTGACGGACGAGCCGGCCCTCCTGGACGCCGCGGCGTGGACGGAAACGCCGGCGGCCTCCGGGGCCCGGGACCTGGCCCGGATCGCGGCCGGACAGGCGGAAACCCGCGGACCCAACCGGCAGGCCGTCCTCGCCGTCTTCCGCTACGGCGCGGAATCCGGTCCATCTGAAACACAGGGAGGGATCGCATGACGCTGATGCAGCGATACTTTGCTCTGCGGCGGCATGCGCCATTCTCGGGCTTGCCCGATCGCGACCGCATGCTGGTGGCCGAGGTCGCCGAGGCCCGGCCGTTTGAGGCCGGCCGGCGGTTGATCGAGGCGGGACGCCCGCTCCGGCGGTTGTACCTGGTGATCGACGGCGAGCTGCGCTTCGACCGCGGCGGCCTCTGCCCCGCGCTGCTCGGGGTTGGGTCCCTGTTGTTTGACCATGAGCTGGACGAGGGAATCGTCGCCGGGGAGAACGGGGCCACCTGCATCACCCTGGAAAAGGGCCATTTCTACACGTTGATCTATCAGTGCCCCGCTCTCCTGCTGGGCCTGTTGGAACGTGTGCCATCCGGACAAGAGGGGAGCTGACCGCGCCGATGCGTATTCGCACACAGAATTTTCTGGGCATTCTGCCGATCTTTCTGGGCCTGGCCGCGGCGATCGGGTTCCTGATTTACACCCTGGTGCAGCGGGAGACCACCTGGGGGCTGGAGCGGGAAGCGGGGGCCATCGCCCTGACCGCCGGCGAGTTCCTCGAGCCGGCCGTGCTCGAGGCGTATGCAGCCGGGGACCTCACGGACGAAGCCAACGCCGCTCTCATGCGGCCTCTGCACCGGATTCTGGACCGGGAGCGCGTCCGGCGCATTGCGGTGTTTCGGCCGGACAGCCGGGACCTCCTTCTCGATATCGGCCCCGAGGCTCAACCGGAATCCGATCGGGTGGAGCCGTTCCGCACGCCTCTGCGCCAGGCCCTGCAGACCGATCCGTCCACGGCCCGGTATCTCGAGCGGACCGGAGGCCCCCTCGTCATGCAGGGGGTGGCCGCCGTGCCCGACGGTGACGGAGCCATCCGGGCCGCGGTCGCCGTAGAGGTGGACGCATCGGACGCGGCGGCGGTTCTGGACCGCGTGCGCCGTCACATCCTGATCGGCGCGGGGGTCACCGTTCTCCTGGGATTGCTTTGCGTGGCGCTGGTCACGGCGCCGGTGCGGCAGCGCCTTCTCGATCTCACCTGGGTCGCCCGCCGGGCGGGCGAGGGGAATTACCAGCCCTACCGCGATCGCCGGGCCGGGGCGATTCGCGAGGTCAGCGATCTGGCGAATACCTTCAACACGCTGATCAGCATTCTGCAGGGGGTGCTGCGCCGGACGCGGCGAAACCTGCTCAGCGTGGAGCAGTTTCGCACGCGGGAGGATCTGGTCAGAACCCATGAGGAACTGGTCTGGCGCCCGCTGCGGGAAGAGGAGGGCCCGCACCGCGGTCTGGCGCGTCCGCTGGGACGGGTCCCGGCCGGGGCGCTGTACGACCTGTTTCGCGCCGGCGACCGCCTGGTGGGCCTCCTGGGGCGAGTGGACCAGGCCGATCCGCTGGAGGCGGCCGTCACGGCAGAGGCCGCGGTCGACTTTGCGCGGCACCGCCTTCAGGAGCGCGATCCCTCGGCGGCCCTGGACGAGATCGCCCGGTTGTTCCACCTGGCGGAGGCGACGGTAACGGTGTGGAAAGACGGGCGCGAAGCCCTGGATGTCTACCGCTGGAATCCGCGGAGCCGCGTCGTCGAACTGGATCACCGCGGGATGGAACCCGGGCGCCTCGCGCCCCTGCACGACCTCGGCGGGGAGCTGGGCCACCGGCTGTCGTTGTACCTGGAGACCTTTGCCTCCGCAGCCCCCGCGGAGGGGGCGGACGAACTGGAGCATCTGCTGCTGCATCACGATCCGCAGCTCGCCGGCGTCCTGCTCCTGTTCTGGTCTGCAGACACCGCGCGCGAGGAGGAAACCGGGTGAATAAACGGCTCACCATCCGGACCAAGGTCCTTCTGATCGCCTTCAGCATCAATGCCCTGTGCACGGCTGCGTATACGGTCAACTCTTACTTTCTGCAACGCGGGGAAATCCTCAAGGGGATCGATGCCAAACTCCGAAGCTGCGCGCACGCCCTGCCGTTCATCGTGCCGGAGGGCATCCATGACCGCATCGACGGCCCCGAGGCCGTCTCGCCGGCGCAGCACGACTCGATCCTGCAGGATCTGAGCCGCTATGCCCGGGCCTGCGGCATCATTTATCTCTACAGCTACATGGAGCACGGGACCAACTTTGTCGTGGCCACGACGAGCGCCACCGACGAGGAGCTGGAAGCCGGGACGGAAACC
>CAZCOO010000004.1:33938-39951 GCA_964500395.1 uncultured Verrucomicrobiota bacterium
CGGTTTTTCAAGGTCTATGAACAGCCGCCGCCGAGTATGATCGACGCATGGGAAACGGGGGAGGTGCGGTATGACGAATACGAGGACGAATGGGGGCTGTTCCGCTCGATCTTCGTGCCCATGACGGCCCCCGGCGGCAGCCGGTATATTGTGGGGGCCGACGTATCGATCGGCTTCGTCCGGTCAGAACTCCGCCGCACCCTCCTGATCAATATCGCCATCGGCATCGCGATTTTCATCACGGTGGCGGTGGTGAGCTACCTGGTGCTGAATCGGATCCTCCGGCCGGTGCAAAAACTGACGCGGTTCACCCGCCGCATGGCCGAGCAGGACTTCCAGTTGTCCCCGGAGGAGCAGGCGGAGCTTTCGCGCATAGCCGAGCAGTACCGCGACGAAGTGGGGCAGCTCGCCGAGGCCTTCCGTACGATGGAGCGCCAGCTCCTCCAGTACATCGAGAACCTCAAGATCACCACGGCGGCCAAGGAGCGGATCGAGAGCGAGCTGAAGATCGCGGGCGGCATTCAGCAGAGTTTTCTGCCGAGTATGCTGTCGCCGTTTGCCCGGGAATCCCGCGTGGATATTTACGCGGGGGTCCAGCCGGCCAAGGAGGTGGCCGGAGACCTCTACGATTTCTTTCTCGTCGACGAAGACCACCTCTGTTTTGCCATCGGGGACGTGTCGGACAAAGGGATGCCGGCGGCCCTGTTCATGGCGGTAACCCTCACGCTCCTGCGCACCCTCGGGAATCGGCGGCTGCCTCCGAACGAAATCCTGCAGCAACTCAACAACGCCCTGTGCCGGAACAATACCTCCGGCCAGTTTGTGACGCTTTTTCTCGGCCTGCTCAATACGAGGACGGGCGAGCTGGCCTGTGCCCACGGCGGGCATAATTTCCCCTATCTGCTCAAGCGGGAGGGCGCTGTGAAGGCCATGGAGCCGCCCGTCGGACTGGTCGTGGGGGCGATGGAAGATATGGAGTACGAGCTCTACCGGGTTTCGCTGGAGCCGGGCGACACGCTGTTCCTCTACACCGATGGGATCACCGAGGCGGAAAACACCGAGGGCGAATTCTACCAGCCCGACGGTCTCGTCCGGGTCTTGCAGAGCATCGGCGGCAACCGCCCGGCGCGGGAGGTCGTGGAGACCGTAGAGGCCGATGTGCACGGGTTTGCCGGCGAGGCCCGGCAGAACGACGACATGACCCTGTTCGCGATCCACTTGCTGGAATGATGCGCGCCCCGGCTCACGGTGCCGCGCAGAGGCGGTCGCAGAGGGTGGTGATGCGTTCGTGGGCCTCGGTTTGATCGACAGCCATGGCCACGGCCTTGGGCAGCCCGACCAGGACCACCAGCTTTCGTCCCCGCGTGATGGCGGTGTAGAGCAGGTTGCGCCGGAGCATCACATAATGCTGGGTGTGAACGGGGATCACCACGGCGGGATATTCGCTGCCCTGGCTCTTGTGGATGGTAATGGCGTAGGCGGGCAGCAATTCGTCCAGCTCCTGGATGGCATAGCGGACATCCCGCTCCCCGAACCGGACCACCACCTCGCCCATGTCCCGGTCGATCTTGCGGATGCGGCCCATGTCCCCGTTGTAGACATCTTTGTCGTAGTCGTTTTCCGTCTGCATAACGCGGTCGCCGGCCCGGAAGTGTTGGGCGTAGCGCTCAATGGTGTCGCCCCGCGGGTTGAGCGTTTCCTGGAGACGGGCGTTGAGAGACCGGGCCCCCAGGGCGCCGCGCTGCATGGGCGCGAGGACCTGGATATCCTCCATGGGATCGAAGCCGAAGCGGCGGGGAATAGCCCGGGATACCAGCCGGGTGATCCGCTCCGCCGCCACGTCCGGATCCGAGGCCTCGACGAAGAAGAAATCCGTATCGGTATCCTCCCCGGTCATCTTCGGCATGCGCCCGGCATTGACGTTGTGGGCGCTGGCCACGATGTCGCTGCGGGCGGCCTGGCGGAAGATGTGCTGGAGGATGCAGGTGTTGAACCGTTCGGACCGAATCAGGTCCCGCAATACGGTGCCGGGACCGACACTGGGGAGCTGGTCGACATCGCCCACCAGGATCAGGGCCGCGTGCGGGGGGAGGGCCCGGATGAGCTGGGAGGCGAGGAGGAGGTCGATCATGCTGGCTTCGTCGACCACGAATACATCGCCCTCCAGCGGGTTGTCGGCATTGCGTTTGAATCCGCCCCGGTGGGGGTCGAATTCGAGCAGGCGGTGGAGCGTGCGCGCCGGGCGGCCGCTGGTCTCGGACATGCGCTTGGCGGCCCGGCCGGTCGGCGCACACAATTCGATCTGGAGGCGCTTCGCGCTCAATACCTTGACGATGGCATTGACCAGCGTGGTCTTCCCCACGCCCGGCCCGCCCGTGAGAAGCAGAACCTTTTCCCGCAACGCGGCATGGAAGGCCCGCTGCTGGGCGGCCTCGAGGGGAAACCCGATCTTCTCCTGCACCCAGTCCAGCGCCTTGTCGGCCCGGATCGAGGGGCAGGGATGGGGGCCGGAGGCCAGGGCCAGCAGATCGCGGGTCAGGCGCACCTCGGCATCGTGAAGGGTCTGCAGGTAGACGAGATCGCCGCGGCCGCCGACGGCTTCCCGGACCAGGCGGCGTTCCTGCAGGCCGTCGGCGACGGCCTGCTCGATCAATTCTTCCGGCACGTCCAGAATCTCAGCGGTCTTGCGGATGAGGTCCGGGCGGGGAAAGGCGCAGTGGCCCTGCTGGGTGAGTTCCTGCAGGACGTGTTCGACCCCGGCCCGGGCGCGCAGCGGGCTGGTGGGCTCGATGCCCAGCCGGCCCGCCAGCTCATCCGCCGTTTTGAAGCCGATCCCGCGGATGTCGCGGGCCAGTACATAGGGATTGTCGCGCACGGTTTCCACGGCCCGGTCGCCGTACGTCTTGTAGATGCGAAATGCGCGATTCGTGCTCACCCCGTGGCCGAGGAGGAAGGTCATGATCCGGCGGATCTCCCGCGCTTCGTTCCAGCTCTGTTTAATCCGCTCGCGGCGCACCCGGCCGATGCCGTCCACGTCCTCGAGCAGGGCGGATCTATCTTCGATGATGTCCAGGACGTCGGTGCCGAATTTCTCCACCAGCTTGCCCGCGTACACGGGGCCGATGCCCCGGATCAGGCCGGACCCCAGAAACTTCTCGATGCCCTCCCGGGAATCCGGCGGAGTGGTGTGCAGATCGGAGGCTTTGAACTGGCGTCCGTGCTCGCGATCCATCACCCACTCCCCCCGGGCTTGAATCCACTCGCCGGCGACCACGTGGGGCAGCCGGCCCACCACCGGAACCAGCTCGCGATGCCCGCGCACCTTGACCTGGAGAACGGAAAATCCGGTCTCTTCGCTGTGGAAGGTGACCCGCTCGATGGATCCCTCAAGGGTCTCGCTGTCCGCCTGGGATTTGGTGTGCCGCATACCGGGAAACCTAGCATACTCGGGGAAGGGGGGAAGTCGGGATTTTGGGCGGCGCCCCGAAGAAACGGTCCCCGGGACGGGCCGGGCGCTCCGTGGATTCGGGAAGCATTGTACCGATAGCCGAAAGCGCCCCAGTTGCAGAGTTTATAAACTGTGCACCGAATGCGGGGATGGGTTTTTCTTGTTGGGCGGGGCCGGCTGCGGTTTACTGGAACTCGACCGAACGAGCGGCAAACGGAAGTCCGTGCAAATCGGACGCGGTCGCGCCGCTGTGAGCCCGCCCCCCGTCGGGAGGGAAGTGATCGATCGGCCTGAGTAAGCCACGGGTCTCCATGAGGCCGGGAAGGCTGCCGAGCGAGCGGGTGAGCCAGAAGACGTGCCGTTCGTGGAAGGAGGATACAGCGCACCATCCTCCTCGTGGACCGGCGGGTGTCCCCCTGGGGCCACCGCAGGTCCCTCCTTCGCGATATAAGGAGAACGTGCACATCGGGCGGCTCTTGTCGTGTCCGCACCTCCCCGTCCGACGGTGGAGGCCGACACCGGCGCTCACGCGTTCCCTTCAACTGCAACCAGGGGCGGATTGTGCCCCGCGGGTGCGGGACGAGCGCGGGGCGCCGTGCCTCTTCGCTCGTCCCCGCCGACTCAAAGAGAAAGGGAGAGTCATGACGAAGAAACAGGTATTTGCCGGTGTGCTGGGAATCCTGCTGGGCATGGGGGGCGAAGCAAGGGCCGTGTTCAGCTTTGCCGATATCGAGTACTGGACGGGCAGCGGGTCGAATGAAGCGGCCCTGGTCGTGGATTGGCTGTCGCCCTACGACGGCACCTCGCAGGACTTCAGCGGGGCCTGGGGCTTTCGCTTCGATGCGGGGGCGACCGGTCTGGATATGATGAACACCATCGCCGCCGCCGATGCCCGGTTTTCATTTACGGATCTGGGCGGCGGCTTCATCCGGGATATTGCCTACGATCCGGATCTCGATGGGGCCGATGACTATTTCTGGCCCGGGTACGACGCGGCCACCACGAATTACTGGAACCAGTGGGAAGCGGACGGGGTCGAACCCTACAACGGGGGGACGTGGACCGCCGGCGGCGGGATCGCCTCCCACGACTTGACCGACGGTTCCTGGAGCGGATGGCGCTACGACAATGGGCCGGTGGCCTTTGGCGGCGACGGCATAACCCCCCGGGAGCCCGTCGGAATTCAGGCCGTGCCCGAGCCGGGAAGCATTCTGCTGATGATCCTGGGCCTGGCCGGGGCCGGCCGGGCCGCTTCCCGTCGGAGCCGGATGGCCGGGCGGGAATAGACGGCGGATTCCGCCCGGAGAACATCCTTGTGGTGTCGGGCAACGCTTGGTATCATTTTTCGCTCTTTGTTCTGAAATCGAATCCATGAACCGAGATTCTGACTCTCAGGAGGGTATGATACTATGAGTTCCTACAATGTCGGCATCGTTGGCGTGGGCGCCGTGGGGACGGAAATGATCCGTCTTCTGCGCAAACGTAACTTCCCCGCCTCCAATATCACCATCTTTGCCCGGCGCGAGCGGGAAGAAGTGATCGATGGGGAGACCTACCAGGTGAAAACCGGCTCTCCGGAAGCCTTCAAGGGCATTGACTTCGCATTCTTTGCCGGGACGGAAGGCGCCAAAGGCGCCTCGCAGACGCTGGGCTGGGCCGCCGTGGAGCAGGGCGCCATCGTAATCGATAACGGAGATGATTTCCGTATGGACGAGCGGGTTCCTCTGGTCGTGCCGGAAGTCAATCCGGAAGCGCTGGACAACCACCAGGGCTTTATTGCCAATCCGAACTGCAGCACCATCATCGCCCTGATGGCCCTGGCCCCGATTCACCGGGCGGCGGGCGTCAAGCGGCTGGTGGCGTGCACCTACCAGGCCGTGTCGGGCAGCGGCGCCTCCGCGGTGACCGAGCTGGAAAACCAGGTCAAGGCCTGGGCGGCGGGTGAAGAAGTGACCTGGGAGGCCTACCCCAAGCAGATCGCCTTCAACGTGCTGGCCGCCATCGGCGGGGAAAAAGAACCGGGCACGCCCAGCGAAGAGCTGAAAATGAAACGCGAGACCCACAAGATCCTCCAGGACGAGGGGATACGCATTTCCACAACGTGTGTTCGCGTTCCGGTTTTTAACAGCCACAGCGAGGCGCTGCACCTCGAGCTGGAGAAACCGTTGAGCGTGGACGAAGCCCGCGAGGCTCTCGCCGCGGCCCCCGGGGTTCAGGTGGTCGATAACCTGAGTGCAAATGAATACCCGACGAGTCTGGATGCCTCCGGTCAGGAGGATGTCTTCGTCGGGCGCGTGCGCAAGGATGAGGCCTTTGACAACGGACTGGCCCTGTTTGTCTCCGGCGACAACCTCTGGAAGGGCGCCGCGCTGAATGCCATTCAAATCGCCGAGAAGATGATCGAACTCGGCAAGGTGTAAGCGTCCGGACAGTTCCTTTTGGGAATGGGAAAGAGGAGCCCGCTGCCCGGCGGAAGCTCCTCTTTTCTTTTGGGTGAAAGGCCGCAATCCGGAGAAACGCGATCCGGCGGTCCCCCTCCGGCCTCGTGCCGGAGGAGACAAAGTT
>CAZCOO010000005.1:0-39024 GCA_964500395.1 uncultured Verrucomicrobiota bacterium
GTCTCTGAATATAGTCGTCCAGCTCTCCCGTCAACACGGCGATATTTTTCGGCGTCCCGTTGCGAAGTCTCCCCCGGCCTGGCGCCATAAAGGCCTCTGTGGCGATATAATCGGCATCCACGAGGCATGAGAACATCATCCTGGCAAAAAAAGACAAGCGGAAGGAAGCGTGGGACGGCGACTCCGGGTCTACCAGCGGAGGAAACTCCGGCAACAACATGTCCGACAGCACTGCCGGCGCATGGTCTGTCGGAAAGACGTGTTTCAGCAGGCGTTGTTTCAACCCTGACTGGGTGTATCCGTCATTGTAGTCCGGCAATCCAGCATGATGACCGGCAATCAGATAAGCAAACAGTTGTCCAAAAGGGCTTTGTTCTTGGATGCACTGAGCCCCCGCGGTTGCGTGATCGACTTTTCCATGCATTTCCAGTGTATGGCTATCCTCATCGGAAGCCTGTTTCAGATATGCCTGGAACTCTTCGGAAAATTTCCCCAGATCATGAAGCAGCCCAATTGCGCGGGCCCATTTTCCCGAGAGTTGGGAGAGGGTGCCACCGGCGGGGAACATCGCTTTGGCGTACTTTTCACAAAGATGCGCAACCTTGTTCAAATGCCCGTGTTGGGCTTTCAGATTTTCGCAGGCCTGGCATTCACGTGCACAAGAATGGGAATACAGTGGTTCCCATTCGGAAAGCGGAGCGGGTGTACCATCCGGGGATGTTTTGGAGTGGGCATAGAAAGTCATCGCTGCCCACGCTTTGTTCCAGGATGCTGCATGTCTTCTCTCTAGGGCATGACCATCCTTTACATCAACAAAAACTCTCCCGCGAACCGAGGGCTGCTGATTCCCAAGGCGACACAGGAACTTCTGCCATTATTTCATTACACGTTATCGTGCAAACGATTACGACAGCCCGCGAACCCGGACAGTATTACGTTACCGTTATCACAGTTTTTTATGCGCTATCGTTTCGGGTTATGCACGTGACGTTGCCGGATCTTCTCCCCACGCCCGTGGGGATGGTCTTTAGAACCGGTCCTTTCGCCGGCGGAGTTCGGCGAAGACGTCGGCGGCGGGGGCATCGGGCATGGCGAGGGCCTCGCGGACGGCGGGGTGGTCGGCGAGGAGGAAGATGTTGGTTTCTTTTTCCTGTCCGATGGTACTGGGGACGGTGGGCCGCCCCTCCCGCAGTTCCTTCAGCAGGTGCTCCCGGCGGTGGTGCAGCGGGGCGTAGCCGGGCAGAATGGAGGCGGCGAAGGCGTAGTTCTCTTCGGTGTATTCGTGCCCGCAATACACGAGCGTGTCCTCCGGCAGGGCGGCGAGTTTCCGGAGGGAGTGCCACATCTGCTGCGGGGTTCCTTCAAACAGGCGTCCGCACCCGCCGACAAAGAGTGCGTCCCCACTGAAGAGCACCGGGGGCCCGCCGCCGGGCGGCTCGTCGATGATGTAGCTGCAGTCGGCCGATCCGTGACCCGGCGTCTCCACTGCCCGGAGGTGGAGGCCGCCGCAGGCAAAGGGATCCTCTTCCCCGATCCGGACGGTGCTGCACGGAATCCGGTCATCGCGCGGGGCGACGACGGGGACGTCCCACGCCTGCAGCAGTTCGGGGACGCCGGCCATGTGGTCGCCATGATGGTGCGTAATGAGGATCCCGCACAGCGATTGTCCGCGGGCCTCCAGCCACTCCCGGACCGGCCTCGATGCACCGGGATCGACAGCGAGAACCCCGCCCTGCGGGCAGGGTGCGAGGTAGATGTAATTGTCCGTGCGGGCGGGCAGGATTGCGATATCGGTCATGACGGGTCTCCCGGGGTGAGGTGCAGGTCTTCGTACAGGGCTTGCAAGATTGCATGGATACGGCGCTGGTGCCGGGGCTCGCCCGGCATCCCGTTGCACACGACCGCTCCGGCCAGGCCGTGCCCGGGATCGAGGAATCCGACGGAGGACTGCACCCCTCCGTGGCCGAACGTGTCGGGGCTGCAGTGCGGCCCGTAGCCGTAGGGCACGAGGCCCCGGCCGAGGTGTTTGTTGTCGGGCAGGAACCCGTAGCCCCAGTCGAGCGGGCAGCCAAAGGTTTCATCCCGCAAGCCAACCCGTTGCCGGGCCCTGTACCGGCGCACGGTGTCGGCCGAGATCACGGCGTCATCGACTCCCGCCAGGACGTCCCGCACCCGATCGTACAGCCGTCCCAGAAGCCGGGCCGGACCGCCCGCGCTGCTGCCGGGCCACACCCGGCTCCACCGCCCGGGGCCCGGCGCCGCCTGTGCCGGCCGGATGCCTTCGACCCCGGCTTCAAACAGTTCCCCCACCCCGCCGGTCTCTTGTCCGTCGACGGAAAACCGGATCTCTTCCAGTCCCCACGGCGACAGGACGAGATCCCGCACGGCGTCTTCGAAGGGTTGACCGGTCACCCGCTGCAGGATCTCTCCCAGGGCCAGCCAGGTTCCCTGGGCCTGGTAGGCGGCCCGCTCGCCCGGCGTCCAATCCGGCTCGAGTGGAGCGGTCTCGATCGCGGAGGCCGCCTCCGGCCAGGACTCGGACCTGAGCAACCGGTCTTCGACGGAATGAAACCCCGCCGTGTGAGCCAGGAGGTGGGCCAACGAAATGGCGCCTTTCCCCTTTTGCCCGAACGCGGGCCAGTAGCGCTGAACGGGATCGCCGGGGGAGAGTTCGCCGCGCTCGTCCAGGGCGGCGATGGCGAGGGCGGTGATCGGTTTGCCGGCGGACATCCACGGAAGGGGGGTCTCCACATCCATCGGCTGCCCGGGGCGGACCTCACCCTCGGCATGATCGAGCACGGGGCCGCCCGGGGTTGAGAGGTAGACCTGGGCGCCCAGGTGCAGGCCCTTCTCCCGGCCTTGCCGCAAGGCGGCCCGCGTCCGCGGCATGGCGCCGGAGTCGCTCATGGTGAGAGGCGTTCGCGATAGAGGGAGGCCGTTTCCGCATCGAAGCAGACAAACCGGACCTGCTCCGGCCGTTCGTGCCCGGCCAGCCAGTCTCGCGTCTCGCGCAGGGCAATCTCCGCGGCGCGCGCTTTCGGGAACCCGTACACGCCGGTGCTGATGGCGGGGAACGAGATCCGGCCGATTCCATATTCTTCCGCCAGGCGGAGGCAGTGGCGATAGCATTGGGCCAGGGCGTCCTCTTCTCCATGCTGCCCGTCCTGCCAGACCGGCCCCACCGTATGGATTACATACCGGGCCGGCAGACGGTGGCCGCCGGTGATCCGGGCTTCGCCGGTGGGGCAGCCGTTGAGGCCCCGGCATTCCTCCAGGAGTTCCGGCCCGGCGGCGCGATGGATGGCGCCGTCCACGCCGCCGCCGCCGAGGAGGGTGCGGTTGGCGGCATTGACGATGGCGTCGACGTCTTCGCGGGTGATGTCCCCCTCTATGATCTCGATTCTGGATTCGCTCATAGTCCTACTCTCATCGGGTTGCAGGGTGTTCGTCCACTCAACCACAGGGTGTGCGGACGGCGCAAGGGGGAGTGCGGGGCGATGAGCGGATGCCGGGAGGACCCTCAGGCGAGGCGCTGCAGGAGGTCGTGGAAGCGGGGGTCCGTCCGCAGGGACCGGAGGTCCTCGTCGGCCTTCATCCAGCGGGCATCGCGGTAGCCCTTGTCGAGGGCCGTGTGCAGGGCGTCAAAGGCTTCATCCGCGCACTCGGCGAGGGCGAGGCTGCAGCCGAGATTGTACCAGACCCCGGGCTCGTCCGGGCAGAGGCCGGCGAGTCTCCGGTCGAGCGCGAGTCCCTCTGTAATGCGATCGTGGGCGGTGTAGAGTTCCGCGAGCGCCTTGAGGGTCCGCACGTCCCGCGGCCGGCGCTTGAGGATGGCCTCCAGGAACTGCATTTCACACGCATCGGGATCCGCATGCGTTTGTTGGATCTGTTCGGGCTCCATAACGCTTCCCCTCTCACCAGTCTACCCGCCAGCCGAATTCGAGTCCGGCGCGTTGCA
This sequence comes from uncultured Verrucomicrobiota bacterium, assembly GCA_964500395.1. Lineage (GTDB taxonomy): Bacteria > Verrucomicrobiota > Kiritimatiellia > CAZCOO01 > CAZCOO01 > CAZCOO01. The sequence goes on from CAZCOO010000005.1 coordinate 3,959, forward strand.
ACTCGTTCTCGGGCCATTCTATATCGACGATGGGGAAAAAGGGAATCCCGCTTTCACGTGTGGTCTCCCCTCCATCGAGCGACTGATCACTGAACCAGGCCCCGATCCAGAAGGTGTGGGCCGTTTGGGGGGACCAGCCGAGGCGGATCGAGCCCTCAAGGATCTCGCCGCCGTCGCCGTCGACTTCGCCGAAGGCGCTGTTGTCGGCATGGCTGTACACCACGGCGCCGTACTGGAGGCGCCCGCCGAGCTGTACATCCGGCGTCAACCGGACCTGCAGCCGGGCGGCCGGGCCCACGGCGAGGATCCGGACGTCTTCGGTCACGCCGCCGGCGAGTCGCTCTTCTTCGGGGATCAGGACAAAGTCACTCCGGTCGTAGCGTTGAAAGGAGGCCATCCCGGCCAGGGCGGGGGTAAGCTGCATGCGGTCCCCGTGCAGGAGTGGATATCCGATTTCGCCCTGGAGACGCACCCCGCTGATAAACATGTCGTTTTCCTGGACGAGGCGTCCGGACTCGGTCCAGCGCTCGGTTGTCTCTTCGCTGATCCATCCCTCAGCGGTGGCGGCCAGGCGCAGCCCCGCGTTGAGCCTCCAGCCGACCCTCCCCCGGATGCCGAGGGTATCGGCTTCCCAGTCGGAGTCGGTCGGCGACAGGCTGACCTCCTCGGTGTATTCCGCGGAGCCGAATCGCGAGGACAGCTCCAGCGAGCCGCGCGGCCCGGGATCGGGCGGGGCGTCTCCCCGGGCCTCGGCCCGGGGGATCCCGCAGACCAGGAGCGCGGCGGCGACAACCCGCGCGCGCCCCGACCGGTTACTCCACGGACAGGCCACTCAGCGGCTGACCTGCTTGGAGACGAGTTCCTGCGGGATTTCGCCCTGCACATTGGGTCCCACATACACCTGGCGCGGGCGGCCGATGCGGGCCTCGCTGCTGTTGCGCTGCTCCAGCCAGTGGGCAATCCAGCCCGGGAGCCGGCCGATGGCAAACAGGACGGGGAACATCTTTACGGGGAAGCCCATGGCCCGGTAGGTGATGCCGGTGTAGTAGTCCACATTGGGATAGAGGTTGCGCTCCTTGAAGTAGTCGTCGTTGAGCGCCGCCTCCTCGAGTTCCATGGCGATATCCAGGAGCGGATCTTTGGTCCCGAGGGTTTCCAGGACTTCTTTGCAGGACTGTTTGGCGATCTTGGCCCGCGGGTCGTACGCCTTGTATACGCGGTGTCCGAAGCCCATCAGCCGGAATCCGCTCTCTTTATTCTTGGCCATCTCCACGACTTTCTGCACGGGGATGTTTTCGTCGTGGATCTGCTGGAGCATCTCCACCACCTTCTGGTTCGCGCCGCCGTGGAGCGGACCCCAGAGCGCGCTGATGCCCGCGGAGATGGAGGCGTAGAGGTTGGCTCCGGAGCTGCCCACCATGCGCACCACCGAGGTGGAGCAATTCTGCTCGTGATCGGCGTGGAGGATCAGCAGCTTGTTCAGGGCCGTGACATGGGTCGGGTCCAGCTCGTATCCGTTGACCGGCGAGTAGAACATCATGTTGAGAATGTTTTCACAGAAGTTCAGCCGGTACTGCGGGTAGACGTAGGGTTCGCCGACCGACACCTTGTGGGCATAGGCCGCCAGGGTGCGGACCTTGGACATCAGCCGCGTGACCGTGATGTCCATCTGCTCGTCGGAGCACTCCAGTTCCGGATAGAAACTGTTCAGGGACTGCACCGTAGCCGACAGGATGGCCATGGGGTGGGCCCGTTCCGGGAACCGGTGGAAGAAGGTCCGCATGCCTTCGTGAATCATTGCGTGCTCATTGAGCAGTTGCGTGTAATTGCGGGCCTCGTCGTCGGTGGGGAGCTTGTTGTGGATCAGCAGGTAGGCGACGCGCTTGAAGCTGAGCTTGTCGGCCAGCTCACCGATCGCGTAGCCGCGGTGGCGCAGCGTCCCCTCTTCCCCGTTGATGAAGGTGATGCCGCTTTCGCAGGAGCCCGTGTTTACGTAGCCGGGATCGAGCGTAATAAACCCGGTATCGCTGCGGAGCTTGCGAATGTCGATGGCGCGCTCGCCCTCGGTCCCCTCCAGGATATCCATGGTATAGGTTTTATCATCGTACTCCAGCTTTGCCTGTCCGATTACTTTAGCGTTCATATGTCTGCCATCCTGAGGTTGGAGGTTTCCAGTTTCCTTGAAGAACGCGGGTCCTTGCGCAGACCCTCCGCCAAATTCATGTGGGGGTTCTGATTCGCGCGTTGGGACGACCAACCCCCGGGGGCCGCCGACCGGCTTGGATGCCGACAGATGCCCGGACGGGTACTTCGGGTTCGGAATAGTAGGCCTTTTCCGCGCCGCTGTCCAATAAGATCAGCACGTCCGGACGCGCCGGTCCGCCCCGGGGCATCAGCCCTCCGCGGGGCGCAGGGCCGCGAGGCGAAGCTGCAGCGAGCGACGGCCGCGGAACTCATTCATCTCCGGGTAAACCGCTACATCTAATGGGGACGGGGGTATTTCGACGTCTTTCATGCCGAATCCAATGGCCGACCACTGCTGTCCGCCGTAGCCGAGCTGCAGCTTGAGGTGCCGATTGCCGACGATCCGGGGCTGCCCGATCACCCGCACCCCGCGGACGGCCCACAATGGTTGCGGGTTTTCCTGTCCGAAGGGGCGCAGCACATCGAGGTGGGCGACGAGGGCCTCGTCGATCTCGCCGGGCTCCAGCCACCCGTCGAGTTCGAGCTGTGGAATGAGGTCCTCCTCCCGAAGCTGCTGCCGCACGCACTCGTCAAACCGTTCACGGAAATCGTCCACCCGCCCGGCTTCGATGGAGAGCCCGGCGGCCTGCTGGTGCCCGCCGTGGGCTGCGAGCAGATCGTCGCAATCCCGGAGGGACTCTGCGAGGTCGAAGCCCGGGATGCTCCGCCCGGATCCCCGTCCCGACTCCCCATCGAGAGCGATGACAATGCAGGGGCGGTAAAACCGGCGCACCAGCCGGGACGCCACGATCCCGACCACCCCCGGATGCCAGGTATCGGATGCGACGACAATCCCGTGGAGATCGCCCTGCGTCTGCCGGTCGAGCACCATGGCCTCCGCCTCGCGCAGAATCGACGCTTCGATCGCCTGCCGGTCGCGATTGGCCGCATCGAGTTCCCGGGCGAGCTCCTCCGGAGTGCGATCGCCGTCGCCGGTCAGGAGGTGCAGGGCATCCATGGCCGTTTCCAGCCGGCCGGCCGCATTGAGCCGCGGGCCGAGAAAGAAGCCCACATGCTTTTCATCGAGGGGCGGTTTCACGCCGGCCGCCCGGGCCAGCGCCTCGATGCCGGGCGCGGGTCGCCGGTTGAGCCGCTCGAGCCCGGCCCGGGCCAGGATCCGGTTTTCCCCTGTGAGCGGGACCATGTCGGCGATGGTGCCCAGGGCGACGAGGTCCAGAGAGTCCCGCAGGTCGAACCCGGGCGGGGGCTCGCCCCCCCGGTCCCGCAGGTCCTTCACCAGGGCGTAGGCGAGTTTAAAGGCGACGCCGACACCCGCGAGATTGCGGAATTCGGCGTCGTCGCCGAGCTTGGGATTGACCACGGCGGCGGCCGGGGCGACCTCCTCGGCCGGTTCATGGTGATCGGTGATGACCACGTCCACCCCCTGGGCCGCGGCCCGGCGGACCGAGGCCACGCTGTTGGTGCCGCAATCGACGGTGACGATCAAGTGGGGGGCGTGATCGGCGAGGCAGCGGTCGAGGGCATCGGCCCCCAGGCCGTAGCCCTCGTCGAGCCGGTTGGGGATAAAGGGCGTGACGTCCCCGCCCAGGGCCTGCAACACCCGGCTCAACAGAGCGGTGGCGGTCACCCCGTCGACATCGTAGTCGCCGAACACCACCACGCGCCGGCCGTCGTCGAGGGCCGCACGGATCCGCGCCACCGCCGGGGCCATATCCGGAAGGAGAAACGGATCGCGAATTCCGCTCAACCGGGGGGCGAGGAAGCGGTCGAGGGTTTCGGGCCGGTCCACCTCCCGCAGCACCAGGGCCCGGGCGACCGCCCGCGGCACCCCGCAGGCCGCCGCGAGCTCGGTCACCCGCCCCTCGTCACAGGGGCGGATGATCCATCTGGGAGCGGGCCCGGCCACCGAATCGCCGGATCAGCTCTTTTTGGGCTTGCCGGTCTTTTCCGCCGCGGGGGCCGGATCTTTGTGCCAGAGCAGCATGACCGGGGTGGCCACAAAGATCGAGGAATAGGTCCCCACCAGGATGCCGATAAAGAGGGCAATGGCAAACTCGTGAATGGCGCCGCCTCCCAGGATGAGCAGCATCACCACACTGAGCAGCGTGGTGATCGAGGTCAGCAGGGTCCGGCTCAAGGTCTGGTTGATGCTGAGATTGGCGATCTCGGAATACGGTTTGCCCTTGATCAGACTCAGGTCCTCTCGAATGCGGTCGAAGACCACAATGGTGTCGTTGACCGAATACCCCACGATCGTCAGCAGGGCGGCGACGATGGGGAGGCTCAACTGGTTGCCGAGCAGGCAGTAGACCCCGACGGTAATGAGGACATCGTGCACGAGGGCCGCGATGGCCCCGATGGCAAAGGCGAACTCAAACCGGAATGAGATATAGATCACGATTCCGATGAGAGCCGTGACAATGGCCCAGACCCCTTTCTTGCGCAGTTCCTCGCCCACCTGGGGGCCGACACTGTCTTCCTTGATCAGGGTGTAGCCCGCCGTATCGTAGGTCTGCTCGATGGTGTCGCGGGCCGTAGCGCCCTCGTCGAACCCGACCTTGATCTCGAGAAACTCGTCGATCCCCTCGTCATCCCCGGCGCCGAGTTCCTGGTGATACTGGATGAAGGCGCCTTCCACGCCCGCCTTCTCCAGGGTTTCGCGAACGTCATCCACCGACTGGCGGTCGTCGTAGCGGAAGGCCAGGGAGGTTCCCCCCGTGAAATCCACGCCAAAATTATCCGCCCCGCGATACATAAACACGCCCCAGGTCGCTACGATCAGGATTGCGCTGAGGGCCAGGGCGACGAACCGCTTGTCGGTGAAGCGGATTTTCGTGTCCTGCACGATGCGGAGCATGCGGAGCTTTTCCACCCGGCCGCCCCGTGCCAGCCAGTCGAAGAACATGCGGGTCACGACCAGCGCGGTGTACATGCTCACGATGATGCCTGCACTGAGGGTGACGGCAAACCCGCGGATGGGGCCCGACCCCTGCCAGAAGAGAATGACGGCAGTGATGAGGGTGGTGATATTGGCGTCGAAAATCGTGCTGAATACCTTGTCGTACCCGGCGGTCACGGCGTGGGCAAAGGTTTTGCCCGCCCGCTGTTCCTCGCGGATCCGCTCGAAGATCAGGACGTTTGCATCCACGGCCATGCCGATGGTGAGCACGATACCGGCGATCCCGGGCAGGGTCAGGGTGGGCAACTGGGCGCCGCCCCCGCCGGGCGCCCCCGTGAAGAGCCCGAGAAAACCGGAGGCAATCACCATCCCCAGGGGCAGCAGGAGCATATCCAGCACCAGGGCCGCATTGGCGACAATCCCGGCGAGCCGGTAGTAGAGCAGCACAAACAGCACCACCGCGATGGCCCCGTACAACAGCGCGCGCATGCCGCTGTCGATGGAATCTTTGCCCAGGGTGGGATCGACGGACCGGGTCTCCACGATATTGACGGGCGCGGGCAGAGACCCCGCCTGCAGCACGTTGGCCAGGCGCATGGCCTCGGGCACGCTGAACTGCCCGGTGATCTCGGCGCGGCCGCCGAGGATTTCCTCGTTGATGCGCGGCGCGGAATAGAGGGTATCGTCCAGGACGATCGCCAACAGGCGCCCCACATCGCTGTTGGGATTCTTGGGCCCGCGGGGGGCATAATCCCGCGTGATGCGGGCAAAGCGCTTGGTCCCTTCGCCGTCGAGTTCGAGGGTCACCCGCGGGGCCCGGGTGACCTGGTGGTAGGCCACGTCGGCGTCGACCACCGCCTCGCCCGTAAGCTGCCGGCGCACCTCTACGTAATAGGGCCGGTACACGGTGTTCCCGTCGCGGGTCTCGTTTTCCTCCAGCATGAATTCGCAGCCGGGCTTGTACTGCCACTTGCGCAGGCGCTCGTAGTAGTCCTGATCCATCTCCGCATCGGGCACGGACTCAAAATCGCGGGCGTAGACGTCGCCGGTCTGGCTGATCTGGAACCCGGGCGGAGCCAGCCCCTCCTCAAACAGCTCCTGCGTCCATTCCGAGCTGCGCTCGTGGACCAGGCGAAATTCCAGGAAGGCCACGCTCATGATGGCCTGGCGCGCGGCGCGGCGCTTCTCTTCGTCGACCCCCGGGAGCTGAACCACGATCCGCTCGCGGCCCTCGTGGGTGGTGGCGTAGATGATCGGTTCCTCAATGCCGAGCCCGTCCACACGATTGCGGATGACCTCTACGGCATTATCCTGGGCCTTGTCGGCCGCCTCGTTGACGCGTTCCCGCAGGGTCTCCCCGGTGATGTCGGGGGTCTCCTCCCGGATCTGTTCCCGGATGCGTTCGCGATCGATTTCGACGGTAAAACTGGTCCCGCCCTTGAGGTCCAGCCCCAGCTTCACTTTTTCCTGGGGCGGCCACACGATGGAGAGGGACCAGGCGGTCAGACCGACGAGAATGAGCCATTTGACAGTGGTTTTGTTCATAGGAATACGTCTCCAGACATACAGGGGTCGATGGGGCGGGCACTCAGGACTGGACGTCCTCGTCCGAGGGGGCCTCCCCCTTGTCCAGCACCTGGGTCACGGCGCCGCGCGCCACCTCGATCTTGACCTTATCGGCAATCTTGATGGTGAGGATTTTGTCTTTCACATTGGTCACCGTGCCGAGAATGCCGCCGCCGAACATCACCCGATCCCCGGTCTTGACGGCCTCGAGAAGGGCCTTGCGCTCTTTCTCTTTCCGCTGTTGGGGTCGGATCAGGATGAAATAAAAAATGGCGATCATGATGGCGAGCCACCCGAACATGAACATCGGGGACTGCTGCTGGGCTCCCTCCCCGCTCGGGGCCGCCATGGCTAACCAGATTCCGTACATACCTCTGCTCTCCTCACAGTTTCGCGCGGACGCCCGCGCTCGTTTCGTTGTAGGCTTCCTGAAACTTCTCCCGGTAGGCGGAAAATTCGCCCTGTCGAATGGCGTTTCGCGCCTCCCGCATCACCGTCTCGTAGAAAAATAAATTGTGCAGGGTCAGCAGCTTGACCCCCAGAATCTCATCCACATTCAGCAGATGCCGGATGTAGGCCCGACTGAACCGCGTGCAGACCGGGCATTCGCACCCCTCTTCCACGGGCCGCGGATCGTCCCGAAACCGTCCCGCCTTCACCGGCAGGCGGCCGGAGCGCGTGAACGCCGACCCGTTCCGGGCACAACGCGTAGGCATGACACAATCGAACATGTCCACGCCCGCCGCCACGGCATCCAGCACCTGCGTCAGCAACCCCACACCCATGAGATACCGGGGCTGGTGCGCGGGCAGGTGCGCCACCGTATCGTTCACGCCGCGCCGGATCAATTCCTCCGGCTCGCCCACGCTCACGCCTCCGATCGCGTACCCGTCAAATCCCAGGGTCTGCAGATCCCGGGCACAGTCCGCGCGCAGGTCCGGCCAGATGCCGCCCTGCACAATGCCGAACACCAACTGCCCGTCCGCCCGCGGCTGGGCCGCACACGAAGCCGCCCATGCTAGGGTCCGCTCCACGGCTTGGCAAGCGTATTCCCGCTCGCAGGGGTACGGCGGACATTCATCAAAGACCATGGCAATATCGGAGCCCAACTGCCGCTGAATGGCCATGGCCTCGACCGGGCCGATAAAGCGTTCCCGGCCGTCCACCGCAGACCGGAAGAGGACGCCGTCGGGCCGGATCTGCCGGCAGTCCGAGAGGCTGAAGACCTGGAAGCCCCCGCTGTCGGTGAGGATGGCGCCCGACCACCCCATAAAGCGGTGGAGCCCGCCCAGGCCGGCGATCAAGTCCGCCCCCGGCCGCTCGTTCAGGTGATAGGTGTTGGACAGGATGATGGATATCCCCAGGGCTTCGAGTTCCGCGGGGTCCATGGCCTTGACCGTGGCGTGGGTGCCCACCGGCATAAAGGTCGGTGTCTCCACCGGTCCGTGCGCGGTGTGGAGACAGGCGGTGCGGGCCCGGGAGGCCGCGTCCGAGGCATCAATCTGGAAGGTGCCGGGTTTCATAATTCGTGTCGGGATCCCATGCAGATCCGGTAGAGTGCAGATTCCCGGCCCCGGGGGCAAGGATGGAGATGCGGGGGAGCCGGCGGGCCCGGGAGGCTCGGGGCGGGCACACGCGAATCCGGCGTACGTGGACCCTGCGGGATCACAGGGAAAAAACGGCGCACCGTGTCTCCCCGGCCCTCACTCCGCCCCCGGTCGCTTCAACATGCGCTGCAGGCGGGCCGCGGTGAGGTTGAACCGCCTGGCAAAATGCCGGGACTCGGCATCCCCGGATTCTTCCAGCTCCACCGGGAAATCGCCGGCGCCGAGACGCGTCAGGGCTTCGGCCCACGCGGCCCGGCGGCGGTCGTCCGCCCTCTTCCGCCACACAAGAAGACCCGTCATACCGGCTCCCAGGAGAATCAGAAGCCCCCCGATTCCCCCCTGCACGGTGCCGAAGGCCCGGTTTCGAATCCCGACTGCCCGCTCCTCTCCCTGCTCGACGATTCTGTGCAGCCGGGCCTCGAGCCGGTGGGCGAGCGCCTCCTTCAACGCCCGCTCATTGACCGACACACACACCATCCGCTCCGCCCCCTCTACCCGGCGGGCGACGGAAAAGACTTCCATGCCGGGGAACTGCCGGGTATCCGGCGTCCGATGGGTCCAGGCAACGGATCCGGAAGGGGGACGCGGATGGAGGGTATCCCGCCAGGCCGGCATCGCTTTATGCCACCGGTACAGCGACCGCTCCGCGCGGGGAATCACTCGTTCCGCCAGAATGTCAGGGCCGTCCCACACCGCGATATGATGAGGGACACGGGGCCCGTCGCCGGGCTCCGGCGACAGGAGGGACCGGCTCAGCGAGTCCAGAATCCGGCGCATCTCCTCCGCACCGGACGCGCCCTGCAAACGGAGGGACAGCAGCTCGGCGAGCCCCCGGGCCCGGGACCGCACCAACGCCTCCATCCGATCGGCGAGGGCATCCCGATCCCAGCGGGACAGTTCGCGGAGGCGTTGCCTTGTCATCTCCTGGTGCGCGGCATGCAGTTCGCCCGCAGCCTGGAGAGCGACAAGCAGGGACCCCGCGCCCATCAGGCCCAGCAGAACCAGGCCCGCTATAGCCGTACGCTTTGGGAATCCGCCCATGTGGAGGTTGTACCCGCGGAGGACGGAGAGGGCAAGCGTTCAGCCGGCGGGTTCGCCCTTTTCCCTCCGGGCCCGCATCACGGCCGGCGTCTGCACTTCTTCCCGGCAGGGCGGTTTGGCCTCAAGCCGGCGACTTCTTTTCGCGCGGCGCGGACGGGATCAGAACCGGACCTGGAGCGCTACCCGCCAGGTATCCCGTTCGTAATCGGGTGTCTCGAAGTGGCTCACCGACCCCAGCAGAGAGAGCCGGCGGGTGAGCCGCAGGTCCGCATTGAGGCGGGCGCCCCATACGAATTTCCAGTCCCCATCCCCTTCGCGCGCATACCCGGCCTCGCCGCTGGTGGTATAGTGCAGCAGCCGGTACGTGCCCCGCAGCGCGGCATAGAGCTGGTGTTTCTGGAGTTCCTCGGGCGCGTAGTACTCGTCCGGGTCCCGGTCGCTGTCCGCAAACCGGAACCGGTACCCTGCCCCGAGGTACGGCCACTCCTGCAGGCGGCGGACAATGCGGCCGTTCACCATGTACGTATCGTTTTCATCGGTGCGCAGAATCGCGAATCCATTCGCGTAGACATCCCACAGGTCCAGCGCGCGGGAATAGGTGTACAGGCCGAATTGATCGAACAGGATCTCGTCCCGGACCGCCTCGATGGTCTCGACCTGGTCGCGCCACCATTCCAGCTCGACATACCCGCTGAACGGGCGATTCGGCAGATGCACGTTGGCGCGGCCGCCGAGGTGGTCGTCGATCTCCGGGTTGTCAAAATCCATCCACCACAACTCGCCCCGCAACCACTGCTGCGGAAAATAAAACCAGAGGAGGTCGCCGCCGGTGCGGATGCCCTCTTCCACGCCCAGCCCGTCCCGCGTCCAGCGATTGTAGTCTCCGAACAGGCCGAGGCGGAGATGATCGCTGACAAACCCGTGCGCACGGGCTCCGTCCCGCTCGAAGGTCCTCTCGTCGGAGTCCTCCCAGCCGCGCGCGTCGACTTCGAGCTGGAGGCGTTTCTTGTTCTCGGCCCGATCGAGCGCGTCCTGGATCTTTTCATCATCCGGGGCCAGGTCCCGGGCGTTCCGCAGATGCTCGAGCGCACTGGGCAGGTCGCCCTGCTGGTATGCATTGGCCCCCCAGTTGAACTCGACCTGGAGGGGATCGGCGCCCAGGTCCCGGACCTCCCGGAACCACCGGTTGGCCCGGACGTGCTGACGGTGCCAGTACAAAACCTTGGCCAATTCCAGCTTGGCCCGGATCAGGGGATTGCCCTCGCTGATGTGGGCTACCACATTGGTTGCCCCCCAATACGGGGCGACCGATTTTGCGGGCAGGCGGAGGGGGTCCCGCTCCGGCCCCATGAATCCGCTGTCGTCGAGAAAGAGGGCATAATCAAAGAACTCCTCCGCGGCCTCGTGCAGGACTTCCAGCGAGTCCGGCTCTGTATCCAGCGAAAAGTGGCCGTAGTCGCCCGATGGATAGAACAGAATCTTCGGCCCCTCGCCGGGGAGCTGCTCCGCGGCGGCGGCGAGGGCGTTCCGAACCCGGTCGCGCATCTCGTCGAGGGTTTCCCGCCGGCCCTCTTCATAGAGGCGGTGTGTCAGCGGGTTGCCGCGGACGCCCTCCGCGTTGACGGGGCGGCGCTCATCGTCGGGCGGGCCGCTGCCGGCGATCTGCCAGCGCGGGGACTGGAGGATCTCCCGGTAGGCCAGGCCGCCCTCGCCGGTTCCGAACTGGAAGCGAAGATAGGACGGCTCCCCGGCAAGAACCGCGCGGATATCGTGCTCCTTGAGCAACGTGTCCAGGTCGGGAATGGCGCTGCTCTCCGGCTCCACCAGCACCAGCACAACCCGTTTTTCCCGGGCATCGGGATCGACGTCCTCCCCGATGTGCAGGAACGAAAACCCGTTGCTGGTAATGGCCTGAACATGGTCCGCCACCTGCTTCACCGAGTTAAACCCCGGATAGTCGCATGCGGTGACATTGCGGTAGGCGAGCACGGGAACCGCCTGCGAGGGGTGCGGCTCGGACACATCCGCCAGCTCGCGGATGGCGGGCCGGAATTGCTCGTCCTCCGCGAGGGAAATCGCATGCCGGCGGATGGTCTCGATATCCCACGGCCGCTGATCGACCAGTGCGTCCGCATAGTCGAGGGCCTCCTGGAAGGCTTCCCGCCGCGAGGCGAGTTCGCGGAGGCGAAGCAGGGCGGGGAAGAATTCCGGATTGCGGGCCAGCAGGTCCTCGTAGGTGTGCTGGGCATTGGTCCACTGCTCCATGCCGAGATAGGCCCGCCCGACGGCCCGGGCCATGGGGACATAGCCCGGATCCTGTTCCAGATAGGCGCGGGAATCCGCGAGCGTGGTCTCCCAATCCTCCAGGTACTCAGCCAGCTCGGAGCGCAGCCGGTACAGAAGAATGGATGGATGGGTCTGGATGCCCAGGGTGGCCCAGTCGAAGGCGGCCTCCCGGTTGGCCAGGGCCGATTCGAGCTCGGCCAGGGAGTAGTATACTTTCTCGTTCGGATTCAGATCGGCCAGTTCTTCGAGAATGGTACGGGCTTCGCCCGGCTGACAGAGTTTCTTGAGCGTCTCGGCGGTCTCGAGCCCGTAGTAGGTCACCTCGGGCGAGGTGTAGTGCGCCATGTACCAGATATTCAGGGCCTCGGAGAGGTTCCCGAGCCGGCTCAGCATGTGGGCCAGCTCGGAACGGAATTCTTCCCGGCCCAGCTCGACCTGGCGTTCGAACCAGGCGGCCTCCCGGGCGGCGGCTTCAAAGCGGTCGGCGTCGATCAGCAGATCGAATAACTGGGCGCGGAGAAAGGGCTGCTCAGGATCCGCGGCGAGGCTGGCGGCAAACCGTTCGATCGCGGTATCGTCATCCTCATCCCACAGGGCGCGCTTTCCCTGCAGCCGCAGCTCGGCGGCCTGGGGCAGGTCCTTTTCCAGCGCGCGCTCGAGCACGGTCCGCGCTTCATCGGGCCGGTTGAGCCGTTCGGCCAGTTCGATGGTTTTCACCCACAATGAACGGGACGGATCGCGCTCGAGAACGCGCCGGTAGAGGGTGTAGGCGCGGGCAAACCGCCGGCCCTCGAACAGGTAGTCGGCGAAGCCCTGCAGGATATCCGTCACGCGGGAAACGTAGTCGGGGCGCTCCTGCAGGATTTCATCCACCCGGTCCACCAGGGGAAGCAGGCTGGGCTCTTCGTCACAGAGGTAGGCGATCTCGAGGAAGACATCAATCTCCAGCAGGGGCGCCTCGGCCAGCCGCTCCTGCACCCAGCGCTCCACGTAGCGGGTGCTCTGGCCGCAGTGGGCATTGAGGGCGCGCGCATAGGCCAGGTAGAGCCCGGCCCGGGCCGGGTCGTCGTCCCGCTCCCAGGCCCGCTGGAGAAACGGCATGGCCGCCACCAGCCGGTTTTTTTCCACCAGGAGGGAGCCGAACTCATACCAGGACAATGCGGGGGCCCACGTGCGGAAGAGTTCGAGGGCCCGGTCGGTCTCGTGGTTTTCCACGAGCAGGGCGAGGACCTGGGCCATGGTATCGTGCCGGGCGGCAAGCTCCTGGTCGCGCAGGGCTGTGTCCCAGGCTTCGATGGCGGCCTCCGGCCGTTCCTTGACCCAGTACGACCACCCGAGATCCCGCCAGGCCGCCGTCCGGGACGGATCGAGTTCCACCTGGCGGCGCAGGAGTTCAATTCGCTTGTCGACTTCTTTTACGCGCCCGGCGCGATTGGCCAGGGCCCGGATCAGGTGGCGGCGGACGCGTTCGTCGTCGGGATGGTCCGCATGCAGTGCCTCCAGAATGTCGATGGCCTCCCGATCGTTCTCTTTTTCCCCGGCGTGCAGGGCGCGGGCCAGCCCCTGGATATAGGCGACATCATCGGTATCGACCGCCTGAAGAAACGCATCGGCGGCGGCGCGCCCCTCCGTATCGAGGAGCAGCCGGGTCTTCAGGATGAGGCCCCGGCGATGGTCCGGGGCGCTCTCCAAAACTCGGTCGAGGGTGGCCAGGGCCTTGCCGGTCTCGCCGCCGTCCAGATACGCCTCGGAGGCCCAGAACCACCAGGAGGCCGGCGGGGCATCCGCGGCCTCGGCGGTCTCTACCCAGGTGCGAGCCGCGCGCAGGGGTTCGCGATTGTGCCGGTAGGCCCAGCCCAGGTTGACGCGGGCCTGCAACCAGTCCGGCCGCAGGGTGACGGCGCGTTCGTAGGCCTCGACGGCAGGCCGGGGCGCCCGGGCCTGCAGGTGGCGGTCGCCGAGTACGCTCCAGGCCAGGGCGGTGAGGTTGCTTTGAACCGCATTTGTCGGGGCCAGACCGGCGACCGTCGCCTTTCCGGGGGCGGGCGCCACGGCCAGTTCGCACACGGCGTGGGCCGCCTGCTGAAGACCCTCCCGGGGGGCCGTCTGGGCCCATCGCGAGGCGAGGAGGGTCACCATGTTGGTATCCCCGCCGGCCCAGGCCGTCTGCAGCATGCGCTGAACCGAGGACGGGGAGATCAATTCGATCTCCTCATCGGGCAGCGCCATCCACTGGGTGCGGATGCGGTGCCGCTTCCCCGTCTCCATCCACATCAAGAATTGCCATTCCCGAATCTCTATGGGCTCGGACACGCCCAGATCCAGCGCCGTATCGAAGGCCTCCTCCGCCTCTTCGTATTCTTCCCGCAGCATTTGCACCCGGCCGAGCTGGGCCCAGGCGGCCGGGTACGCCGGATCCAGGGACACCGCCCGCCGGGCCAGATCCAGCGCCTCGCCGTACTGTTGCGCGCCCAGCCGCTCCCGGCTTTCGTGCAGGACCTCGCGCACAGAGACGACGTCATCAGCGGCCCGCCCGGAGGCGCCGAACAGCCCGCCCAGCATGCAAACACCTGCCAGAACCATCCATATTCTCGAACGCCTCATCACTCTGCCTCTCTCTTTGCCGACCGGAGGGCCTCCGACCGCATCGCCCCCGCCACGCCGTACGGCCGATCCGCGAGGCGGAGGCCCTCGGCGACGAGATGATGGGCGGGGATGTGATACATGAGGGCCTCGAGGGCCTCTCTCTGCTGCGGCCCCTCCGTGATCAACAGAATCCCCGGCGCGGGATCGGGGGGACTCTCGGCAATGGAGAGGGCCGTTTCGGGCGAGATGATGCTCACGATCTGGACGGCTTCAGCCCGGCAGGCCTCGATCAGCTTCGGGTGGTACCCCGATACGGCGATGGAATCGATGAGCGCCCCCATCAGCGGGTCATCGCGCACGGCCCGGAGTTCGCTCATCACCGCCTCCACCTGCTGGAGGTCGAGTTCGCCGGCCGGGTTGATCCTCGGGATGGCGGCGATTCCCTCGGCCGCCGCGGCCAGCACCGCATCCCGGCGGGACCGGGACAGGTCAAACTCGGGACGTTCTTCCATCCCGAACCAGGGGGGCACCCAGTAGGTCACCCGCCGGCGGACATCGTCGGGCAGTTCCAGCAGCGCGGGGCCGACCAGGTACAGCGGGGGCAGCGCCTCCGCCTCAAAATCGTACAGGGTCACGGCGCCCTCGTCTTCGTGAATAAACTGAATCTTGCCGTGGTCGACGGTTCTGGAGACCGGGGCCGGATCGATCACGGCGGTGCCGTCACAGCTCACCCACAGCCGATTGCGCTTGATCCGCACCTCGACGGTGTGGCGGTTGGTGGGGCCCTCCGTATAGGGATGCCAGGCAACCGTGTGCATCTGGTTGTAGAGGCGCTCCTGGATGCGCATCCCTTCGGCTGAGGAGGTCAGCCGGATGTACGCATGGGGCCCGGCGAAACGGAGATACAGGCAGGCGAGACCGTCCCCGCGGAGCTGCCAGGAAAACCGGATCCGGGCATCCATCCAGTCGCTGCTGCCGCGAAGCAGCACCCGGCCGTCCGGAGCGATCCGCACGCCTCCCTCGCGCTCCGCCACAGGGCCTTCGGCAAACCAGCGCTCCCCCGTGGAGATGTAGTCGACGGAGGTGAGGTTCGGGGAAAACCGTTCAATCTCCGCCAGGAGGTCCTCCCCCGTCCAATCCCCCCGGGCGCGCAGGCGGGTCAGGTGATAGGGATTGTCACGCAGGCCATTAAAGGGATCCCCGCTGCCGGTTATCGCGAGCTGATGGTAATCCCGCACGACCTGGCGATTGAGCTGGGCCGCCATGGGATCGGCGAGCCGGCCCGTCCCGGGATCGGCAAAGGGGTACAGATAGAGGAGGGGCGGGGCGCCGCCCGTCGTCAGCAGCTCGGCGGCCGTCCGGTAATCTTCCGTGACCCGGCGGGCAAATTCTTCTTCGGTCTCCCGGCGGCCCTTGTGCCATTTGCGATTGCTGAGGAAATGCCCCTCCAGCCTCGACTCATCGATGGCAATGGTTTTGTTTGCATCGTGTCCCATGCTGGCCAGGGTCCAGTGGTCCATGCCGGCGATCTTCCCGATGTCGCCCTCTTTCACCTGGTGGTGCCCCCACTCGTCCGTGACAAACGTGGGAACGGCCATCACGGCGCTGTAGCCGAAGTGTTGCAGGATCGGCGTCGACCGGATGAGGCTGTCCTTCCGTCCGCCCTCAAAGATCAGCAGGACCGCCTTCTCCGGCAAGGGCGTGCCTTCGCGGTAAAACCGCAGGACATCTCCGGGCGTGATGGTCTTGAATCCCGCCCCATGCAATGCGCCGAGCTGTTCATTCAGGCGGCCCGGGCTCACGTAGCGCGGATCCTCATCCCGGGTAATCCCCTCGTAGGACACGGCGTAGAACCCCTTCCAGGAGTGCCACGCCTCCGGCTCCCGCTCCGGCTCGGGCTTGGGGCGGAGGAGATACCAGGCATAGCCCACGACGATCAGCGTGACCACGAACCACTGGAAGAGGACAAACACTTTTTTCATGCCGCAGCTTCCTTCTTCTCCCGGGTCCCCCACTCCGGCGTCCAGAAGGTGATGACGGCCCAGGGCAACTGCCAGACCAGCACGAGAAGATAAAAATAGCAGAAAAACACCCCGTAGCCCCAGAGCGCGGACCGGCGGGCAAAGAGGTAACTCGTACTCATCAGCGAACTCATGAGCAGAATCCCGAACAGGTAGATCAGGGGCGTGCCGTGATGGAAAAACGGCACATAGATCAAGGCCCGGAAGACGATGGCCGGACTCAGCACGGGCAGAATCAAGCCCAGGTAGAAGGACAGGGACATCAGCGGCTGACGCCGCCAGAAAAAGCCGCAGGCCCGAATGGATTCCCGGAACCAGGACCGCTTCCAGCGCATCTGCTGGCGCAAAAAGGTCCGGTAGTCTTCCGGCACGATCGTGGTACAGCGGGAGCGTGAATCGTACTTCAGCTTGTGCCCGGCCTTGAGGAGAAAATTCGTAATCGAGCGATCGTCGCCGAAGGTGGCCGGGGACCCGAGGAACGTCTGCTTCACCCAGGGCTCGAGGAACGGCTCCAGGGTACTGCGGCGGTACGCGGAGAGCGGGCCGGAAAGACAGGTAATGGAGTCAAAGATGCTCTCCGCGCCCTTCATAATGCGAAACCCGATGTAGTACCGCACCGCCTGCATCTTGGTGAGCATATTGTCCCAGGCGTTTTCCACATCGCAATGGCCGGTAACCGCCGCGACCTCTTCGTCCTGAAACCCGTCCACGAGATTGCGGATGGCATTGGTTTCCAGAAAACTGTCCGAATCGATAAAGATGACGATCTCGCCGGTCGTGATGCGGGTGCCCGCCACCAGGCCGTCCCGTTTGCCCTGCGATTCTTCGAAGTTGATAATGGTCAATTCCGGGTATTTCTCCCGCGCCCGGTTCATCGCCGCGAGGGTGGCATCCGTACTCCCGTCATTGATGGCCACAACCTCCATCTTGTCTGCCGGGTACCGGCTTTCCATCACCTGCATGATGGTTCGCTCGATGTGCTCTTCCTCGTTCTTGGTGGGGATGATGACCGAAACCGTCGGCAGGTCCTCCCGGGGTTTCGGCGGGCGGTAGAACCCGGCGAAGAGAAACCGGCTCACCAGGTACCCGCCCACGGTGAGGCTGTAGAGGAAAATGGGGACGTCGAACCAGAAGTAGTACAGGTTGCCGTACTTAATGAGCAGGATGAGACTGATGGTCAGAAAGCAGCCGATCACCGCGCCCCAGCGCAGATACGTCCAGGTGGTGCGGGCGAGCCGCCGGCTGAGCGACTCGCTGAACTGCACCCCCGCGATTCCCGCGGCCTCGTCGTGCCGGCGAATCTCGGCATCGAGTTCGTACTGCCGGTTCTGAAACTCCTCCGGCATGGCCGCTTCGGGTACCTTGAAGCGAAGCTTGACCCGCTTCTCGCCGCCCGGCAACTCCACATTCTCGAGGCGCAGCCCGCCATCGGAGATGTCGGACGCGGTCCCCGTGAAGACCTGTTCGGTCTCCCCCTGCCCCACGATGATTTCCACGGGAAAGTCGACCCGGTAGCGGGAGTATTGCCGCCGATCGCTGGGATCGGGCCTCGCCAGGGCGCGCAGTCGCCGATCCTGAATCTTATGAGGGACCTTTCCCCCGGTATTGTCTTCGCCGTTCATGTCTCCCCCAACATGGTCTGGCCGACCGGCTCGTTTCTATGTCCAGAATATCCTGTCACGCCGTAAGATACAGCACATATTTTCAAAATTTCCCCCCTGCCTGTTCGGACGAGTTCGCCATTGGTTTTCCGGCACAACTTTGCTAGAGAGTCCCCATGGCCGAGTATCCTGAAACAAGCGCAAATGTTGCGGGCCGTCCTTCACGGTCGACGGATCCCCTTCCCTCCCCCCAACGGATTCTCGTCCTCGATGACGACCGGCACATCCGCCGCATCATGCGGCGGCGGTTGCGGGAATCCGGATGCGATGTGACCACTGTAGCCAACGGACGTGAAGGATTGCAAGCCCTCCTTCGCGATGACTACGATGTTGCCGTCGTCGACCTCCGCATGCAGGAAATGGACGGCATGGCCTTTGTCCAGGAGGCCCTGAAGATCTGGCCGTGGCTTCAGATTATCATCTGCAGCGGGTACCTCGATGAGGACGTCATCCGCCAGGCGGAGGCCCTGGGCGTATCGCATGTGCTGTCCAAGCCGGTGGAGTACGATTCATTCGCGGCCCTGGTACGACGCCTGGCAGAGACATCGAAATCCGAGGGCGCTCGGGGCCGCCATCCCCCGGAACGGCTGCAGCAGCAGCTTCGGCTTCTCCGGCAGATTACCGAATCCGGTCTTCATGAACGAAACCTGCCCGCCGCCCTCAACCGGTTGGGAGACGGGCTGACCCAGCTACTCCCCGCCGATCTGCTGGGCATCCTGGTCACGGAAAACTCGGACTGCACGCTGTTCCTTCGGCCCCACCGCATCCCGGAGCCGCACCATATTTCCGATATCAAATCTCACATGTCGAATCGGTACCAGGCGCTCAGCGGCGAGCCCCTGCCCCTTCATTACATGCAACTGGACATCAAGCCGGCACGGGTCGAGGAGGAGTCCGATATTGAGCAGTTCGGAACCATTGTGTCGGTCCCCATCATCTCCGACGACCAGGTCCACGGGCTGATCACCCTGTGCTCGGGCGAGGCCGACGCCTACTCGCCTTCCGATATTGCCTTTCTCTACCAGACGTCCAACCAGCTCTCGACCATCCTCGTCGCCCTCGGGGAAATCCGGAGCATGGCCATTCGGGACAGCCTCACGGGCCTCTACAACCGGCGCCATCTGGACGAACAGCTCGAGCGCATGTGGCTGCTCTCCCGGCGCTATCACCACCCCATGGCCGTGCTGGCGGTGGATCTCGACCATTTCAAGGACATCAATGACTCGCTCGGCCATGCCGTAGGCGATGAGGTGATCAAGGAATTTGCCGACCTGCTCAAGACCGAAACCCGGGCCTCCGACATCCTCGCCCGGCACGGAGGCGATGAGTTTTTGATCGTCCTCTCGCAGGCCAATGTAGAGGAAGCGGAAGGGCTGGCCACGCGGATGCTGGAGAAGGTCCGCGAGCATCCGTTCCTGTCGCAGGACCACTCCCTGGCGCTCACCGCCTCGATCGGCGTCGCCCTGTACCGGCCGGAGCGGGGCGCGCTGTCGCATGAAGACCTGGTGCATCAGGCCGACCAGGCGCTCTACCTCGCCAAACAGGAAGGGCGCAACCGGATGGCCGTGTACCGCACCGAGCACGATGCCCCGGTGGAAGAGGAGCCCGTCGAGTCGCCGGAAACGGACCCGCCCCCGGAACGATCCCGCTCGAGCGTGAAGGCCCGCGTTCTGGTCGTGGACGACGAGGCCAGCGTCATCCGCATTCTTCATCGCATGTTGGTGCGCGAGGGGTACGACATCCTGTCGGCTCAGTCTGTGGAGGAGGCCATTCCCCTGCTGCAGGAGCACCGGGGCCATATCGATATATTGCTCACGGATCTCGCCCTCCCCACGAGCGACGGGTTCGAAATGCTTCGCCAGGCGCAGGAGCGGGATCCCCGCATGGTCCGGATCGTGATCAGCGGCTACGTCACCGCCGACAATGCCATTTCCGCGCTGCGCCACGGCGCCTACGACTTCGTGCAGAAGCCCTTCGTGCGCGAACAGCTCCTGGCCCAGCTCGACCGCGCCCTGGAGTATCGAACCCTGCTGCGGGAAAACGACCTCTACCGCAATCACCTGGAGGACATGATCCGGGCCAAGAGCGCCGAGGTCACCACGGCCCTGAACCAGATCAAAACCTCCTATGAATTTACCCTGGAAACGATGGTGGCCATGCTGGATGCGCGGGAGTACGAGACCAGCCGGCACAGTCTGCGGGTGCGGGAACTCACGGAAGTGCTGGCACGCCACATGGGCATCGAGCCCCCCGAACTCGACGATATCGCCCGCGGCGCCCTGTTGCACGACATCGGGAAAATCGGGATCCCGGATGCCATCCTTCAGAAGCCCGGCCAACTGACCCCGGAAGAGTGGGACACCATGAAGCGCCATCCGGAAATCGGCTACCGGTTTCTGAAATCGAGCCCCTTCCTCAAGGACTCGGCCGAGATTGTGCTCTCCCACCATGAGAAGTACAGCGGGGGCGGCTATCCCCGGGGGCTCAAGGGGACGGACATCTGCCTCGGGGCCCGCATCTTTTCCGTGATCGATGCCTACGATGCGATCCGCTCCCCGCGGGTGTACAAACCGTCGCTGCCGCGGGAACAGGCCGAACAGGAAATCCGCTCTCAATCCGGCAAGCAGTTCGACCCCGATGTCGTGGACGCATTCCTCTCCATCATTCCGGAGATCGAGCGGCGCGGGCAGTGGAGCGACTCCGGCCTGCAGACCTGAGCGGGGTCTATCCCGCGGCAATCCCGCTGAGGGTCTCGATCATGCGGGAGAGCTTCGTGCTCTTCTCCCGCAGTTCGGCTTTCCGATCCTGCTGCGTCTGCACAACCTCGGGGGGGGCCTTTTCCAGGAAATTCTCGTTGGCCAGTTTCTTTCCCACCCGTTCCAGGTCCTGCTCCACCTTGCCGCGCTGCTCTTCCAGGCGCCGGCATTCCGCCTCGATATCGAGCAGACCTTCCACCGGCATGTACACGGACCCGAGGGGGGAGACATCGCTGGGCATGGGCCGCTCCGGAACGAAATCCCCGTCGAGTTCGATCGCGTCCGCGTTCATCAGGGCGCAGATCGAATCCCGGTCGGCTTCGAGCCGGCGGGCGGTCCGGTCATCATTCGGCCGGACCAGAAAACGGACCTTTTGCGAGGGCTTCAACCCGTAGTCGGACCGGAGCATGCGGCCCATCCGGATCATTTCGTGCTTGGACTCGACGTACTCCACCTCTTCCACGGTGACCCCGGCCCGTTCCCCGAGGGCCTCGGCGGAGAGCGGAACCGGCAGGGCGCCCCGGGCGAGCATCCCCGTGTGGGCCCCGTACCCCATCCCTTCCCACAACTCTTCGGTCACGAAGGGCATAATCGGGTGCAGCCACCGCAGGGTCTGCGAAAACACATAGTGAATGACCTTGAGGGTGGCCCGCTTCCGCTCTTCATCATCCCCGTTGAGAACCGGCTTTACCGCCTCGATATACCAGTCGCAGAACTGGTGCCAGAGGAAGTCGTACAGGCCGTTGGCCATGTCGTTGAACCGGTACTCCCGGATATGCGTATCCACCTCCCGGCCCAACTGGTGCAGGCGAGCCACGATATGCCGGTCGTCCGCACTCCCCAGCGGGGGCAGCATGTCCGGGGCGAGGATCTCCTCGGGCATGGTGTCGGTATTCATCTGGATAAACCGCGCGGCGTTCCAGATCTTGGTGGCAAAATTCCGGGCCCCCTCCACCCGGCTCACGGAGAGCTTGATGTCGCGCCCCGGCGCCGCCATGGAGGTCAGGGTAAATCGGAGAGCATCCGCGCCGTACTGGTTGATCAGCTCGAGGGGATCGATGACGTTCCCCTTTGTCTTGGACATCTTCTGCCCGTGTTCGTCCCGGATCAGGGCATGGATGTAGACGGTGTGGAACGGCACGTCCTTCATGAAGTGCAGCCCCATCATCATCATGCGGGCCACCCAGAAAAAGATGATGTCAAACGCCGTCGCCAGGACCGTGTTGGGATAGTACCGCTGCAGTTCCGGGGTCTGCTCCGGCCAGCCCAGCGTGCTGAAGGGCCAGAGCCCCGAGGAAAACCACGTATCGAGAACGTCCGTATCCTGTTGGAGGTCCACCGCCTCGCCGTAATGCGCCCGGGCGGCCTCGCGGGCCTGCTCCTCATCCTCCTCGACGAAAATGGTGCCGTCCGGGCCGTACCAGGCGGGGATCCGGTGCCCCCACCAGATCTGCCGGGAAATACACCAGGGCTGGATGTTGCGCATCCACTCAAAGTACGTCTTGGACCAGTGCTCCGGCACAAAGCGGGTGCGCCCGGACTCCACCGCTTCGATCGCCGGCTTGGCCAGCGTGGCCGCATCCACAAACCACTGATCGGTCAACCAGGGCTCGATGGCGGTGCCGGACCGGTCCCCGTAGGGCACGGTATGCACTTCGTCCTCGATCTTTTCGAGCCGCCCCGCCTGTTCCATGTCTTCGACCACGCGCCGCCGGGCCGCGAACCGGTCGAGCCCCCGGTACGCCTCGGGCACCTCATCGTTCAGGGTGCCGGTCTCATCGAGGATATTGATCATGGGCAATCCGTGCCGGGCGCCGACCTCGAAGTCGTTGAAATCATGGGCGGGGGTGATTTTCACCGCGCCGCTGCCCTTTTCCGGATCGCTGTATTCGTCCGCCACGATCGGAATGCGCCGCCCCACGAGAGGGAGAACCACCTGTTGGCCCACGATATCGCGGTAGCGGTCATCCTCCGGATGCACCGCGACAGCCGTGTCGCCCAACATGGTCTCCGGCCGGGTGGTCGCCACGGTGATGGTGCGTTCGGGATCCGATTCCAGCGGGTACTGGAAATACCAGAGGTGACCGTTCTCTTCCCGGTTTTCCACCTCCAGGTCAGAGATCGCCGTATGCAGTTTGCAGTCCCAGTTGACCAGCCGTTTGTCGCGATAGATCAGGCCCTGCTTGTGGAGATCGACAAACACCTTGCGCACAGCCGCGGAGAGGCCTTCGTCCATGGTGAAGCGCTCCCGGGACCAGTCGGCCGAACACCCCAGGCGGTGGAGCTGATTGAGAATGGCGCCCCCGGACTCCTCCCTCCATTTCCAGACGCGCTCGATGAAGGCGTCCCGGCCGAGGTCGTGCCGGGTCTTGCCTTCGCCGGCGAGTTGCCGTTCCACCACCATCTGCGTGGCGATGCCGGCATGATCCATCCCGGGTTGCCACAGCGCATCGTAGCCGCGCATACGGTGGTAACGCGTCATGATGTCCTGGAGCGTACTGTTGAGGGCATGCCCCATGTGCAGGCTGCCGGTCACATTGGGCGGGGGCATCATCACGCAGAAGGTCTCTTCCGGTCCGGGCTCGGTCCGGAAGGCATCGGCCTCGGCCCAGGCCGCCTGCCATTTTTCATCCATGCTCTGCGGGTCGAAAGTCTTACTCAGCATTGCGTTCGCCATCCTTGTGCTGGGTCTCATCCAGAAAGAGCTTGTATTCCACGCTGTCGACCAGCGCCTCCCAGGACGCCTCGATAATATTTTCCGAAACCCCGACCGTGCTCCAGCGATTGGGCCCGTCGCTCGACTCGATGAGCACCCGGGTGCGGGCCGCGGTGTGCTCTTCCGGGTCCAGAATGCGCACCCGGTAGTCGGTGAGGACGACATCGGCGATCTGCGGGTAAAAGCGGGTCAGGGCCTTGCGCAGGGCCGTATCCAGGGCATTGACGGGACCGTCCCCTTCCCCCGCCATATGCTCCTGTTCGCCATCCACGTTGAGCTTGATGGTCGCCTCCGTCAGGGACGGGTCTTCCGGCCCCCGCTTTTCCACGATGACGCGAAACCCTTCCAGGTTGAAAAACGGTCGATGGGCCCGGAGGACTTTCTGGATCAGAATCTTGAAGGAGGCCTCCGCCGCCTCGAACTCGTACCCCTCCTTTTCCAGCCGCTCCAGCTCGCTCAAGACCTGCCGCACCTCGGGCGAGGATTTATCCATCTTCAGCCCCATCTCCGCGGCCTTCATGAACACATTGCTGCCCCCGGACAGCTCGGAGATCAGGATCCGGCGTTCGCTGCCGACCTGCTGCGGGTCCACATGTTCGAAGCTGTGGGGATTCTTCCGCACCCCGTCCACATGCATCCCCGCCTTGTGGGCAAAGGCGCTGTCCCCCACAAAGGGAAGCTTCTTATTGGGCCGGTGGTTGCTCAGTTCATCGACCACGCGGGAGACGGACTTCAGCTTGGTCAGCCGCTCCGGGTCGTCGAGGCAGGTCATATCCATCTTCAGCACGATATTGGGAATGATGGAGCAGAGATTGGCATTGCCGCATCGCTCCCCGTACCCGTTGATCGTGCCCTGCACGTGCACGGCCCCGGCGCGCAGAGCGGCCAGGGAATTGGCCACTCCGCATTCGGAGTCGTTGTGGGAGTGAATGCCCAGGGGGGTGTCGAGCCGGCCGCCGACTTCTTCTGTAACACGGGCGATGTCGTGGGGCAGCGTTCCCCCGTTGGTATCGCACAGGACGAGCCGGTCGGCGCCGCCCCGGGCCGCGGCCTCGAGGGTCCCGATCGCATACGCCGGGTTGTCCCCGTAGCCGTCAAAGAAGTGCTCGGCGTCGTAGATCACCTCCCGGCCCTGTTCCTTCAGGAACCGGACCGAATCCTCGATCATGGCGAGGTTTTCTTCGTCCGTGGTCTTCAGCACCTCGTGCACGTGCAGCAACCAACTCTTGCCGAAGATGGTCACCACCGGCGTCCCGGCCTGTACCAGGGCCTGCAAACCCTTGTCCTGGTGCGGCTGGATCCGGGCCCGGCGGGTACTTCCGAAGGCGGCAATCCGGGCGTGTCGCAGCGGCTCCTTCTGCATGCTCTGGAAGAAGGCCAGATCTTTGGGGTTCGACGCGGCAAAGCCGCCCTCGATGTAGTCGACCCCCATGTCATCGAGAATCCTGGCGATGCGGATCTTCCCGCCGATGGAAAACGACACCCCTTCCCCCTGGGCGCCGTCCCGCAATGTCGTGTCATAGATCTCGATGCGCTTCATGGTCTGTCCTCGCAATCTGCTCGCGGAGGGGCCGGGCCCGATGCGCCCTTCCCGTTGCGCGTTCTCAGTCGTCCCCGATCATCTCCAGCTCAAAGGTGTCGTGAAGGATCCGGGTGGCTTGCTCCGCATGCTCCTTATCGATCACAACCGAGATTTTGATTTCCGAGGTGGAGATCATTTCGATATTGATGTTGTTCTTTGCCAGCGCATCGAATACCCGGAAGGCAATGCCGGAATGGCTGCGCATCCCGACGCCCACCACGCTGACCTTGGCCATGTCGTCATCGTAGAAGACCCCCTTGGCCTTGATCTCTTTCAGGAGCTTGTCCATGGCATCCCGCGTCCACTGCAGATCGCTTTCGGGCACGGTGAAGGACATGTTGGTCACACCCTCTTCGCTGACGTTCTGGACAATCATATCCACGTTGATATTGGCCGCGGAGAGCTCCTTGAAGATCAGGGCGGCGATTCCGGGTTCATCCGGCACGCTCTGGATGGTGACTTTGACCTGACTTTTATCCGCGGCGACACCGCGTACGACAATCTCTTCCATGTTTTCCACCTCTTCTTTTACAATGGTTCCGGGTTCAAAGGTAAAGCTGGAGAGCACTTCCAGTTCCACGCCAAACTTCTTCGCGAACTCGACGGCGCGGGACTGGAGGACCTTGGCGCCGAGACTGGCGAGTTCCAGCATTTCATCGTAGGAGATTTCCGCCAGCTTCCTCGCGTTGGGCACGGCGCGGGGATCGGCCGTGTACACGCCGTCCACATCGGTATAGATCTGGCAGCGATCGGCCTGTACCGCCGCCGCCATCGCCACCGCCGAGGTGTCCGATCCGCCCCGCCCGAGGGTGGCGATATCCTGGGTGGGGGTCAACCCCTGGAAGCCGGCCACGATCACCACATTGCCCTCGTCCAAATTGGCCTTGAGGCGGTCGGGATTGATCCCCGTGATCTTCGCCTTGGTGTGGAAGACATCGGTGGTGATCCCGGCCTGGGGGCCGGTCATGGAAACCGCTTCCACGCCCATGTTGTGCAGGGCCATGGCCAGTATGGCCACGGAGATCTGTTCGCCGGAGGAGAGCAGCATATCCATCTCCCGTTCGTCGGGCTCCGACGTCACTTCCCGCGCCAGCGACACCAGGTTGTCGGTGGTCTTCCCCATGGCGCTGACCACGACCACCACCTGGTGGCCGTCGTCCACCGCCTGCTTGATTCGGCCGGCCACGCGCTTCATACATTCCGCGTCGGCAACCGAACTGCCTCCGTATTTTTGCACAAACAACGCCACTACATCGTCCTCCTGAGTAATTGCCGGACCTCATCGGCACGCACATCACCGATGGATCCCGATGCACACATTCGTTCGTCCCAATGCGACACTGCGTCGGGCTCTACATCCTCTCCCGAGACCACCATGGGAACGTATCCCGGTTCGGGCCGGCCGGTTTCCGAGGAGACGAGGCTGTCCGTCGTCATCAACAGCCGCCAGGGCCGATAGGCGGACAGGACCGAAAGCATCGGCGCCAGAACCGATTGGTCCAGGCGTTCCAGCGCCCGCACCTTGTCGGCCCCCTCTGTCCCGTAGCGTCCCGGTTCCCGGGGCGCCTGCACGTAGAGCATCAAAATGTCCGATTGCCGCAAGAGTTCTACCAGCCGGGGTATTCTAAAGACCGGGCGGTCTGCTTCAAGCTCCTTCCACGGGTCCGCCACATCGAGTTGCTCCATGCCGGTCAGCACCGCCAGTCCCCGGGCCAGGGGGCTGCGGCTGACCATGACCCCCGGCTCGGGCAGCGTGGTCCGGACCGGATCGGGCATGGGCCCGCCTCCCCAGGGGAGGAGCGCATTCGCGGGGTTTTCTCCGAGATCGACCCGGACATCATTCGCCGGATGGGCCTCCAGCACCGCGCGCGACCGCTCCAGCAGGTCATGCAGGGTGTCGCGCCCGGATAGACCGGGCAGGAGTCGATCGATCGCCTCCCCCTCCCGGAGACCGGGGGGATCCCCCGCCGGAAGGTCCGTCCGCCCCTGCCGGTCCACCGCCAGGGCCGCGCCGCCCTCCAGCAGCACCAGGTCCCACCCCGCCTCTTTCCAGAGGGGGGCGAGGTCCTTCAACAGCATGCGGGTCTCTTCTTCGCGCAACCCCGGGGTGCGGCAGTCCGATAGAATGTCCCCGTCAAACGTGGCAAAATTGACGCGGTAGACCCACGTCCCCACGGGCAGGGACAACCCGAGACCCGCCGCTTCTACCGGCCCCCTGAAGAGTCCCCGGGTCTCCTCGCGCGAAATCCCCAGGTAGCGGGCGAGATACATCTCATTGCGCCATTCCCAGCCCTGCTTCACCGGGCCGATCCGGCCGGCGGCGCCGAGGGTGGCGAGACGGCTCGCCTCCGGGCAGACCGACACCTCCAGCGGCGTCCTGTCCCCGAGATCCGCGAGGGGACGGTCCGCGGCGCCCTCCCAGATGATCAGGATCCGTTTCATACCCGGCGGGCCCGCTCCCCGTTCCGCGCACCGGCCCGGGTCCGGGAACGCGGGGGCGGCCTCCGTCCGTCATGTCGAGCTTGTCGAGACATCTCTGCCTCCCGGGGGTAGGATGCGGTTTGCGCCCTACAGGTCTTCAATCCTGTATCGCAGGGTGGACGCCCCGGCGATTTCCAGCGCGTCAATGTCCTGCAGGGCCGTCTGGATCAACGCCTCGGTCGTCGGCTGGGTGATAATAATGACGGGCACATAGTCGGATAACATTTTTTCCTTCTGCACAATCGAAGCGATGCTGACCCGGTTGTTCCCCAGGATCTGCGTCACCCATCCCAGGGCCCCCGGGTTGTCCTGCAGGGTCAACCGCAGGTAGTACCGGCTCTCAATATCGCCCAGGGCCCGGGGGCGGGTGTCGGGCGAGTGGTTCAGGAACGCGGGGACCCGCCCCATCGCGCCCGAGGCGATGTTGCGGGCGGCCTCGGCAATATCCCCGATCACCGCGCTCGCAGTGGGTTCCCGACCGGCTCCTTTTCCGTAATACATGGTT
Organism: uncultured Verrucomicrobiota bacterium; assembly: GCA_964500395.1. Lineage (GTDB taxonomy): Bacteria > Verrucomicrobiota > Kiritimatiellia > CAZCOO01 > CAZCOO01 > CAZCOO01. The sequence continues at coordinate 31,871 of CAZCOO010000005.1, forward strand.
TCCCCGACGATATCGCCGTGCACCATCACGCTGTTGAATACCCCGTTGACCTTGGCCAGGAGATGGCTCTCCGGAATCAGCGTGGGCTGCACGCGGGCCTCGACCTGACCCTCGACCATCTTAATGACCGAAAGCAGTTTGATTCGGTACCCCAGGGACCGGGCAAAGGTGATGTCGATGGGGTCGATGTCGCGAATGCCCTCGATGGACAGATCGTCCATCCGCAACGGGAATCCGTACGCCAGCGAGGCCAGCACCGCGGTCTTGTGGGCGGTGTCGAAGCCGTCGATATCCAGGCCGGGCTCCGCCTCTGCATACCCCGCGGCCTGGGCATCCGACAACACGTCCCAGAAGGAGACGCCGGGCTCGGCCTCCATCCGGGTCAGGATATAATTGCAGGTGCCGTTCAGAATGCCGTAAATCGCCTCGATGTGGTTTCCGATCAACCCCTCCCGCAGAGAGCGGATGATCGGGATCCCCCCCGCAACGCTCGCCTCGTAGAACAGGTCCGCATGGTTCTCTTCGGCCGCGGCGTAGAGTTCTTCTCCACGCTCCGCCAGCAGGGCCTTGTTTGCCGTCACCACGGATTTTCCGTTGCGCAGCGCGCTCAGAATCATATCCGCGGCCACGCCGGTTCCCCCGACCAGCTCCACCACAATCTGAATCTCGGGATCGTCGAGCACGGCATCGGCATCGTCGGTGAGCAGCTCGGGGTCGACCTCCATCCCCCGGTCATAGGCGAGATCTTTGTCAGCCACCCGCTTGAGATACAGGGGCAGATCGGTCCGGCGACGGATCAAATCGCCGTTTCGCAGCAATCCATCCACCACCCCGGCCCCAACCGTGCCGAAACCGATGATTCCAACCCCGATGTTGTTCATGTGGCATGCCTCAATTCGTGAAAATGATACACATCCCGTCACTGGGAGCGGGCGATGCTACCGGTTCGCATAAGCGACGCAAGAAGATTCTCCCCGGCGGGTCGGCAAAAATGGGGAGGCGCGGCCGGCGGGATGACCGCCTGCGGGGGAGAGCCTTCCATTCGGGGGAGGCGCCGCTTCGCCCCGCCGCCGTTGCACCGCCCCCCGGCTCAGGCCGAGGGCGCCGGATCAACAGCGGCGCGCATGGCAGTCCGCAGCGTCTGGATCTCTACCGGCTTTTCCAGAATCCCGTTGATGGTGCCGTCGTTTCGCATCTCTTCGGGAATTTCGGAGGAAAAGCCCGTCATCACCAGGACCCGGCAATCGGGGCGCATGCGCCGAATTTCCGACAGGGTCTGCAACCCGTGCTGCCCCGGCATGAGGAGGTCCAGCAGAACCACCTGGATGCCCTTGTTCTTGGTCAACAGGTGAAGCGCCTCGTACCCGGTTTCCGCTTCGTAAATCGCGGCATCCTGTCCGAGGGCCCGGGTCACCAGGGCACGGGACGAGGAATCGTCGTCCACAACCAGGACGGACACGCCTCCCGGTTTCGGGGCGTCTGCATCCGGCTTTCCCGGCCCCATTTTTTCGTCCGTACGGGCAAATTCCAACAGGCTTTCCGGAACAAACATGCCGTTCGTCTGCATGAAATTGACCAGATCCGACGGGCGGATCAGGTTGGTCCGGCCGGGCGTAGTGTACGCCCCCAGTTTTCCCGAGCGCACCCACGTGTAGAGGGTGTTGCGGGACACACCACAAAACTTGGCGGCTTCGGGCACGGTGAGAAATTGCGGATGTTGATCAAAGCGTTTCATAACCATCTCCCCGGAGAAAAGAGCCACCATATTCCAAAATGTAATGAATGGAAAGGAAAATTAAGAAATAATTTTTCGAGTGATTCATCGATATAGCGGGTCCGTCAGCCCGGCCTCCTCGAATCCCCGTTGCCGCAGACGGCAACTGTCGCACACGCCGCAGGGGCGGCCGTCGGCCCGGGGGTTGTAACAACTGTGGGTCAATCCGTAATCAACGTCCAGCTCGACCCCCCGGCGGATAATCTCTTTTTTGGTCATTCGGATCAGCGGGGCGTGGACCCGGAAGGCGGCCCCTTCGCGTCCGGCGCGGGTCCCGAGCCGGACCGTTTCTTCAAAGGCCCGGACAAAATCCTCCCGACAATCGGGATATCCACTGTAGTCAATGGCGTTGGCGCCGAAAAAGATATCCCGCGCCCCCAGAACCTCGGCCCAGCCGGAGGCGACCGAGAGAAAGATCAGGTTGCGGGCGGGAACGTAGGTGATGGGGATCCCCTCGCCCTCGAGGTCCCGGTCCGTGGGGACATCCTCGTCCCCCGTCAGCGCCGATCCGCCCCAGGCGCGCAGGTCCAGGGACAATTCGATGTGCCGGCGAACGTCCATGGCCTTGGCTACGCGCCGGGCCGCCGCGATTTCCACTTCGTGGCGCTGCCCGTAGTGGAGGGTCAGGGCGTAACACACAAACCCCGCGGCCTTGGCCTCGGCCAGCACCGTGGCCGAATCGAGCCCCCCCGAGAGGAGAACCACTGCATTGCGAGCATCCGTTGTTTGTGCAGTTGCCGATGTCATAGTTCGCCCCCGATCCGTAAAGTCGTAAAGTGGCGCCGGTGTCTCATGTGGAGGCCCCCCGTTCCCCGGAGGGCGCGCCGAGGCCGTCCGGCAGGCCAACCCGGCCTCCGAGAAAAGACCGGATCATCCGTCCTCCGGCAGAGCGTCCGCGGCAATGGTTCGCCTGGAGACCTTCTGCAGCGGGATGCAATCCACGGGGCAGACCTCGGCGCAGGCCCCGCAGCGGATACACTGGTTCTGATCGATAAAGAGCAGATTGTAGTCCCGGTTGCTCGTCGAGGGCGTCCAGCCCGTAATGCGGCCCTCTTCGTCCTTGTGCAGTTCGGAGATCTTCACAATGCAGCCTTCGACCGGCTTCACCTTGAGACACCGGTCGCAGTAAATGCACAGGTCGTTGTCGATCTCGTACTTGTAGTGGCACAAATAACAGCGGCGTGCCTCGGTGCGCGCCGCGGGCCAGTCGTATCCCGTTTCCACCTCGTCGTCGAGTCCGCGCTTTGTGTCCGGCAGGGTGGGCATGGACTGGCGGGGGATTTCGTCCATTTCGCGGGTCCGTCCGGTATCCGCGGCATCTTCGATCACCGCAACCTCCCGAAGTCGATCCTTGCCCATGAGTCCGCGGTCAACCGCCATGGCGCACGTGCGGGCGTGGCCGATGGCGTCGATCAGAGACGCGGACCCGGAGGTCAGGTCTCCGGTGATGTACAATCCGTCCACCGGCGTCTCCGGTGCGGTGCCCCGCTTCGGCGCCCCATCCCGGCCGAATATCGCCTCGGCCAGGGCCGCCGGCCAGGCCCCCGGATCCCGAACCTGTCCGGTGCCCAGCAGCACCGTGTCGACGTCCACCGTGAACTCGCTGCCGTCCACCGGCCGCGGGCGGGCCCGGCCCGATTCATCGGCCTCGACCATTTCGGTCCGCTGCAGGACCGCGCGGCGGAGCGCGCCGCCCTCGCCCTCGAAGGCAACCGGGGCCACCAGGGTGTCGAACGCGATGCCCTCGTCCCGCATATCGGTCAATTCATGGCCGGTGATGTACATCTCCGTCTCGGTTCGGCGATACGCCATGCGGACGGATTCGGCCCCGAGCCGCCGGGCTGTGCGGGCGCAGTCCACGGCCGTAAACCCGCCCCCGATGACCAGCACCCGGTGCCCGACGGTTTCCGCATGGCCCGCGTTCACATTCTGCAGGAACGGCAGACCGTGCCGCACCCCGTCCAGATCCACGCCGGGAAGGTCCGGCACATACGGCTTCAGCGCCCCGGTAGCCAGGATGACCGCGTCGGCTCCGTCCCGCACCTCCTCCAGGGTCTTGTCCCGGCCGATTTCCACCCCGCAGCAAATCTCCACCCCGGCCGCCTCCACCTGAGCCACCTCCCGGCGGACGATCTCGGGGGGCAGCCGGAATGCCGGAATCCCCTGGATCATCAGCCCGCCCGCCTCCCGGTATCGCTCGTACACGGTGACAGCATGGCCGAGCCGGACGAGTTCCCGGGCCGCCGCCAGGCCGGCCGCGCCTCCCCCGATCACCGCCACCCGTTTCCCGCTGGGCGGAAAGATCGGCGGCAACACCACCGGCTCGCTGCGCTTCATAAACTCATCGGCGGATCGCTTGGCAAAGCAGATCGCCACGGACTCGCCCAACCCTTCCCATCCGTGACGGCAGGCGGGCTCGCACGGCCGCGTACATACCCGCCCGAGCACGGCGGGGAATACATTGTCGCGCAGGTTGATCCGGTAGGCCCTCTCCGGGTCATCGTGGGCAATCGCATCCAGATAGGCGGGGATATCGGTGCCCGCCGGGCACGCCGCCTGGCAGGGGATATTGGCATCGAGCCACTGGAAATCCTGCGGCCGGGTGCCCACCCCCTCTTCGACGGAGCATACAAACTCTTCCCGCGTGGGGGCGCCGGCCTGCAAACGACCGGTGTCGGGACTGTCAGCATGATAAAAGCCGGTTGGGCGCGGCATGGCGGAACAGGACCTCCTGCTGGGGACTCTTGCATTGCATCACGCGCTGTCGCATCATATAAGACGCACTGTTTACTAGTGGAATCCCTGATACGGACACGGCGCCGAACGTATGTCGAAACAATACCATATCTGGACTATCGGCTGTCAAATGAACGAGGCCGATTCGCGTCATCTGGGCTCCCAGCTCGAGTCGCTGGGCTATCGGCAGACCGACCGGTCGCAGGCGGCCGATCTGGTGGTCCTGAATACCTGCGTGGTTCGGCAACAGGCCGAAGACAAGGCGGTGGGCAAACTCCAGCACCTCCGTCAGCTCAAGATGAAGAACCCGGACCTGACCGTGGCGCTGATGGGGTGCATGGTCGGCATGCGGGAAGCCCCGCGTCTGCGCGAGCGGTTTCCCTTTGTGGACGTCTTCATGCCGCCGTCTGAAACCGAGCCGCTCCTCGAACACCTCGCCGAACGCGGGGAAGGCGATGCCGCCCACCTCCGCGACACCCGGGAAAAGGCCGTCCGCAGCGCCATCCAGGATGAAGAACACATCCTGCCCGCCCTGCAGCAGGGCAAAGCGGTGACGGCTCATGTCCCCATCGTTCTCGGCTGCTCCCACGCCTGCACCTTCTGCATCATCCCCTACCGCCGCGGGGCCGAACGAAGCAAGCCGCGCGGCGACATTCTCCACGAGGTCCGGCGACTGGTCGATCAAGGGGTGCGCGAAGTCACGCTTCTCGGCCAGATCGTCGACCGGTACGGGCTCGACCTCGACGAGCCTGGAGACCTCGCCGACCTGCTTCAGGATGTCGCCGACGTCCCCGGTCTCGCCCGGGTCCGCTTTCTCACCAGTCACCCCAACTGGATGACCGACCGCCTGATCGACACCGTGGCCGGGCATCCCGTCATTTGCCCGCAGTTCGAAATCCCGTCCCAGGCCGGCAGCAACACCGTTCTCGAACGGATGAAGCGCGGGTACAGCATCCAGGAGTACGAGGCCGTGGTCGACCGCATCCGCGACCGCGCCCCGGATGCCGCCATCCACACCGACATCATCGTGGGCTTTCCCGGGGAGACCGAAGAGGAGTTCCAGGCGACGGTGGACCATCTCGAACGGGTGCAGGCCGACAAGGTGCACCTGGCCAAATACTCCGAGCGCCCCAAGACCATCGCCGGCCGCAAGATGACCGACGATGTCCCCGAAGACGAAAAGGAGCGGCGGCGGATCGTCATCGACACCCTCCAGACCCGCATCCAGGAGCGGGCCATGGCGCGCCTCGAAGGGCACACGGTCGAGGTGCTGGTCGAAGGCCGGGATGAAAAGCGCAACCGCTGGCGGGGCCGAACCCCCCAGGCCAAGCTCGTCTTCTTTCCCGATGAAGATCGCGACCGGCTGGGCCGGCTTGTACGAGTCCACCTCGAGCAATCCAGCCCCTACTCCTTTGTCGGGCGGCCCGCGGACACCCCGGCGCAGGCTCACGCCGCGGGATGAAGGGGCCCCGCCGCCATCCCCCGCCGCTGCCGAACGAATCCCGGCCCCGGCTCACGCGCGGGTTCGCCCTCCTGCTCTCCGCGCTCGCCTATCCGGGCGCCGGCCAGTGGGCGCTGGGGCGGCGCAAGAGCGGGCTGGCCTGGATTCTCATCTTCACCGCGGTCCTCATCCCCGCCCTGCTATACACCATCCTCTGGGGACACGAGATCCTCTCCGCCCTGTATTCCCTGGACACCAACCACGCCGGCCGGCCCTTCCCCACCGGCTGGTGGCTGACGGCCCTCGCCCTCTACCTGGCATGCCTGCTGGATGCCGTGCGCACCCGCGGGCCGGAGCCCGGACGGTGACGCAGCACAACGCGCTGGAGCCCCCTCATCCTGCGAACGGGAGGATCAGCGCCCGGCCGAACTGCATCGCCATGTGTGCGATTGTGCGCCCGCTTCCCCAGATCCACCCCAGAACCGGCGTCATGATGATAATCACCAGGCACGCCCAGGACAGCATCCCCAGGTGCGGCTCCACTTTCCTGCGGAGATCCGGAAGAAGCGCGGACAGGGTCTGCCATCCGTCGAGAGGCGGCATGGGGAGAAGGTTCAGAATCAACAGCGCCCCGTTGGTCATCGCACCGATATAGCAGAAATGGACAATGCCGTCGGCCGCCCCCAGGGGGGCCGCCGCCCCGGCGAGCGCGCCAAACCCGAGTGCCAGCCCCAGGTTGGCGGCCGGCCCCGCCAGGGCCACGCCGGCCGCTCCGCGTGCCGTCAGCCGCCGGTCGTCCACCGGCACCATCCCCCAGGCAATGCCGATCAACAGCAACATGCCAATGGAAATCGGCCCCATCTGCACCAGCGGATTCAAGGTCAGGTGTCCCTCCTCCGCCGCCGTGTCGTCGCCGAGGTGCAGCGCCGCGGCCGCATGCGAGTACTCGTGGAGGCTGATGGAAAACGCGACAATCCCCACCCAGGCCAGGTAGAGACCCGGGTCCTCAAAGAGCGTCTGGATAAAAAGTGTCATACGGCATTCCCTCAACCATTGGACCGGTCACCTTACCCCCAGAGCCGAGCGCGGGAAAAGCCTCAACCGGTTTCTGGAACCGAAGGCATGACGCCGTCCTCTTTTCTTCCCGATAGGGCGGCTTGGCCCCAAGCCGCCGAATCCCTCTTCCGGCCGGCTCGGGCATGA
>CAZCOO010000006.1:0-36555 GCA_964500395.1 uncultured Verrucomicrobiota bacterium
CCCCCACCCGCCCCCGGCAAATCTATCCGCCCATGAGACTCTGGCACCTGATATCGATCCCTTGCCCCCCGGAGCACGCCCCTCTGCACCGGAATTGACAGGGCGCTACGCGGCCGGCGGGCCGGTCAGGGGTTATAGTTCACTTCCAGGTATCCGAACTCGATATCGCCGGCGGAGCTGAAGAACCGCCAGAGGGATATCCGTTCGTATTCGCTGTTGATGGGCTCGGTGTTCGGGGACCCGGGGGCGATGTCGGGGAAGGTCATGTCGTCGCCGACATGCAGGGTGTAGGTGATGGAGGAGATGCCGATGGGCCGGATGGCGGAGCCTTCAATGTAATAGCTTCCACTCTGATCAAAAAAGCCGAACCCCATGCGCGGAGCGCCGAAGGTCCCCCCCTTGGCCATGGGCTGGTTGTCACTGAGATCCGGGTTGAGATTAAAGGCAAACTCTGCCCAGTTGGGCAGGAGGTCGCCGTCCGGGTCCGCCAGCGGATCCGTATCCGGTCCGGTCAAACCGAACCCTTCCGCGTACTCCACGATGACATCCCCCTTCCGGCTGTACAGGGCGTGGTCGCCTCGCCCGCTGCCGACCCAGATATCCGTCAGCCCGTCTCCGTCAAAGTCCTCGGCCAGAATGACCCTGGTTTCCCGGACGGGATAGGCGGTACCGAGCGTAAAGGTGCCGCTGCCGTCGTTCAGGAACAGTCGATCCACCTGTTCGGAGGTGAATCCGTTTCCAATCCAGAGGTCGAGATCCCCGTCTTCATCCGCATCGAAGGCCGCGCCCTGGCTGGAGTTGAATGCGCCGGAGAGCGTGATGAGGGTTTCGGTGAAGCTCGAGCCGCCGCCGTCATTGATAAACAGGTAGTTGAATCCGTTTTCCAGCGTGACCACATCCGGCTCGCTGTCCCCGGTAAAATCCTCAATGAGGACGTCATAGGTAAAGGAGCTGCCCCAGGCGTTTGAGGTCTGAATGAATTGATCGGACATGTTCTGGCGCCAGACCGTATTGGTGGAGGTGTTGCCCAGGACCACGTCCAGGTCGCCGTCCCCGTTAAAATCTCCCGCCGCCCCGCTCTGCGTGGACCCGGTGCCCATGACGTTGGTGACGCTGAAGGTGCTGTTGCTGTTGTTCAGCAGGAGGAAGTTCTGGCCCGGGTCCGCATCCAGCGGCCGGGTGGTGACCAGCAGGTCCGGCCAGCCGTCCTCGTTAAAGTCGCCCGGGACCAGATCGCTGGGGTTGGCGGACGCATAGGTCGGACCGGACAAGGTGAAGGTTCCGGCCCCGTCGTTCTTAAACAGCCGGAACCACTCACTGTCCTGATTGTGAATGAATAAATCCAGATCGTTATCCAGATCGATATCGATGAGCGTCAAAGGCTGCGAGTACCCGTAGAGAAGGGCCGGGTATTCAATCTGAAACTGACCGTTGCTGTTGTTGTTGAGGTGATAGACTGCGTCGAGTCCCAGCACAGCCACGACGTCGATGTCCCCGTCCCCGTCGATATCCCCGGCATCGGCGCCGTAGTTGATGCCCCCGCTGATAAACTCCTCGTGCCGGTACGGACCTCCTTCCGCGCCTGGGACGCGAAGAAACAGAGATGCGGGGCCCTGATTGGGGGTGAGTACGGCGTCCGGGTCCGCGTCTCCGTCCAGGTCCCCAAACCCCACCCCGAGCGCGGGGGCGTTGCCCAGGGTTGTAGATCCCAGGGTGAAGACGCCGGTTCCGTCGTTGAGCCAGAATTGGTTGTCCGTAGTATCCCGGGTAATGGTGACCGCATCCACAGCGAGGTCGCCGTTGACATCCACCAGTTCCACTTCCTCTTCAATCCCGCTCGAGCCGATGTAGGTGGTCTGCGTGGGAAAGGCACCGGTTCCGTCATTGATCCAGACCTGGTTGACATCGCCCATGAGCCAGATGTCCGGCCACAGATCGCCGTTCAGGTCGGCAATGCCGATATCATAGGTCGGGTCGTTGTCTTCCGGTGCCGCCTGGGCGGTAAACACCAGTCCGGTGGCGCCGTAGTACAGGGAGTTGCTGGAGCTCCGCCCGATCATCACGTCCATCCAACCGTCCTGGTTCACGTCCCCTACAGCAAGACTTTGCACGCTCCCGTCCAGCTGGGGGGAGGGGGCAAGACTGAACGCTCCGGAGCCGTTATTGGTATAGATGACTCCCGGGTCTGTGGCGGTATCCGTTACCAGAACGTCGAGATGGCCGTCGTTGTTAAAATCCTCCAGGGCGATGCTGGAGGCGGTGTAGCCGAAGGCGAAGGAGCTGTCGAAACTGAAGGTTCCGTCCCCGGCGTTGGTATAGGTCGAGACCCCCAGCCGCCCGAATACCACATCCGGATAGGTGTCGCCGTTGAGGTCCCCCACCGCAGCGGCAAACCCCACCCCGAGCCCGGACGCAGGGGCATAGGTGAGGGTGCCGGACCCATCATTCAAAAACAGGGAAGACCCCTTAAACGAATCGAGCAGCATCACATCCAGGTCAGCATCCAGGTCGACATCAAAGAATACGGCATCCCGGCCTTCCGAGGCTTTGGCCGGAAACTCCCAGGCCGGCGAGAAATCCTGGGCGGACGCCACGGTTGCCAGGCTGCAGAGAAAGGTGAGCGAACAGACCAGCAGCACAACGAAGCGACGCGGCGCTGCGAAACAGACGCAGAAATTCATCTTGGTTCCCCCCCGGAAAAGAATGGTTCGGTCAGCGAGTGTCGTTCCAATACGTCTGAACCCGACAAAGTGCAAGTGCTAAATTGCCGGCCGGATGCCGTGGACAGGGAACCGGATGGGTCCGGCCCGGTCATGCCGTGGCGCGGGAGACAAGCCCCTTTTCACTTTTCCCCCCGGGTGCTACGCTCGGCACCTGCACGAACGGGTGTGAAGCGGTTCCCCGGCCTCGAGGAGGCAGAATGGCGAAAAAGAAGAAAAAGAGAAAAACGAAATCGAAACTCGCCGGACGGACGGACCGGCACCACCTCTACGAAGAGGCCGTGCAGCCGGTGGACATGGAAATCGACATGTTCCGGCGATGGATGCGCCGGCGCTGGGGAACGGCCGGGACCCGGCTGCGCGAGGATTTCTGCGGCACGGCCCGTCTGGCCACAGACTGGATACTGGCCGATGCGACGCATACGGCCTGGGGCGTCGACCTGGATGCCGCCCCCCTGCAGTGGAGCGAGGCACACCATCGCCCGCGCCTTGCGGACCGCGCGGATGCGCTGACCCTGCTCCGCGGCGACGTGCGGCAGGTGGAAACCCCGCCGGTCGATATCGTGGCCGCCCTGAATTTCTCCTACAACGCGTTTAAGACGCGGGAGGACCTCCGATCCTATCTGGAGGCGGCCGCGGGCGCTCTCGATGAACGGGGCCTCGTCGTCCTGGACGTGTTCGGCGGCACCGAATCGACCGAGGTCAAGAAAGACATCCGGGAGGTCCCCTCCTCCACGGCCCCGGACGGCACAACGCTCCCCTCGTTCCACTATGTCTGGCGGCAGGAGGCCTTCAATCCCATCACCCATGAACTCCGCTGCCGCATCGACTTCCGGTTCTCCGACGGCAGCCGGCAGAAACGCGCTTTCGAATACGACTGGCGGTTGTGGACCCTGCCCGAAATCCAGGAACTCATGCGGGATGCCGGGCTCCGCCCGGAGGTCTACCTGCACGGATTCGATGAGGACGGCGACTCGGACGAGGTCTACCGGAGGCGCACCCGCTACGACAATACCCTGGGCTGGGTGGCCTACGTGGCGGGCTGGCGCGAACCGGGCGGGGACCCCTCCCGGCCGACGTAATCCTCAGGGCCCCGGAAAGAACAAAGCATGCGGGCCTAAAGACACCCGTAGCGAAAGCCGAGATCCGCGGCCTGCTCGGGGGGAAAGAAATTTTTCACATCCATCAGCACCGGGGTGCGCATCCGCTCCCGCAGCGCCTCCAGGGAAATCTCCCGGAATTCATCATGCCCGTTGATGAGGATCACCGCGTCCAGATCCCCTGCATCCGACCAGGACAGGTAGTCGACCCCGTAATCGGATTTGAGTTCATCGGCTTCGACCAGGGGCTCCCAGACGAAGACCTTGCACTGGTATTCCCGCAGGGCCTTCACCACGTCGATCGCCCGCGTATTGCGCAGGTCGGGGACGTTTTCCTTGAATGTGAAGCCGAGCACCCACACCCGCGCATCCCGCGGCAGGCGCCCTTCCGCATTCATCATCTGAACCGTACGGTTCCCGACATAATACCCCATGTCATCGTTGATGCGCCGCCCGGCCAGGATGACCTCCGGGTGGTAGCCGAGGGAAAAAGCCCGGTACGTCAGGTAGTACGGGTCGACTCCGATGCAGTGCCCCCCTACCAGTCCCGGGTGATACGGGTGAAAATTCCACTTGGTGCCCGCCGCGCGGAGCACATCCTGGGTGCGCAGCCCCATCCGGCTGAAGATCTTCGACAGCTCATTCATCAGGGCGATGTTGAGGTCGCGCTGTACGTTCTCGATCACTTTGGCCGCTTCGGCCGTCTTGATATTCTCGGCTTCGTGGATGCCCGCGACAATAACCCGCCCGTACACCGCGCAGGCGCGGGCTGAGGCTTCCTTGTCGTGCCCGCTGACCACCTTGACGATTTGAATCACGGAGTGGTCCTTGTCCCCGGGGTTGACCCGCTCCGGCGAGTACCCGAGCTGGAAATCCCCCAGTTTCAGGCCGGATTCCTGCTCCAGGATCGGCAGGCATACTTCCTCGGTCACCCCCGGATAGACGGTGCTCTCGTACGAAACCAGCATCCCTTTCTGAAGGATTCGCCCGACGGTCTCGGAGGCCCGCTCGAGATAGGTGAGATCCGGTTCGTGTGAGCGGGTGATGGGCGTGGGCACGGCCACGACAATAAAGGTACAGGATTTCAGGTCTTCGGGGTCGGAGGTGAAGGTCAGGTTGGGATTCTTCAGTTGCTCGGGGTCGACTTCCTCCGTGTGGTCTTCGCCCCGGGACAACTCGGCGGTGCGGCTCTCCTTGACGTCAAACCCCACGACCTCAAAGGCGTCTGCAAAGGCGGCGGCGAGCGGCAGCCCCACGTAACCAAGGCCCACAATCCCGATTTTTTCCTGCTTTTCTACCATGATGCGGCTCTCCCGATATCACTGGATGGGCGTCAACAATTTGAGGGAGTGAAAGGTAGACGGTCCTCTCCCAAAAGAAAAGTCCGGAGTGTCCCCCCGCCGGAGTTGCAAGGGCCGCGCCCCGTCTCGCGGGACCCGCCCCCGCCTGTTCACATGCCGACGGGAGCGTACGGATCGAGTTCCGGGGATGACGCCGGCGGCGGGGTCTGCTCGTCTTTTCCGGATTCGCCTTCGGACTCCCCGGTATCCTCACCGGCGTCCTTTTCCGGTTTCGATCCGGCCCCGGGCTCCGTTTCGGTATTCGATTCCGGCTTATCCGGGGTCTTGTGCCCCTCGTCCGGCGTCTGCGGCGGGTCTTCTTCGGCCGGCGCTTCCGCATCCTCCGCGGCCCCGTCCGGCGAAGGCTTGTCCGCGGCAGGCTCCTCCGGCGGAGGGTCTTCCGAGGCGGCATCCCCGGCGAGCGCCTTTCCGGGGGGCGCCGGCTCACGCGGCTCCTCCTCCGAGGGCCCCGCCGGCCCCTCCCGGCCCGCCTGCGCCAGCGTCACGCGAATCGCTTCCGCTCCGCGGCCGATCTGCAGGGCCGTTCGCTGGATCGGACGATAGTCCGGAGCCGCCGCCTTGAGCTGGTAGGTTCCCGCGAGCAGTTCGCCCTTCCACACGCCATGGGTCCCCAACCGGGCGGAGATCCCCCTCCCCCCGAGTCCCTCCAGCCTATCGATCACGGCCCGAATGCCGACGGCCGGCGACGCCGACGGATCGCCGGCGATCTGAATCCCGGACACCGCCGGCTCTGCCAGGCCGGCCAGCGCCCTGTCCCGGATCGCATCCGGCCCGTCCGTCGCCTGCAGGCGCAGATCGATCGGAAGATCGAGACCGGCCAACAGGCGCAGTTCCTCGACCAGGGGTTGAATACGGCCTTCCTCCGGGGTCCACATCAGCCCGGCCAGGGGCAGGCCGGCATCCTCGAGTTCCTCCGCATATGCACGCAGGCGCATCAGCAGCCTATCCGTCACCGCCCCCCCAATGCCGAGCCGAATGGGGGCATCGGGATCCATGTCCCGGATTTCCCGGCAGACCTGCACCAGGATGTCGGGGCCCAGCCGCTTTACGATCCCGGATGGCGGATGGCGAATCTCAAAGACCGCGTATTCATCCAGGGCCCGGCGGTACGTCCGGGCGAGATGGCGGGCCCGGCTGGAAGCGGCTTCCCGCAACTCGCTGTCGCTGAACGCCTGCACCCACTCCGGATAGCGGTCCATCGGGCCGGCAAACAAAGAGCCTGCGCGAACGCGCGTCCCGTCTTTCTCCGCCCGCGCGAGCAATGCATCGAGGGCTTCGGTTTGAAAGGGTCCCGGCCCGGGCTGAAACACCGACCACGCGAGGGCCTTGCCGACGTCCACCCCGCTCACCCGGGGCTGGGATACAAGGGCATCCCCCGGCCCCGCGGCATTTGTGACAGTCCCCGCAGCCGGTTCCATGTAGAGACGCAGGGCGGGCCCAACCAGGGAGAGGTCGATCTCCGCGGCCGGGACCGGTTGGGATTCCGGATTGACCACGCGCACCTCGGCATCCACCCGGCGAAGGCCTCTCGCCTCCCGGTGAAGACGCTCGATCAGCCGCGCCTCTTTCTCCGCCTGCAAAACGATCAAGGCGCCCGCCGGCAACCGCTGCAGGCCGGCGGCTTCGGAAAGCAGACTGATGCTGTGCAGGAGCACAACGCTTGCCTCGCGTTCCTCCGCATAGCGAACGCGAGCCGTGAGCCGGTGCGGGCCCGGGCCCAGGTCCATCTCCGCGGTCCACAACCGGTCCTGCGTTGTCCGCAGGTCCCACGAGCCGACCTGCCGCCCGTCCAGCGCGAGCGTGACCCAGGCGCGGGCGGCCGCGCCGGTGTCCGCCATCCGGGCCGTCGCGACGGCCGCGGATACCCGTCCGGGGGCCGCCGCCCACACGGGAAGCGAGACCTCCGCGCCCTGGGGCATGGGCAGGAAGACCGCGCCTTCGCTTTGCACCAGGCGATTGGATGGCGCAAGCGAATCCGCGGGCGCATGGAGCATTCCCGCAAAGGCCGGGGCCGCCCCCCCCGCGCCCAACAGACCGCCGAGCAGCACAATCCGGTTCAGGAGGCGCCCGCCCTTCACAGCTCGCGCCTCATTGGGGCCCCGCCTCCGCGGTCGCGGTCGAGGGGCCGCATGACGGACAACCCTGCTCCGGTGCTACCGGTCCGAAACGTATCCTTCACATCCATGCGGGCAGCATGCGCATTTCCCGCGGCTGCGTCAACGCTCCGGACCGGCTTCGGGCCGCGGCCTCCGGCGGGCCGGCGGGGGTCCAACGCTTGGAACAGGCCCGGAAAACAGGCTCCAACGATTGGAATCGGGCGCCGGCGCCAATTCCTCAGTGACAACCCGGCATCACTTCCATAGAGTGGCGGGCCATGTCTGCCGACCCACCAGCCACAGAGCCCGCCCGGACAGGTCTGCGCGCGCGCGCCGCGGCCTGGGCCGGCGCGTGTCTCGAACGCGCCAAGATGCAGGACCACTTCTTCATGGTCGGCGGGGCCATCATCATCGGCATTCTCTGCGGCTTCGGAGCGGTGGGCTTCCGCTACATGGTGGACGGCTTCCACTGGATCTTCTGGGGCGAGGGGGAACTTCCCGTCATGCACCTCAAGGACATGCCCGCCTGGAAGGTGGTCGGCATCCCCGCGCTCGGCGGCCTCATCGTCGGCCCCATCATCTATTTCTTCGCCCGCGAGGCCAAGGGGCACGGCGTTCCGGAAGTCATGCTGGCGGTCACCACCAACAACGGCATCATCCGCTCCCGGGTCGCCCTGGCCAAGGCCGTGGCCAGTGCGTTTACCATATCCAGCGGGGGCTCCGCCGGCCGGGAGGGACCGATCATCCAGATCGGGTCGGCCATCGGCTCGACCTTCGGGCAGATCCTGAAGGTGAGCCGGCGCAAGCTGCGGACGTTTGTCGGCTGCGGGGCGGCCGCGGGGATCGCGGCCACGTTCAACGCCCCGATTGCCGGGGCCCTCTTCGCGGTGGAAATCATCCTGGGCGAATTCGGCGTGGCCCAGTTCAGTCCGATCGTGATTTCTTCGGTTCTGGCCACGGTCATCGCCCGTCACTATTTCGGCAGCGGCCCCGTGTTTGAAGCGCCGGAATACGAGATGGCCAGCATGTTCGAGTTGGGGCCGTTTGTGCTGCTCGGGATTCTGTGCGGGCTCGCCTCGTACGCCTTCATCAAGATCCTCTACTTTTTCGAGGACAGCGCCGACCGGGTTCGCATCATCCCGGACTATCTCAAGCCGTTCGCGGGCGGGCTCCTGCTCGGCTGCCTGGGGCTGATTGCCCCCCTGGTGTACGGGGACGGCTACACGGCCATCAACATGGCGCTGCACAACCAGCTTCCGTGGATGGTGCTGGCCTTCCTGCTTCTGGCCAAGATCCTGGCGACGTCCCTCACTCTGGGCTCCGGGGGATCCGGCGGCGTGTTTGCCCCCTCCCTGTTCATGGGGGCCACCGCCGGGGGGCTGCTCGGCCATGCCGTGGTGGGGATCATGGGAGATGCCGCCGGGGCCGTCGGGGGGTATGCCCTGGTCGGAATGGGCGGGGTTGTGGCCGGGACCACCCATGCCCCCATCACCGCCATCCTGATGATCTTCGAGATCACCAATGACTACCGGATCATCCTGCCCCTGATGACCGTCTGTATCCTGAGCACGCTCATCTCCACGCGGATCAGCGGCGAATCCATTTACACCCTGAAGCTCATGCGGCGGGGCATTTCCCTCTTCGGGTCCACCACGCTGGACCTGCTGAAGAATTACAAGGTGGAGCGGTGCATCACCCGGGACATCGAGAAAGTGGATTCGGAATTGCCGGCCGTCGACCTCATGGATCGAATGCTGCTGACGGAAAAATCACAATTTTACGCGGTGGACCGGCAGAATCACCTGGCCGGGGTCATTCTCCTGGAAGACCTGGGCAAACTGGTCACCAACCGGCAGGGCCTCGAACACATCATGCTGGCCGAAGATCTCACAAACGAGGGGGTTCCCCGGCTCGCCCCTACGGAGACGTTGAGCCAGGCCTTTCTCAAGTTCGAGCGATCCGGGCTGCCGGAACTCCCGGTCATCGAGAACGACCGCACGCGGCAGCTCCTGGGCGCGCTGCGGTACACCGATGTCGTCTCCACCTACAACCAGGAAGTTCTCCGCCGGGACACCGCGGAGACGCTGGCCCAGCATATGCACAGCAGCGGCGCCGCTCCCCGGGTGAAGGTCACCGAAGGCGTCTCCATCATGGAGTGGGATCCGCCCCAAAACCTCTGGGGCAAAACCCTGTTCGAGGCCTCGCTCCCCTCCCACTACCGGGTGCGCGTAATCCTGGTGAAGCGGCGCGAACCCGACACCTCCGGGCTGCAGATTGTTCCGGAAATGCCCGGACGCGATTACCGCATCCAGGAACACGACACCTTGATCATCTACGGGCGGGACGAAGATCTGGACCGCATCGCACGGCTCTGAGTCCCGGTCCCACAAGGCGCTCCGGGCGAGCCCCCGGTCGAGATCCTCGCACTTCCGCCGGCCCTACTGGGTGAGGATATCGATGATGTCCTCCTTGGAGGAGGCGGACAGAAGCTTCTTCCGGACGTCTTCGTCGCTCAGAAGGCGGCTGATCTCAGCGAGGAACTGGATGTGCGGGCCGGCCCGCTTCGCCGGGGAGAGGGTCATGACAAAAATACTCGAGGGTTCGCCGTCCAGCGACCCGAAATCCGCACCCTCCTGCTTGATGCCGAGGGCGGCGACGAGGCTGTCGACGATTTCGCACTTGGCGTGGGGGATGGCGATCCCGTTCTGCATGCCGGTCGACATCTTCTTCTCGCGATCAAGGAGGGCTTTGAGCGCGGCCTTCCGATCCTTGACCGCCCCGGCGCCGACGAGCAGGTCCAGCATTTCCTCGATAATGCCGTTCTTATCTTCCGCTTCGAGATGAAGCGTGATGGTATCTTTGGATAGCGCTTTTTTCAGGTTCATAAGAATTCCAATGCGATAAAACGCGAGATGATGCCTTCCCTCCCGCGGCAGGTCAACCCAACACTGATGCGGAATCCCGGCGCCGTCCTGCAGACTTGCGCGAACCGGATTTTTCCATTATAAGAGGATAGCCATACGTCGTTCCGATTTTCGGATACCGCCCTACATTACCAGGAGCCACAGGTCTATATGCAGAAGACGATTAACCATCTCGTTCAGCTACAGGAGCTGATTGTTGCCCGGGCCCAGCAGGAAGCCTCCCAAAGCACCCGCAACCTGGCCGATCTCGATAACGCCATCGAATCCCTGTTCAACGAGTTGCCCGATTCCATTCAGAGAAAGTTCCAACAGCTTCGCAAGCGCCACGAGCTGTGCATCGTCCCCCTCTCCCAGCAGGTCTGCACCGGCTGCGGGATGAAACTCCCGCTCAGTTTTGTGCAGGACGTGCGCTCCGCCGAGGATATCTACCACTGCCCCAACTGCGCACGCCTCGTGTATTTCACCGAGGGGTTGCCGCGCCGGGCGGCCACTAAGACCAGTCGCTTTGAAGCGCCCAAGGTCGGCATCGCCCGCTTTTCCTCCCAGAGCCTGATGATCCCCCGGCTCCAGGGGGCGACCGCAGACGAGGTGCTGGCCGAGCTGGCCCATCAGCTCGAGCAGGAGGGGTTTGTAGACAACGCGGAGCGGCTGACGCAGGAAGCCCTGAACCGGGAAGCCATCGTCAGCACCGCGGTCGACCACCAACTCGCATTCCCCCATGTGCGCGGTGTGGAAGGCGGCGGGCTGGCCATGGTTCTGGGGCTGCACCGCAAGGGCGTCGATTTCGGCAGCCCCTCCGGCAAGCTCACGCGGGTGTTCTTCTTCATGATTATTCCCACGGCCGCCAGCGCCTTTTACCTCAAGCTGCTTTCGGGGCTGACCCAGGCGTTCCGGGAAAAAGAGGCGCGGGATCTCCTCATGCTGGCCGACAGCCCGGAAGACCTGTGGAAGACACTCATCAAAGCCACGCGCAATACCGTCTCCTGACCCGACTCGGGACATCCGCGAACCGGCCCGGCGCGGCGCCCGGGCCGCGCCGCGGCGATTCACAAGGCTAGCGCAGGGCCTCGAGCCGATTTCGCAGCGAGGCAGGCACCCGCGACAGCCACTCCACGCGCCCATCCGTAAACAGAACCGGCACCCGCCCCATGAACGGGCGAGGCACCTCCCCGCTGAGGGCACTGACTTCCGCCACCATCCACACGGGGTCTTCAATCTGCAGCAGGTGCAGCCCGTTTACATCGACGTTCCAGACGTAACTGAGGCCGGTATCCCGGACGACCGGGTGACTGCAGGGACAGCGGAACACCTCGGGCGGGACCCCGTAGTTCCCCAGGACCCGGACCATGCTGCGCTCATCCTCCAGCGGCTGGTCGGCGTAGAAGGCAATGCGGGGCAGCGCGCCATGATTGATCTCGTGCATCTCGACCGCCCGGTAAATGGCCTGCAGGTCCCGCTCGCATTTCCGGGCATCGAGCCATCCGTCGAGATACCAGAGCCCCCCCGCCCCGATCACGAGCAGGGGAATCCCGAACAGGGCCAGGACGATCTTGAGATTTGCCCGCACCCAGTCGCGGTGGCGGGCGGCGGTGGGTCCCAGTGTGCTCATGATGAAAACAGCTTTCCATAGAGGTGGCGCGCCAGCGGGGTGGGCCAGTCCGAAGAGCGGCTGGAAGCCGACATGGTGCGCCGGATGAGTTCGCGCGCGCGCGCCTCGTCCCCTTCGGCGTAGTACCGGATGGCCGCGGCAAATACGAGGTCGTCCCGCAGCTCGGCGGGCGCGACCGATTCCCGTGCCAGGAGGACATCCGGAGGCATTCGACCATCCACACACAGCAGGGCATCCCGCAGGGGCCCGCTCTCGGGAAGGGGCCGCCACAACAGGGCATTCGGCAGGTCGTCGGGGCGTTCGTACAGGATGGCATTGGCCATGTATTCCAACTGGGCCAGCGATGCCTCGAGTTGCGAGGCGTCGGGGCAGCGAATCACCCAGCGGTACAGGTCCTGGGCCAGGGCGATATTCTCCAGCATGGTCTCCGAGCGAGCCTGCTCGAGACGGGCATGGGCCATGGTGCGCTCATCCCGGAGCTCCGAAGCGTGGTGAACCGCCGCCTGGAAACGACGGCTGGCTGATTGCCACCGCCCCACGGCCATGTCCCGGCGCCCGAGCCGGATTTCCTGCCAGGCGCGGCTCACCGGCGCCGGCGGATGGGTCCCGGTTCGCTGCACATCGATCGACATACTCCGCAGGCTGGCAAGGTGCACCAGGCTTTCGAACTGCGCGCGGGCAATGCGGGCCTTGTAATAGAGCTGAATCCCCACGATCACGCCGAGGCCCAGCAGAATGCCCAACAGGACGCTTCGGTAGCGACGGACGCTGTACCGGAGGATGTCCGGCCAACTGAACCGGTGCACCCGCACCGGGCGCCGGGTCCGGGCCCGCTCCAGGTCATCGGCAAAGGCGGCACAGTCTGCGTATCGATCCGAGGGGCGCTTCTCCAGCGCTTTGAGAATGACGGCTTCCAGGTCGGGGGAGACCCGGGGATTCAGTCGCCGCAGCCGGCGGGGGGGCTGCTCGGACACGCTCTTCAGGACATCCCGCACCGGGGCGCAGCGCTGGATATTCTGGGGCAGCATTCCCGAGAGGGCCTCGTAGAGCACCACGGCCAGGGCGTATTGATCGCTGGCGGGACCGGCCTTCTCCCCGGCGGCCTGCTCGGGCGACATGTAGAGCGGGGTGCCGGTCAGCGCGCCGCTGGCCGTAAACGACGGCCAGTCGAGCAGAGCGGCCACGCCGAAATCCGTCAGCAGGGGTTGATCGAACTCATCGATCAGGATGTTGGTCGGCTTGACATCCCGGTGCACGATCCCCCGCTCATGGGCATAGTGCAGGGCTTCGGCGATGGCGACGATGATCTCCACGATCCGCCGGGCCTCCAGATCGCCGCGCGACAGGGCGTCTTCCAGGGTTCGGCTGCCCTCGATCGGCTGCATGGCGATGTAGTGATAGGGGCCGTCCTGCCCCGTCGAGTAGACGGTGAGGATGTGCGGATGCCGCCTGAGCTTCTTCGACGCCTCCGCCTCGCGGCGAAAGCGCTCGAGCATGGTCCGGGAGACGGACTTGGTCTGCATGAAGACCTTGAGCGCCACTTCGTGCCCGGAGTCATCCGTGGCGCGGAACACCGTGGCCATGGACCCATGGCCGAGAATCTCCAGGATGTGGTACCCCCCCAGACTCATTCCGGCGGACGGATACGACTGACCGTCCGGACCGAACGACTCCGGCATGGGACCTCCCGTATGCCCCGGAACAGCGCTCATGCCCAATCCTCTATCCCCACACCCGCCGGCCTAGTCCACGCGGGTGGCGGAGCGTATGACGACCGGCTCTTCCGGCACGTTCGCGTGCGGTCCCTTGCGCGTGGTGTCAACCCGGCGGATGGCATCCACCACGTCCATCCCCTCGACAACTTCCCCGAATACACAGTAGCCGTAGGCGGACGGCGACGTGCCCCGGTGATCCAGAAACGCGTTGTCCGTCACGTTGATGAAGAACTGGCTCGTCGCGCTGTTGATATCGGAGGTGCGGGCCATGGCGACCGTGCCCCGCTGATTCGCCGCGGCCCGGTCGGCTTCGTTTTCGATGGGGTCGCCGGTGGGCTTCGGCTTGAGGTCTTCGGTCATGCCCCCGCCCTGGATCATGAACCCATCGATAACCCGGTGAAACACGGTGCCGTCGTAAAAGCCCTTGTCCACGTACGACAGGAAATTGCTGACCGTAACCGGGGTGCGGTCGTCGTGCAGTTTGAGTACGATCTCTCCCTTTGAGGTATCCAGGCGAACCATGGGTGTCTCCTTCCCGGCCGCGTCCGTGGACACGGCCCAAGTAATGGCCAGGGCAACCGTCATGGCAAAACCCGGAATGGCTCCCAGCCTGCGCGTGTTCCTGTTCATGACAAACCTCCCTGCGTATTGGTGCGTATTCCAGGGCGGGCATCCGTGCCCGCCACGGGGTATCATCGCCGCCGCGGCCGCATTTTTCAACCGCGATCACATCATGTCCAGAATCCGCAGGGCCGCCTGCGGGGCGCCGCCGCCCCCCAGCCTCTCCGGGGCCGGCCGCGCCGTCCGGATGTCGGCGAGGGCCTGCTCCACCCGCCCGGCATACAAATCGTCCGCCGGGATGTGGACATGCTGCAAATAGCGCTGGAGGGCTTCCACCAGTACGGCATACTCGGCAAAATCGGTCCGGTCCACATAGATGAGCGGCTTCCGGTTGACCACGCATTCCGACAGAATGCCGAACCCGGGCTTGGACAGCACGGCGTCGCACCCGGCCAGCACATCGCTGAAGCCCATATCCTCCCGGTCCACCGGGTAAAACCCGGGGGCGTCCCAGGCCAGGGGTTTGACGGTAAAAAAGGCGTATTCCGAAAGACGCGACATCCTCTCCACGGCCTCCGGCGACAGGCCGAGGGTCGTGAAGGACAGCAACACCCACGTCCGCGCAGGATCGGCGCCCGTCAGGGAGGCCAGGCGGGCGCGGTCGGCCTGGCCGGGCTCCGCCACCACCGGGAGTTGTTCCTGCCGGCGGAAGGCCGTCATGCGGTCACTGAACGGCAGCCGCAGGAGGAGATCGGCCGCCGCATAGTCACTGCGGAACAGGTCGGCGTGGACGCCCCAGGCGGGGTCCCGGTCCGCCATGGAGCGGTAGATCCAGTCCCAGGAAAAATTTCCCACGGCCACCGCCGGCACCCCGGCCCGCCGGGCCGCCTGCAGCGGGAGGGCGGGAATGTCGCAGACCACACATCCGGCGCCGACCTCCTGCAGAAAGGCCCGTTCCTGGTGCAGCAGGGCCTGCCGGTTTCGCCGGAGATCGTCCAGTTCCCGGAGGGTCGCCTCCAGGTCGACGCGCACCGAATCCCGCTGCACCATGCCGACATCGAATCGCCCCGGCCGGATCCGCGGCGCCGGGGAGCCCAGGCGGTTTCGCAGAAACGGTTCCGGCAAATCGGTGACCAGCGTGACCGGAACGGCCGGCGCCTGCTCCCGAAACGCGCGGATGATATCGCAGGACCGAACGCCGTGCCCGTATCCATGACCGGTGATGTAATAGACGAGAGAGGGGTGTGGGCCGTGCATGCGCGCTTTGTACCGCACCGCCGCCCATTGTACAACCGAAGGATGGCCGTCGGCTGCCGGGGCAAATGTTCGACAGCGCCTTGACCTTCGGCGGGCGCCCCCCTAGCCTGTTCCGGGTCAACGCTGCGCCGGCGCCCCCACCGCGCCGGACGGCCCGCCTTCAACCCCCGGAGCGAACAGTGGATACCCCTCAACGTCAGACAACAACGGTGCTCGCGTCGCGGCAACTGTCCGAATACGGCTACGAGCTGACCCTCGAACGCAACGGCATGGCCTTCGAGGCCGGCCGGCTGATTACGATCCACGGTCCGGATATCACCCAGGACCGAAGCTATACCCTTGCCGGCGGCACCGGCGACCCGGATCTCCAGGTTTTGTACAAGTACATCCCCAATGGCCGGCTCACCTCCCGCCTGGTCCAGTGCAAACCCGGCGATACACTCGATATATCCGGCCCCTTCGGCCAGTTCACGCTCCGGCGCCCGCGGGCTCCGCTCACCTTCATCGCCACCGGCACGGGCGTGGCCCCGTGTCGATCGTATATTCGCTCCCACCCGGATCTCGACCTCCGCCTGATCCACGGCGTGAGGAGGGCCGAAGACCTCTACTACCGCGAGGAATTCGAGGTCTACGACTACCACCCCTGCTGCTCCCGGGAAGACGGCACGGGCTTCCCCGCCCGGGTGACGCATGTAGCCGAAACCATGCCGCTCCGGGACGACGAGGACTACTACCTCTGCGGGGCGTACGAGATGATCTTTGATATCCACAAAATCCTCGCCGCGCGCGGGATCTCCGATGACCGCGTGTTTCACGAAGAGTATTACTATCGTTTTGACGCTTGAGGCCTCCCCGCGGCGGGCTCAAATTCCCGTTCGCAGGGATTCGGCCCGGTGTGGTATTCTGCCCCTACAGGTTCATTCATGCGTGATACCCGATGCGTCGTACTCCTGAGTCTGCTGCCGGCCGCTGTGCTGATCGCCACCGGCTGCAGCCCGGCTCGTCCGCCCGTCACCGAGGCGGAGGCCCTCGGCGAAGGGATCCTGCGCGTCTCCGTCCCCTACGCCGAACGATCCAACCTGGATGATATCTTCGATGAGGTCAGGCTCGAAGCCTCCGAGGTGGTGGAGCAATTCAATCCCTTTGATCCGAAGAGCGATCTCTCCGCCATCAATCGAGTGGCGGCCACCGCCCGCATCCCCATCGACCGGACGACGTATCGTCTTTTTACGCATGCCCTGCGCTACAGCCGGGAAACCGACAACGCCTTCGACATCACCGCCGCCCCGCTGCTCTCCCTGTGGGGCTTCCGAGGGGGCATCCCGCCCTATTCCCCCGTATCCCCCGACGTGCTGCAGGCGAGCCTGCGGGGGGTCGGCCCCGACCGCATCATCCTGGAGCAACAGGCTCTGCAGTTTCGCTCGTCCTTCACCCGGGTCGATGTCAGCGGAATTTTGCCCGGTTATGCCGTGGACTTGAGCCTTCTCCGTCTGCGCCGCCAGGGGTGGCCATCCGCGCTCATTCGATACGGGGGAAGCGCCCGCTGCCTGGGCGCGGCGGCCGACGGCAGCCCCTGGTCCGTCCCCCTTTCCCACCCGGAAGACCCCGCCACCGTCATCGGTTCGATTGCCCTGAAGCCGGAGGAGGGGGTGAGCATCAGCCGATTCGACGGCGAAACCGTCACCATCGAAGATCGAGTGTACTGCAGCATCCTCGACCCGCGCACCGGATACCCCGTGGAAAATATGCAGATGGCGGCGGTGACCGCCCCCACGGCCACCCGCGCCGATGCGCTGGCCACGGCGCTCTTTGTCGAAGGCCCCGGCGGCGCCGGCGCCATTCTCCGGCGCTTTCCCGATTGCGAGGCCCTGCTGATTCCCCGGCAGAAGCCGTACCGGATCCTCGCCACAGAGGGATTTGCCGTCCGGTTCTCTCCCGGGGCGGACTGGCAGGACCGCGTCGAGCCGTTATCCGTTCAGGCCGGCGACCCGGGCGTCGAATGATTCAGCCAGGGCCTCCTCGCCCTCCGGCAGAACGGAGGCGAGGCTGGCCCGTTCAGCGACAAAGATGTCCCGGGCCAGCGCCTGGATATCCTGCGCGGTGACGGCCTCCAGGGCGGCCAGCACCTGTTCCGGCTGAAACACGCGATCGTAGTTGAGGAGGTTCTCCCCCAGCCACATCATCTGCCCGGTGGGGCTTTCCATACCGATCCGCATCTGGCCCGTGGCGTAATCCTTCGCCCGCCGCAGTTCGGCCGCACTGACGGGTTTTGCCCGCAGTTTCTGCAATTCCTTCACGACAAGCGAGAGGGCCTTCTGCGGACGGCGGCGGTCCAGCCCCGCGCTGATGACAAACGCGCCCGTATCCCGAAACAGGTGTACGCTGCTGTGTACGGAGTAGGCCAAGCCATGCGTTTCCCGGATGCGTTGAAACAGGCGGGAACTCATATTCTCGCCCAGGATGACCGAGAGAATCTTGGTTGCATAGCGGCGCTCATCGTGACGCCCGAACACCCGGAACCCGAGGGCGAGATGGGCCTGCTCGATGTGTTTGGTCTGAGACCGGGCGGGCCTCTGCCCCGTCCGCGCCGTAACCGTCCGACTCCGCGGGCGGCGCCGGGCCGGCTGGGTGCCCATCAGATCCGTCACCACCTCGACCGCCTTGTCGTGGTCGACCTTGCCCGCGAGGGTCAGGACGGTATTCCCGGGGACGTAGCGGGCCTCCTTGAATGCGACGATATCATCCCGGGACGCCGTCCGGATATTGTCGGGCGTACCGGTGAGGGGGCGGCCCAGCGGATGGTTGACCCACAACAGTTCGCCCAGCATGTCCTGGACCTGCTGCTGGGGCTGATCCTGGTACATGAGAATCTCCTCCAGGATCACCCCGCGCTCCCGGTCGATATCGTCCGGGGCAAACAAAGGATTGAGATACATGTCGGCGAGGATGTCCACGCCGCGGGCCATATGCTCGGAGGTCATGCGTGCGTAGAAACAGGTCGACTCCTCCTGGGTAAAGGCGTTGAAATACCCGCCGCGTCCTTCGATTTCCTGCGATATCTTCCGCGCGGAACGGCGCGGGGTCCCCTTGAACACCAGGTGCTCGATAAAATGACTGTAGCCCGATTGGGCGCGCGACTCGTACCGCCCGCCGGTCCCCACCCAGAGCCCCATGGCCACACTCTCCACCCGGGGCTCCGCCGAGGTCAGCACGCGGAGTCCGTTGGGGAGCCGGGTGACCGATACATCGAGGTTCATGTCGCCTCCGCCTCCCCCCGGCCGGCGCGTTCGAGGGCGCGGAAGGTCACCGTCCCGTCATACAGCGCCTTGCCGACAATCGCGCCCTCGAGATTGGCGCGGCCCAGCTCGCGCAGGCGCCGCATGTCCTCGGGCGTACTCACCCCGCCCGAGGCGATCACCGGCCGCTCAACCGCCCGGCAAATCGCGCCGACCGCCTCCGCGTTGACGCCTTGCAGCATGCCGTCGCGGGACGTGTCCGTATAGATGATGGCCGAGATCGGGTAGCGGGCCACCTCCCGGGCGAGGTCGAGGGCCTGTTGCCGGATCGTTTCCTTCCACCCTTTGATCTGGACCCAGCCGTCCCGGGCATCGATCCCGACGGCGATCCCCTCCGGAAATTCCTCGCACAGAGGGCCCAGCAGAGTCGGGTCGGACGTCACCGCCGTTCCGAGGATCACGCGGTGGACGCCGAGGCCGAGGACTTCCGCGATATCGGCATCGGTGCGCAGTCCGCCTCCCACTTGCACCGGGATGCGGACCGCGGCGACAATGTCGTCGATTTCCTTGAGATGCACCGGATGGCCGCGGAAGGCCCCGTCGAGATCGACCACATGCAGGTACTCGGCACCCTGGGCGGCCCACTGTTTTGCGACCTCGGCGGGATGCTCCGAGTAGACGGTCTCGTCCTCGGCACGGCCCTGCCGGAGGCGCACACAGCGCCCCCCTTTCAAATCGATTGCCGGCAGTACGCGAATGTCATGCATGGGGGTTACCCCTCCGTAATTTTGAAATGTCGGGAAAAATTGCGAAGCATGGTCAGCCCCACCCGCTGGCTCTTCTCCGGGTGAAACTGCACGGCGGCGAGATTGTCCCGCCAGACGGCGGAGGTGTAGCGGATGCCGTATTCCGTTTCGCCGGCGAGGGCGTCTGCATCCGCGCAATCCACGTAGTAGCTGTGGACAAAATAGCAGAACGAGCCGTCCTCGATGTCGTCAAACAGGGGGATTTCGCGCCCCTTCTGCAAAATGCTGTTCCAGCCGATCTGGGGCACCTTCAGGCCCAGGTCCGGCGAAAAGCGGCGCACGCGGCCGGGGAGGATCCCCAGACCGGCGCACCCCGGATTCTCTTCGCTGTCTTCGAAGAGCACCTGAAGCCCGAGGCAGATGCCGAGGAACGGCTTTCCCTCCTCGATCCACCGCGGAACGGCCTCGGCAAAGCCGTGATCGTCCAGGTGCTGCATGCAGTCGCGGAAGGCCCCCACGCCCGGCAGGATGGCGGCGCGGCAGTCATCGAGTTCCGCCGGAGCCCGCACGATGCGATGCGGCAGGCCCAGGAATGCACAGGCATTCTGCACGCTCCCCAGATTTCCCATGTTGTAATCGATAATTCCTATCATCGTCGTACTACCCGGTGGTCGCGCCCGGCGGGCGCGGAGGCGTCACTGCCCGATCACCCCTTTGCTGGACGGCACCCCCTGCACGCGCGGATCGAGTGCGCAGGCGGCGTACAGGGACCGTGCGACTCCCTTGAAGATGGACTCGTACGCGTGGTGGACATCCTCCCCGTACAACTGTGCGATGTGCAGATTGCATCGCGCCTGCTCGGCGAAGGAACGCCAGAAGTGCTTGACCAGGCCCAGGTCGAAGGTCTTGATGCGGCTTTCCCGCATGGCGACCGAATACACCAGGAAGGGGCGGCCCCCCAGATCCACGGCGACCCGGCTCAGGGCATCGTCCATGGGCAGAAGACTGTAGCCGTACCGGGTGATCCCGCGGCGGTCCCCCAGGGCCTCGTTGAACGCCGCCCCCAGGACCAGGCCCACATCTTCAACGGTGTGATGGTCATCCACCTGCAGGTCCCCCTCTGCGGAGACAGAGAGGTCCAGCAGGGCATGCCGGGCGAGAAGTTGAAGCATGTGGTCAAAAAACCCGATGCCGGTCTCAACCCGAGCCTGCCCGGACCCGTCCAGGTTCAGTTCCAGCTCGATACGGGTCTCGGATGTTTGTCGAGACTGCTTGGATGCCCGCTCGCTCATGTGCGCTCCTTGATTTCCTCTATGGTGCCCCGGAGTTGCTCCATCTCGCAGTCGGTTCCAATGCTGATGCGCAGGTAGGACCCCGTCTGCTGCCCCGGAAAGTACCGGACCAGAATACCGACCTCCCGCAGGTGTTCAAAAAGTTTTTCCGCCGTGATCCAGTCCGGCCGCACCCAGAGAAAATTGGCCTGCGAGGGAAGGACCTCAAACCCGCGGCCGGCCAGCCACTCCGCCGTTTCCCGCCTCGTCTGGATGATCCGGGTCCGGGCCGCCTGGATTTCATCCCGGGATTCCAGCGCCGCCAGGGCCAGGGTTTGAGATACCGCGTTTACGTTGTAGGAGTCCTTTACCTTGTGCAGGGCCTCGATTAAATCGACCGGCCCGATCGCGTACCCCACCCGGACGCCCGCCAGGGACATGGATTTGGAAAACGACCGCGTCACCAGGACATTGGCAAACCGGGACGCCATATCGATGCAGGAACGCTCCGCAAAATCGACGTAGGCCTCGTCAATCACCACGAGCCCGGGAAAGCGCTGGATGAAGTCCCGGATCGTCTTTCGCGGATAGGCAATCCCTGTCGGGGCATTGGGATAGGTCAGAAAAAACAGCTTTGTGCAGGGCCGCCACTGCGGATCCGCCCACTCAAATCCGTCGCCCAGCGGGGTTTCCACCGTCTCCGCACCGGCAATACCGGCCAGCACGGGATACAGCGAATAGGAGGGGCGGAAATATCCCACGGATTCGTCGTCTTCCACAAAGGCGCGAAAGCACAGCGAGAGCACCTCGTCCGAACCATTCCCGACAAAGACCTGTTCCACATCGCACTGGTGATGCGCGGCCAGGGCCTCGCGCAGGGGCCGGCTGTTCGGGTCCGGGTAGAGGCGGAGGCGGCGGGGCTCGATTTCCTTCAGGGCATCCAGGACCGCCGGCGGGGGGCCGTAGGGATTTTCATTGGTATTCAGCTTGATCAGGCCGGCCTGCCGGGGCTGCTCCCCGGGCTCGTAGGCCTGCAGGGCCTGGACATTGCGGCGGATCAGGGGGTTCATGCGCTCCCCTTCCCGGGGGCGTCCGCAAACCGCAGCTCGGCGGATTCCCCGTGATACGGCAATTGCTCTACACGGCTGAAGGCCCGGATCACGGGCAGCACATCCTTCAGATCCTCCCGGGCGAGGTGAATCACGCTGCTGCGGCGTTGAAAATCATCCACCGTCAGCCCGGCAAACATCCGCGCCGCCCCGCCGGTCGGCAATACGTGGCTGGGGCCGGCGGCAAAGTCCCCCGCGACCTCGGGCGTCCACGGGCCGACAAAAATAGCGCCCGCACAGGTGGTGCGCGGGATCCAGGTCTCCGGCTTCCGCACCAGCAGCTCAAAGTGCTCCGGGGCAAACCGGTTGCAGAGGGCCATGCCCGCTGACAGCCCGGGCACCACGGCGATCAGGCAGCCGTCCCGCAGGACGGTTTCCACCGCGGACCGGCGGGGGTGGTCCGCCAGGCGGGAGACCAGCTCTTTGCGCACGGCTTCGGCCAGCTTCCGGGACGTGGTGACCAGCAGGATCTTTTCGGACCCGGTCCCGTGCTCCGCCTGCGACAACAGATCGACGGCCACCCAGGACGGGCGCGCCGAGGTGTCCGCGAGCACGGCAACTTCACTGGGGCCGGCCACGAGATCCAGGTTCACCTCCCCGTACACCTGGCGTTTGGCCGCCGTAACATAGGGGCCGCCCGGACCGACGATCTTCTGTACCTTGCGGATCCGCCGCGTCCCGTACGCCATGGCGCCCACCGCCTGGATCCCCCCGACCCGATAGATCTCGGTCGCGCCCGCCAGGTCCAGCGCATACAGGGTATAGGGATCGATCTCCCCGTCGTCACCGGCCGGGCTGCAGGCCACGATCTCCGGTACGCCGGCCACCCTCGCCAGGGTGCAGGTCATCAGGGCCGTGGAGACCAGGGGGGCCGCCCCCGAGGGGATATACGCCCCGATCCGGTCGAGCGGAGCGAACTGCTCGCCCAGGAGACCGCCCCGCGGGGTCTTGATGGACCAGGGGGCGCGAAGCCCCGCTTCGGCAAACCGCGCGATTCTCCGGTCCGCTTCCCGTGCGGCTTCCTTGAATGCATCATCCACCTTTGCCGCGGCCCGCTTGCGATCCGCCGCGGTCACGGCAAACCGGGCCGGGGCGATCGCCGATTTATCAAATTTCTTCACATAGCGGGCGACCGCGGCATCCCCCTCCCGGCGGATCTCGCCCAGGATCTTTGCGGCCGCGCGTTCCGCCGCCTCCTCGAAGGACGGCCGCTGCATAAAGGCCTCCAGGACCTTTGACCTCTTGTCCGGAGACCACTCGATTACAGAAATCTGCCCGGCGTTCATATCCTCTACTCCTCATTCCCGTGCATGCCTTGGAAAGCGGCACACTACCGCGAATGCGGGGGAAAAACCAACCCTCTGTGTGCCGCAATCCGCAAAAGAAAGCAACGAGCGCCCGCGCAGCCGGCTGCGCCGTCCCGCGGCGCACGGCTATCGGATACGGGCTTCGTTCAGCACCCCGCACTGCGGACAGGCCACGGCGGGGACGGGGCGTGCATCTACGTACACCAGGCGGCAGTCCACGCATTCGTAGACGCGCATCCCGGCCCGCCGCCGCTCCCGCAGCCGATCGCCCCGCCGTTCGCGAAGGATCTGCAAAACCCACAGAATCGACAGCAGGAGGATCCCGGCGAACACCGGCAGGGCCAACACAATCTGTAGCGGCATCCCCATCCTCACTCCCCGTCCCGGCCTCTGAGCCGGGTCTGGTCCCGGTACAGCAGGTGAACGCGAAGGGAGCCGGCCGTCTCCGCCCCCGGTGCGCGGCGGGACGGCGGCAGGGCCGCGAACCGCCAGGTCATCAGCGTTTCGACCAGGGCCTCCGCCGTTGGCCGGTCCGCCGGCGGCGGGTCCAGCACGACCCCGAGAACGATGCCCCGCGAATCGACGGAGAGTTCCGCCGTGGTGTCCCAGGTCAACAGGGAGGAATCCGGCAGGGTCGGCCGCGGGCCGGATTGGATCCCGCGGGCCTTTGCCGCCGGGCCGGGAATGACCAGAAGATCCTCCCGGGCTTCGGGGGTCGCGGGCGCGCGGGCCGGCGATGTCCGGGGCGGATCGGGAAGCGGCAGGGCCGGTTGCGCAGAGGCCCGGCGGGCCCGGACTCCGAAATCCGGATTCACCGTCGGCGGCTGCCAGGCCTCCTCCGGTGTCGACGGCAGATTCATCATGGGCTTCTGCGCCAGGAAAGGGCCGCTGAACCCGTACGGACTGGGAAGCGCGAACTGCAGCGGCATCACCATGCGCACCGCGGACTCGGCATGGGCGCGGGCGGAGACCTCCGGCGGGATGAGGATGGGCCGAAGCATCACCGCGGGCCTCTCCGGGGCGGCCGACACGGATTGCGGGCCCTCCGCGGTCACGAGAACCAGCAGCCAGGCGCCCCCGAGGACGAAGCCCAGGCCCCACCCCGCCAGACTGGCGCGGTCACGGTTCACCGGCCGGCTCCGATTCCTCTGCCGTGACCAGGAGCACGTTTGTCACGCCGGCCCGGTTGGCCAGCCGAACGAGTTCCATCAGGTTCCGGTACCGCGCCCGTTCGTCCGCCTGGATCACGACGGTTCGCTGGGCCTGCCCGGCGGCGAGGGTCTCCAGGCGGGTTTCCAGATCGACCAGCCGGGGAATCTCCTCCTCCCCGAAAAAGATAAGGTCCTCGTGGGTGAGCGTGATGACCGGTGCGTCCAGAGCCGCGCTGTCTGTGGGCGGGGCCTGGGGCAGGGTCACCGGGATGCCGGGCAGCCGGGCATAGACCTGGTGCCCGAAGGCAAAAACGGCAAACAGGAACGCAACATCCAGTGCCATGAGCAAGGCGACCAGCCACGGCACGGAGCGGGCCCGGAAATGAAACCGCCGCACAAACCGGGTCTCCGGGATGACCCCGCTACTGCTGGACGGGCGCTTTTTCATACGCAGTCACCAGCGGATTCAGGGGTTCTGATTCACTGACCAGCTCATCCAGCAGGGCCAGCAGTTCCGAGGCGGCGGCCTCCATATCGTAGACGATCGTCTGGGCGCGGGAGACCAGGTAGTGATAGCCCATGTAGGCCAGGATGCCGAGGCCGATCGCCACCGCCGACGAAAGAAGCGCATGCCACAGCCCGGCGGAGTACGCAGCCGGGGAGACGGGCCGGGTCGCGGCCTGGGAGGCCGCCTCAAACTGCTGAAGGCTCTCGATGAGACCGAGCACCGTACCCAGAAACCCGAGCATGGGGATGACAACCGCCAGCGTGGCAAACAGGGTGAGGTTGCGTTCGAGGCGCCGGATGTGGAGGGTTCCCGCCTCCACCACGGCATTCTCCACGCGGCGGCGTCCCCCATCCATATTCAGAATCCCCGCGCGGATCAGGGCCTGGAAGGGCGCCGGGATATCGTCGCACTGGGCCAGGGCCTCCGTACGGCTGCCGTTGCGCAAAAGATTGCGGATGCCGTCGAGGAAGAAAAGATCTTTGGCCTGCGCCGTGTGCAGGACGAAAAACCGTTCGACGAACGCGGCGATCGTCAGCACACTCAAGGCCAGCAAAGCCGGCATGACCGGCCCTCCGTATTCCAATATCCACTGCAACATCTCTACGCTCTCCTTCTGCGCCCGATCTACCCCGAGGGTACGGATTTTTCATCGGCGGGTAAATCCGCCATGCGCTGCTCCGCCTGGCCGGCGGCCGGGACGGCCTCATCCACCACCCGCCCGTAAATGCGGCGTGCGGTGCCCCATTGTTCCTTGGCTTCATACAATTTGGCCAGGGCAAACGCCGCCCGCGTGAACCATCGCGCCCCGAGCGCCCGGGCGGCGGGATCGGTCTGGGCGGGAAACCGCTCGTAGACCACCGAGGCGTATTGCTGGATGGCGTCCTCCCGCTGTTCGAGTTGCTCGTAGCATCGCCCGATCTTGTAGGACGCCTGCAGGGCGTCCTCAAAGGAAAGGGCCGGGTCCTCGCTGAGGGTGCGGTAGGCCTGGAGGGCCTCGCGGTAGCGGGCGGGGGTGCGCGCGCCGAGGGCAAAATGGCAATCCCCGATCCGGCCCAGCGCCCGGAGCGCCGGCTCCGTGTTCCCATCGGCTTCGCGAACGGCCTGGAAGGCCACGATCGCCCCGGAGAATTCTCCCAGTTCGGCCAGGGCCTCTCCCTGGGCAAATCGTGCATCGGCGGTTCTGTCGCTCTCCGGGTAGCGCTCGAGCAGGGCGGAATAGAGCGCCTGGGCAATCGTGAGCTCATCCAGCTCCGCGGCGGCGCGCCCGGCCCAGAACAGGGCATCCGGGGCCAGCTCATGCTCCGGGAATTGCTCGGCCATGGCCTCAAATTGCCGGCGGGCCACCTGGATGTCTCCGCGGTTGTACAGCACCTGGGCCCTCCAGTAGATCATGCGGGGGGTCAAAGACGACTCGGGATAGGTCTCCGGATACGCCCGGGCGAGTTCCAGGGCCCGCTCCTGTTCGCCCAGAAGGTACAGGCTCCAGCAGCGCCAGGCGGCCGCTTGCGGCCGCACGCCCGGATCCCCGGACTCTTCCAGGAGAGAGGTGAAGAGGGCCAGGGCCTCTTCGAACGAGCCCTGCCGGTAGAGGATCACCCCCCGGTGCAACCGGGCCCGGTCTGCATATTCCGTGTCTCCGTACGTCTCTTCCAGAACGCGATAGGACTCGCGAGCGTCGGACCATTGTCCCTCTTCCTCCTGCAATTCCGCCAGCCGGAAGGTTGCACGGGCGGCGCCCTCCCCTCCCGCCAGACGGTCCCGGAGCTGCTGCAGGGTCTCGCGCGCGGTGTCCACGTCGCCCCGGTACCGGGCGCATTCAGCGGCGGCAAAAAGCGCTTCCGTATGCTGCGGGTGCTCGGCAAACCGGGTGGCAAATGCCCGGTAGACGGACTCCGCCGTCTCGTACTCCCCGGCCCGGAACGCCGCGGCCGCCTGCGCCAGGCGGGCCCGGGCGCGCCCATCATCCGTGCGGGCCTCCAGCGCCGCCCGGTCAAACACCTCGGCCGCCTCGCGGTAGCGCTGCAATCCGTCCAGGCTGTGGCCCTTGCCCATGAACGCCCGCTCCCGCCCGGTCGGCACACTGAACCCTTCCAGGAAGGCCTGGTATTCGCGGAGGGCGGCCTTGTACTCGCCGCGCTCCAGAAGATAGTCGGAGAGTTGCAGTTGAGCCTCGGCGGCGCCGGCCTCCGTCGGATATTCGTTGAGCAGGCCGTGAACCCGGGTCGTGGCCTGGGTCACCCGGCCGGCCGCCACCAGGGCAAAGCCGACCCCCAGACCCGCTTCCCGGGCCGCTTCGGATTGAGGGTGGGCAGACCGGGCCGATTCGTAGGCGGCCAGGGCGCTGGAATAGTCCCCGGTCTGCATGAACGCATCCCCGGCCAGGATCCAGGCCCGGGCCCGGAGCGCCGACGGCTGCTTCGTATCGCGCGCGAGTTCCAGGGCCCGTTGTCCGGCGACCTCCGCGCGGTCCTGCTCCAGGGCCATCGCCGCCAACCGGTGCTGCGCCTGCCCGGCGGCCTCGGAGGCCGGGAACCGGTCCGGGATCATCCGCAGGCGGGCGGCCGCGGCGTCCCCGTCTCCCGCGGCCTCCTCCAGTCTCGCCCAGATCAGCAGGTTATCGGCCGCGGATGGGGCCTCGGGAAAGGTTTGCTCAAACGCGCGGGCCGCTTCGATCGCCCGGGAACGCCGGCCGGCATCGCGGTAGGCGTGGACCCGCAGCAGGAGCAGGCGGCGCGTGTACGGCCCGTCCCCTTCACGGGGTTCGACGTCCCGGAGCAGGGCCAGCGCCTGTTCGTGTTGCGTCTCCTCGAGAAGCCAACGCACCTTCCAGTACAGGGCCCGGTGCCGGAGGGCGCGTTCAACGGAGTCGCCCAGCAGCGGCTCGAGGGCCGCGTAGGCGTCTTCGAGCCGGCCCTGGTCGTGCAGCGCCCGGGCCAGTACGAGGCGGGCCTGCAATCCGGAACCGGCCGGCCGGTTGGTGTCGGAAAGTACCGATTCCGCGTAGCGTTCGCCGACGTGGGCCAGCCCGTCCTCCAGGGCCCGGATCCCGGCCTGGAGCCGCGGGTCGGAGTCCGCCCGGCCCTTCGCGCCCGCCACTGCGGTCAGCGCGCAGACCAGCACGAGCCCCATGCGCCGGTACCCGTATCCCTTCCCCATCTCGCGGATCATACCTGTACTCGTCCCGATGGTGCCGATGAGTCCTTGCGTTTTACTCCGAGTAAAGGCGCCAGGTAGGCGCCGGTGTGCGACTTTGGATGGGCCGCCACCTTTTCCGGGGTGCCCCGGGCCACCACACGCCCCCCAGCATCGCCGCCTTCCGGCCCCAGATCAATAATGTAATCCGTCGACTTGATCACATCCAGGTTGTGCTCGATGACCATGACGGTGTTGCCGCTCTCCTGAAGGCGGCGCAACACCTGCAGAAGCTTGTGTACATCCGCGAAATGCAGACCGGTCGTCGGCTCATCCAGGATGTAGAGGGTGCGCCCGGTTTCCTTCTTGCTGAGTTCCGAGGAGAGCTTGACCCGTTGCGCCTCGCCGCCGGAGAGCGTGGTGGCGGGCTGGCCCAGCTTCACGTACCCCAGCCCCACGTCGGAGAGCGTCCGCAACTTTCGCTGTAGCGTGGGAATGGCCTGGAAGAACTCCAGGCCCTCGTTCACCGTCATGTCGAGCACATCGGCGATGCTCCGGCCGTGATAGCGCACTTCGAGTGTTTCCCGATTGTAGCGGCGCCCCCCGCACTGTTCACAGGTCACGTATACATCCGGCAGGAAATGCATCTCGATCTTCAGGATCCCGTCGCCCTTGCAACTCTCGCATCGCCCGCCCTTCACATTGAAGCTGAACCGGCCCGGCCCGTATCCGCGCACCTTGGCGGCCGGCAGCGAGGCAAACAGATCGCGAATCTGGGTAAAGGCGCCGGTGTAGGTGGCGGGATTGCTCCGGGGGGTCCGTCCGATCGGCGATTGGTCGATGACGATCACCTTGTCCAGGTGGTCCAGGCCCAGGATCCGGCGGTGCCGGCCGGGCCGCTCCCGTGAGCCGTGAAAGTGGCGGAACAGCGCCCGGCGGAGGATCTGGTCCACCAGGGTGCTCTTGCCGCTGCCCGAGACGCCCGTGATGCCGACGAAGACGCCGAGGGGAATCCGCACATTGATGTTCTGCAGGTTGTTCTCCCGCGCGCCCTTGATCTCCAGCCACCGTCCATCGGGCTTTACCCGGCGGGCGGGGATTTCGATTTCCTGCTGTCCGTTGAGGTAGCGGGCCGTCAGCGACCGCCGGTTGCGCAGGAGTGACTTCAGCGGGCCGCTGTGCACCAGGTGCCCGCCGTGGGCGCCCGCCCCCGGCCCGAGATCGAGAATGTAATCGGCCTGGCGGATGGTCTCCTCGTCGTGCTCGACGACAACCACGGTATTCCCGGTATCGCGCAGTTCTTTCATGGTGTTGATCAGCCGGATGTTGTCGCGCTGGTGCAGGCCGATGCTGGGTTCGTCCAGCACGTACAGGACCCCTACGAGGCCGGCGCCGATTTGCGTCGCCAGCCGAATCCGCTGCGCCTCCCCCCCGGAAAGACTCCCACTCTCCCGGTCGAGGGTGAGGTAGTCCAGCCCCACATTGACCAGGAATTGGAGGCGGGAGCGGATTTCTTTGAGGATCTCGCGGGCAATCAGGTCGTCCTGTTCCGGAAGCTCGAGCCCGTCGAAGAAGCGGGCGGCATCTTTGATCGACATGGATGTGACCTCCACGATGCCGACCCCCTGAATGGTACAGGCAGCCGCCTCGGGGCGGAGACGCGCGCCGTGGCAGTCCGTGCACAATTGCCGGCTCATGTACTGCCGGAGCCGTTGGCGGGTGAAGTCGCTCTCGGTTTCCCGATACCGCCTCTCCAGGTTCGGGATCACCCCCTCGAACGGCTTTTCATACTTGTGAAAACGGCCGCCGCGCCAGAATCCGAACGGCATCTCCTCATCGCCGGATCCGTACAGCAGGATGTCGCGAAACGAGGCGGGCAGGTCCTCGTACGGCGTGTCCATATCGATGTTGTAGTGGTCCGCCAGGGCCCGCAACAGTTTCTTGTAATAGATGATCATGCGGCGCCCGCCCCGCCGCCATCCCTGTACCGCACCGCCCGCCAGGCTCTTCGTTTTGTCGGGTACGACCAGGTCCTCGTCGAAGATCATCATGGTCCCCAGCCCGTGGCAGGTCGGACACGCGCCGTAGGGGCTGTTGAAGGAGAAGTGCCGCGGGGAGAGCGTATCGAAACTGATGCCGCATTCAATGCAGGCATTCTTCTCCGAGAAGAGTCGCTCTTCCCATCCGCCCGTACCCCGGTCCACCATCGCGATCACCACGCCGCCGCTCTGGCCGAGGGCCGTCTCCACGGAATCCGTCAGCCGCGTGCGAATCTTCTCGTTGATCACCAACCGGTCGACAATCGCCTCCACCGTATGCTTGCGCTTCTTATCCAATTTCGGCAGGGCATCGACATCGTACACCTCCCCATCGATCCGCACCCGCACGAACCCCGCTTTGCGGATCCGCTGCAACGTGTCTTCGTGCTCGCCCTTGCGCCCCTGGATCAGCGGAGCGGCGAGCATCAGCCGGGTGAGATTCGGAAGCTGCAAAAGCTGGTCGACAATCTCTTCGGCACTCTGCGTGGAGATGGGTTTCCCGCATTTGGGGCAATGGGGCTTTCCGATACTGGCGAACAGTAGGCGCAGGTAATCGTGAATCTCCGTGGTGGTGGCCACGATGGACCGCGGATTTCCCCCGGCCGTGCGCTGCTCGATGGAAATGGCCGGGGACAGCCCCTCGATGTGTTCCACATCGGGCTTCTGCATCTGTTCCAGGAACTGCCGCGCATAGGCCGACAGGCTCTCCACATATTTCCGTTGCCCTTCGGCAAACAGGGTATCGAACGCAAGCGAGGACTTCCCCGATCCGCTCAGCCCGGTGATCACCGTCAATTGATTGCGCGGAATGCGTACATCGATCCCCTTCAGGTTGTGCTCGCGCGCGCCTGCGATTTCGATCCATTTGCTGCTCATCGGATGGGAGTGTCCTTACCACGGGGTGAAAAAGGATGATCACTATAGCAGGCCCGCGCCCTCCGTGCCACCCGGGAGACCCCCGGCAGGGCGGTTCCCGGTTTGAGGCGGCCGCCGGCGGGCGGGACGCCCGGGGCCGTGACCCCGCGGCAAATTGCCCGCATGTGCTCTCTCCTCCTTGATTGAACGTTTCATCAGGAGTATGTCTTGCCTATGCAGAAGACAGAACATCCCCCACCCGGCCCGCGGCCGGACCCCGCCGGCCGCCTCATCGATCGATCCCGGACGGCCCGGCTGCTGTACAGCCAGGATGCCTCCCTGTACCAGGAACTCCCCGCCGGGGTGTGCTTTCCTTCCTGCCCGGAGGATGCCCGGGCGCTCCTCGCCTGGGCCTCCGATTCGGCGACTCCGCTTATCGCCCGGGGCGGCGGCACCAGCCTGGCCGGCCAGTGCGTGGGCGACGGCGTGGTGGTCGATTTTTCCCGCCACATGCATCGCATCCTGTCCATCGATCCCGACTGCCGCCGGGCCGTGGTGCAACCCGGCGTCATTCAGGACGACCTCAACGATGCGGTGCGCGCCTACGGGCTCAAATTCCCGCCCGACACCTCGACCTCCCGCCAGGCCAATATCGGCGGGATGATCGGAAACAACTCCAGCGGATCGTTTTCCGTCCGGTTCGGGACGACGCGGGACCACGTCGAAGCCCTGGACCTCCTCCTCGCGGACGGGACCTCGGTCCGGGCCGAGCCCCTTCCGGACTCCGACTACCGGGCGCGGGCGGCGGCCGATACCCGCGAGGGCGCGCTGCTCCGGGGGATAGAGTCCCTGATCGGCGAAAACCGGGAGGCCATTCTCCGCGAGTATCCCGATCCCCGCATCGTCCGGCGCAACACCGGCTACGCCCTCGACGAGATGGCACGGCGCCAACCCTTCGATCCGGAGGGTCCCCCCTTCAGCCTCGTCCCCCTGATCTGCGGCAGCGAGGGCACCCTCGCCCTGTTCACGGAGGCGGACCTGCGCCTGTCCCCCCTGCACCGGGACCGCATCGTCCTCGTCCCCCACTTTGAGTCCGTGGAAGAGGCCTGCGAGGCCGTCCCCCTCGTGCTCGAATCCTCCCCGGCCGCGGTCGAACTCATCGACCGGCACGTCATGGAAGCGGCCCGGCGGAACCGGGAGCAAGCCGGCAACCGCCAGTGGATCGACGGCGATCCGGCCGCCGTTCTGATTATTGAACTGCAGGACAACCACGGCGGGGACAATCTCGCGGAGCGGGCGCACCAATTGGAACAGGCCCTCGGCCGGGACAGCGCACGCACATCCTGCCCGGTGCTGAAGGCCGGGGACGCCCCCCGCGCCTGGGCGGTCCGGAAAGCCGGCCTGGGTCTGCTCGCCTCGACCCCGGGCGATGCCAAGCCGGTAACCATGATCGAGGATCTCGCCGTGCTGCCGTCCGACCTCGCCTCCTTTGTCCGCGATATTCGCGCCCTCCTCGGCCGGCACGGATTCGACTGCGTCTACTACGGCCATGCCTCGGTGGGACTCCTCCACCTGCGGCCGCTCATGAACCTGAAAGACCCCGACCACCTGGAACACTTTCGCCGCATCCTCGAAGAATCCGCCGACCTGGTGCATGCCTACGGGGGATCCCTCTCCGGCGAGCACGGCGACGGTCGGCTTCGCGCCCCCTACCACGATCGCGTATTTTCTACCCAGATGATCGAGCTGCAGCGAAAGGTGAAGGATCTGTTCGATCCCCATCACCTTCTGAACCCGCACAAGATCGTGGACCCCCGGCCGGCCGATATCGACCTCCGCGCCCACCCGGAATCGCGAACCCCCGAGATCGACACCGAATTCGACTGGTCGGACCGACACGGGCTGGTCCGGGCCGTCGAGGCCTGCAACGGGACCGGGGTCTGCCGTCAGAGTGCGGGGCGCGGCACCATGTGCCCCACCTATATGGCAACCGGCCGCGAGGGGTTGTCCACGCGCGGGCGGGCCAACGTCCTTCGCCATCTGCTGACGGCGCCCGATCCCGATGCCGCCTGGACCTCCCCCGATGTATGGGCCGTGCTGGACTCCTGCATCTCCTGCAAGGGCTGTGCCACGGAGTGCCCCTCCAGCGTCGACATGGCCCGCATCAAAGCCGAAGTCCAGCAGAAGCGGATCGATCGCGAAGGGGCCTCTCTCGGCGACCGGGTGTTCGGGCACTATGCCTTCGGCGCCCGCCTCGCGCGCCCGGCGCCCCGCCTGGCCACGGCCGTGGCCAATCTCCCCCCCGTGAAGCGCTTGCTGGGCATCGCCCCCGAGCGGCCGGTCCCCGCCTTTGCCCGCACCCCCTTCAGCAAATGGTGGACCAGGCGGGAGGCGCCCGCGGCCCCGACCCGCGGCGAGATCGGGCTCTACATCGACGAGTTTACCGAGTATGCGGAGCCGGAGGTCGGCATGGCCGCGGTCGCCGTGCTCGAAAGAGCCGGGTATGGGATTCGAATTCTCGGCCCGCTGGACTCGGGTCGCACCCAGATGTCCAAGGGCTTTGTGCGGGGCGCCCGGTCGTGCATGGAAACGGCCCTGGACGTCCTGGGTCCGGCCGCGGACGCCGGTCTCCCGATCGTAGGACTGGAGCCCTCCGCCCTCCTCGGCTTCCGCGATGAAGCGCCCGAGCTGGTCCGCCCGGCCTGGCGCGACCGGGCCCGCCGGGTCGCCCGCTCCGCCCGCCTGTTTGAAGAATGGATCACCGAAGAACATGAACGCGGCCGCCTGCACGATATGCCCCTCGCCCCCTTGAGCAGTCCGCACATCCTGGTGCACGGGCACTGCCATCAGAAAGCCCTGGCGGGCGCGTCCTGCACCGTGAATTGCCTCAAGCTCATCCCGGACGTCATCGTCGAACTCCTGCCCACCGGCTGCTGCGGGATGGCGGGCTCGTTCGGATACCTGCAGCGGCACTACCGCCTCTCAATGGAGATTGCCGACATGGTCCTCTTCCCCGCCCTCCGCGACAACCCCGACGCCCTGCTCTGCGCACCGGGGATGAGTTGCCGGCACCAGGTGCTCGACGGCCTGAACCGGCCCGCCTACCATCCGGCTCAACTCCTGGCCCGGGCCCTGACCTGAATGCGCCCGTACACCCACCAGCCCGAGGCCGGGCAGGCCTTCCATGAGGAGATCATCACCAATGCCTGAACCCGGATATGTTCGATTCAGGAACCACCTGGAATCCACCCTCACCCGTCTGCAGGAACCCAACGGAAAGGACCCCCTGTGAACCCCACCATTCACTCGAATCCCGGCCTCCGCCGGTCACTCCCGGTCTGCCTTCTGTTCGCGGCCTGCGCCCTTGCGGCGCTGGTGAGCATGGCCGGCTGCAGCAGCATGCCCCCGCCCGCGACCGTGGACCGCGTGGACCTCGATCGATACATGGGCGACTGGTACGTGCACTCCGGCCTGCTGACCCCCCTGGAAACCGACATCTACAACGCGGTGGAATCCTACGAACTCGATAAACAGGGCCGCGTACAGACCACGTACCGATTTCGCAAAGGCGGCTTTGACGGCCCCGTGAAGACCTACCACCCCACCGGCTTCATTCACGACGAAGACACCAACGCCGAATGGCGGATGCAGTTCATCTGGCCGTTCCGTCTGCCCTACTACGTGGTCTACCTGGATGAAGGCTACCAGGTGACAGCGGTCGGCACTCGAAACCGCAAATACATCTGGTTCATGTCCCGCACCCCGGACCCGGAGGCGAGCCTGCTGGAGGATGCCTATAAAACCGCCCGGAATCTGGGCTACGATCTATCCGACAAGGTCACCGTGCCTCATCGTTGGCCGGAACCGGACGGAGACAGCAGCCCCTGAACCCGCCGCGCGTCCAGGCCCGGGGTAGAGCGGCGTGTCCCGATGCATCATCCTTCCCGGCGAGGACTCCCGCACCAGGCTCAATCAGCCCGTGGAGCCGGGCTGGGGTTCGGTCCGGGCTTCGGGGATGTGCCGGACAATGGTGTCGACGACATCGTCGATGGACATGGCGGTGCTGTTGATCACCTTGGCCCCGAGGGGAATCTGAAGGGGGGCGGTTTTCCGGCTGCTGTCCATCTGGTCCCGCCGCTTCAGGGATTCGTAGACTTCGTCCACTTCGCCCCGCCCTTCGGCCTTCAGCAATTCCTGGTGGCGGCGGCGGGCCCGTTCTTCCGGATCGGCATCGAGATAAAACTTGTAGGGCGT
Source organism: uncultured Verrucomicrobiota bacterium (assembly GCA_964500395.1). GTDB lineage: Bacteria > Verrucomicrobiota > Kiritimatiellia > CAZCOO01 > CAZCOO01 > CAZCOO01. The sequence goes on from CAZCOO010000006.1 coordinate 34,952, forward strand.
GTCCGGGAACACCACGGACCCTATGTCCCGCCCTTCCATCACCACGTTTCCGAATCGGACCGATTCCCGGAGACGCTCCACGATAAACGACCGGATTTCCGGGATGGCCGCGATGTAGGAGACGCGCTCGCGGACCGGCTCGGACCGGATCTGGTCCCCCGGATAGTCGCCGTCGATGCGGAAGACCAGGGCCCGGTCTTCCACCAGGAACTCCCAGACGGCGTCGTTGGTCATTTCCACGACCCGTGCGCTGTCCAGCACGTCGACCCCCTCGTGCACCGCCTTCCAGGTGACGCCCCGGTACAGGGAGCCGGAATCCACGTAGACAAACCGGAGGCGTTGGGCCACGAGTTTGCTCACCGTCGATTTCCCGGATGCGGACGGACCGTCAATGGCAATAATCATGGTGGATTCAGTCAACGTCGGCTCCCAATTCGTGAAGGTGCTCCCAGAACCCGGGGTAGGATGTCTCCGTACAGGCCACATTCGTAATGTAGACGGGATCGTCCTGGTACAGCGCCAGCACGGCCATGGCCATGGCAATCCGGTGATCGCCCCGGCTTTGAATCGCCTGGTCCGGCGCCCGCAGGGACGCCCCGCCCTGAACAATCATGCCGTCATCGGTCTCCTCCACCGCCACCCCCATGGAGGCCAGGTTCGCCGCCATACAGGAAATCCGGTCGGACTCTTTCACCCGCAACTCCGCCGCGTCGCGGATCACGGTCTTGCCTTTGGCCAGGGCCCCGGCAACCGCGACAAGCGGCAATTCGTCGATGAGGTTGGGGATCAGGTCGCCGCCCACTTTGATCCCCTTCAGGGATGCCCCCCGGACCTCGATATCGCCGCAGGGCTCGAGCAATTCCGGATCGGTGTAGGGAAAGACCTCGATGTCGGCCCCCATCCGCTTCAATACGTCCAGAAGGCCCGTGCGGCGCGGATTCAACCCGACTCCCCGGAGCAGAACGCGGCGTCCCTCCTCGGCCGCGGCGGCCACGAGCCAGAAGGCGGCCGACGAAAAATCGCCGGGAATGCTCAAGATCTGTCCGCGGATATCCGGTCCGCGCCGGCCCGAGCCGTCGATGCCCACGCGGCCGCCTTCGACATCCACCGCAATATCAAATCGTCGCATGAGCCGCTCTGTATGGTCCCGGCTGGGTGCGGGCTCGATGACCTCGGTCCGCCCCTCCGCGAACAGCCCCGCCAGCAGAATGCAGGATTTGACCTGGGCGGAGGCGATGGGCAGCTCGTAGGTGATTCCCTTTAACTCTCCGCCGAGAATGTGGATCGGCGCCGTCCCGTGTTCACCGGACAGCGTTACCCGGCCGCCCATCTGCCGCATCGGCTCCGCGATCCGCTTCATGGGGCGACGGGTCAACGAGGCGTCCCCCACCAGTTCCACATCCACCGGCCGGCCGGCGAGAAACCCGGTCAGCAGGCGCATCCCGGTGCCGGAATTACCCAGGTCGATGGGCCCCGCCGGCTGCATAACCCGCCCCCCCGTACCTGGCTCTTTTACACATCTGTCGCTGCCGACGGCTAGTGGTGGGGTGGTGTGGGGGGGGGGGGGGGGGGGGGGGGGGGGGGGGGGGGGGGGGGGGGGGGGG
>CAZCOO010000007.1:0-30972 GCA_964500395.1 uncultured Verrucomicrobiota bacterium
CTTTTGGATGGCCTGCCATCCTGAATGCAAAACCCCGCCGGTGGCGGGGTGCAGCGTTTGGATGGTGGGCGATACAGGACTTGAACCTGTGACCTCTTGCATGTGAGGCAAGCGCTCTGGCCAACTGAGCTAATCGCCCATAATGGAAGGCAGGGGATGGACTATAGAGATTCCCGGAGAACTCGTCAATCGCCCGTTTTGCCGCATGGCGGGGCGCATGCGGTGGCAGGCACGGCTATATGTCGCCGTCCAATGTGTGTACGAGCAAGCCGGAGCGGAGTTTGGGTTCAAACCAGGTGCTCTTCGGCGGCATGTTGCGCCGCGCATCGGCGACGTCCATGAGTTCGCGGATGTCTGTCGGATACAGGGAGAAGGCGACCGCCGCGCGCCCGTCTTCCACCCGGCGGACCAGTTCCCCCGGACCGTGAATGCCTCCCACAAAATCAATGCGGGGGCTCTGCCGCGGGTCGTCGATCCCCAGGATCGGCCCCAGAATCCGCTCCTGCAGCACGCTGACATCAAGCGCCGCGGCGGGATCGTCGCCCGCCGGGGGGGGCCAGGAAAGGGTGTGCCAAGTGCCGTCCAGGTACATGCAGGCCGAGCGGGCCCGATCCGGACAGTCAGCCCCCCCGGCCTCCACTCGCATGACATGCCCGACGGCTTCGAGGAATGTCTCCGGCGACAAGCCGTTTAAATCGGCCACGCATCGGTTGTACGGCAGGATATTGAGCCGACTCGCGGGAAAGAGGACGGCCAGGAACCAATTATAGGCCTCGTGGCCGGTATGGTCCGGGTTTTGCTCCCGGCGCATGCGCCCCACGCGGGCGGCCGCGGCACTGCGGTGATGACCGTCCGCCACGTAGGCCCGGGGGATCGCGGCAAAGGCGTCGACCCATGGGGCGGTTTCCGTGACCTTCCAGACGGTATGGCGCACATCGTCATCGGCGGTAAAGTCGTACTCCGGCGCACCGCTCGTGGCGTTTTCAATCAACTCGTTCAACACGGGCTCGTCCCGAAAGGTCAAAAACACGGGGCCCGCATTCGCGCCCAAGGCATCCACATGGCGGGTGCGATCGTCCTCGGTTTTTGCCCGGGTACTTTCGTGCCGGAGGATGCGGTCCTCTTCGTAATCCCGGACGTGGCAGGTGGTCACGACGCCGGTCTGGATCTGCTCCCCCATCGCCTGCCGGTAGACGAAAAAAGCGGGCTCGCTGTCGCGAACGAGCCAGCCCCGATCCTGAAAATCCCGGAAATTCTCAGCCGCCTTGGCATAGACCGCATCGTCGTAGAGATCGGTGCCGGGGGGCAGGTCGATTTCCGGGCGCACGATATGCAGGAAGCTCTCGGGTCGCCCGGCAGCGAGGGCGCGCGCGGTTTCGGTGTTTACGACATCATACGGCGGACTGGCGACGTCGGCAGCCAGATGGGTCGGCGGGCGAAGAGCCCGGAAGGGGTGTGTGTTCATGAGACGGGATCCTCCGCACATGCCGCTCGAGCCGGCCGGGCCGTCGCCTTGTCTCCTTGTGTTTCCACTACACGCTGCAGGATTTCGCGGGTTCCGAGAGGCCCGTTTTCCGCGGCCACGGTACCGCCGGCCCGGGTCACCGCACGAATGACCTCCGGCGCGGAATCCGCCGGACAGCCGACATGCGCGGCCGCCCAGCCTTCGAGCATGGGAAGATCGTTGATATGATCCCCCACGGCCAACACCCGGCGGGCCGGCAGCCGGAGGTTCATGAGGAAGCGGCGCAACTGGTGCCCTTTGCCCAACTGGTCGGGAATCACGGCCACCCATTGGCCGTTGCGAATCACCCGCGAGCCGGGGACCCCCGCGAGATGGTCGCGGCACGCCCGGAAAAACTGTTCAGGCTGCTCCCCGTCCTCGCGCAGACAAAAGGCGGACCCCAAGGTATCCAGCCGAACGAGGGAAAACGCATACTCGGCCCGCCAGCGGGGAAGCGTACCGGCCAGGGCGGCGCGCACGTGCTGGTGAAGGCGGGCCGTGAGATCATCAGCCCAGCGATTCCAGGCCGAGAGCGGCATAAAGCGATCTTCCCGGCGCTCAAAAATCAGTCGCTCGTCGCAGAGTATCCCGCAGGGCCAATGCCGCAGCCCCCGTTCGGCGGAGGCCTCCAGGACCTCCACCTGGCTGTCCAGCGTGCGGCCGCTGTTGGCGCACCAGGCGATACCGCGATCCTCCATTTCGTTCAGGAGATTTACGATCTCCGGATGAAAGAACCCCGGCTCTTCATCGTAGCACATCACCGTCCCGTCAAAGTCGAGGACGACCAGTTTGATATCCGTCATAAAGCAACCTTCCCTCTTGAATCCGATCCGATGGGGGGAGAGCCGGACCCTGCCACAGCGGACCGGACCTTTCAAGTCACAGGCCGACTGAGCCCGGCGGGGGCAGACGACGGCACCGGACGGCTCACTCAGGAGTCATCGTTATCCACCCAGACCGTGCGGGCACAACGAAAGCCGAGCATATTCCACGCATCCTGGGGCAGGTAATCCCGCCGATGGGACGCGCGGAGCTTGGTGACCCCGGAATACCAGCCTCCCCCGCGGATGGTCCGCCCCTGGATGCCTCGCTCCGGGCCGTAAAACCAGGTGCGGGTGACGGGATAGGGGGCAAACCAGTCCCAGGTCCACTCCCAGACATTCCCCAGCATATCGTACAGGCCCCACGGGTTGGGCTGCTTTGTGCCCACAATATGGGACTCTCCTCGGGCGGAGTAGCGGCTCCAGGCGATCCATTTCAGCCGCTGCTGGGCCGCCGCCAGGTCCCGGGCCGGGCCGTTGTAGTACGGGCTCTGCGTACCGGCCCGGCAGGCATATTCCCACTCTGTTTCCACGGGGAGACGATATCCCGTGCTTTCGCGGTCCATCACCCACTGCTCGTTTCGATAATGGTACACCACGGGCAGATCTTCCCGCTCACTCAGGGCATTGCAAAACCGAACGGCATCGAACCAGGTGACGTTTTCGACGGGCAGATTCGGAGATGAATCGGCAAAGTACGCCGGATTGGTCCCCATCACATCCTCGTATTGCCGCTGTGTGACTTCCGTCACGCCGATGTAGAACGGCCGCTCGATGGTCTTCTCGTGGTAGTGTTCGTACACCGTGTGGCCCAGGGTCTCCTCTTCGCTGCCCATCATAAAACTGCCGGGCGGCATCAGGCGCAGCCGCATCCCCACGCTGTTGGTGTATTCCACGGGAAGGCCAACCTGGCGGGCGTAGGACTTTGGGGTACGATCTTTTTCCAGCTTGGGGGGGATGATATTGACGGCCACGTATAGAAGAAGCATCACCGCCAGCAGCGCGATCACAACGTATTGCAGCACTTTTCCGCGGTTCATGGCCATTTCACGTGGATCTGAGAGATGGCAAATACGCCCCGGGCAGGCCATGCAAAGGATTCACACGTTCACGCATCATCGGGGCAACTCATCCATTCGGTTGTGGTAACGTTCTCCTGCTGAATGCAGACCTGATTGGGAGTCGGCATCATAACCCAACCTCCCCGCAATTCAATGGGAAAGACGAATTATGCTGGCCAGGGGCATCCCGAGACGAAAAAATCCTTCCCGAAGGCAATAAACCCCTGCTCCCGGACGTTGTGTGCCTGGAGTGAGACGGGAGATGAACCCCCAGTATGCAGATCCACGAAAAGCGGTTGCTGAAACGGGCGCGCCAGGGCGACGAGCAAGCTCTGAACCGGCTTGTCGAGCTCACGCGCCGACCGTTGTACGGGTATATACTCAAGACCACCGAGGGAAAGGACGATGCGGACGATATTTTCCAGGAGGTCTGGATCCGCGCCATTCGACATCTTCCGGCGTTCCGGGGGGATCGGTTTATGAGCTGGCTGTTCCGCATCGCGCACAATCTCATTATCGACCGGGCCCGGAAGCGGCGTCCCGAATACAGCCTCGACGAGGAATCGCCGGAGGGCACACCCCGGCTCCACCAGGTAGCCGCGCCGGGGCCGCCTCCTTCGACCCCGTCCGCGGACCGGGACCTCGGAGACCGGATCCGGGCGGCCACCCGGAATCTGCCGGCAGAGCAGCGCGAGGTCTTCTGGATGCGGGTCGAGGGCGATTTGCCGTTCAAGGATATCGCCGCGATCCAGGGAGTGTCCATCAATACCGCTCTGGCCCGCATGCAGTATGCGCTGCGCCATTTGCGCCCGCTGCTGGCAGATGAGTACAAGGCATACAACCGGTGAAATCATGACTCGAGACGAGATAGAACGCGAATTGCTGTTGGCCCAGGCGGGAGAGCTTTCCCGCCGCCGCCGGACCCGCCTGCACCGCCGACTCGCCCGGGAGCCGGAATGGCAACGGGAACAGGCGGCGCTCGACGCCATCCTTCTGGAAGCGCGCGGTGCGAGCGGTGCAGAGGAGCCCCGCGGCGAAACCATGCGGGCCGTGCGGGCCCGTATCCGTGCCGAGTCCGCCCGCCGGCAAGAGAGGGAGCCGCGTCCTTCGTTCGCGCAGCTCTGGCAGCCGGCGCTGACCTATGCCCTCCTGGCGGTTGTCTTGGGCGGCGGTCTCTGGTACGTGGTCCGCCACTGGGAGGCCCCCGCCCCGCCGGTCGCCGCGACCCCGCACCCCGCCGACACTGTCGAGATCCCGGAATGGGTGGAAACGGACATGGAAGAGCGGCTGGCAGCCCTGGAAGCGGATGTCGCCCTCACCCAGTCCGAACTCACCCTGGCCTCCGCCTATGAAGGCGCCACCCGCGAGTCCCTGGACGACCTGGCGGCGAGCCTGCTCGAAGGAGAAGGAACATGAACAGGATGACCATCGCTCTCTGCATTGTGCTCGCCGGCGGCGCCCTGCCGGACGCCGGCCGGGCCGAATCCCCCCCACCCGGTGACGCGCCCGGTCTCCGGGTCGAACAGCGAGGCGGGCCCGGACGCCACGGGTCGCGCCGGGGGATGAGGCGTCACCACCCGTTTCTCCAGGAATGGATGCAAACCCTGCGGGAAGAGAACCCGGAGGAGTACCAGCGTCTCGCGCGCCTGATGGAAGAGGATCCGCGCGCCTTCCACGATGCCCTGCGCGCCCGCCTGACCCGCGAACGCCTGGATCGCGCCGTGCGCGACGACCCCGAACTGCGCCGGATCCTGCAGACCCTCGCCCCTGCCGACCGGGCGCTGCTCCGCGAAAAAGTGAGCGCCATGCTGGCCCCTCGGGGCCCGGGGCCCGGCCCCGCGCCCGAACCGCCCACCCGCGAGATCCTTCCCTCGGAAGAGTCTCTCCAGCCGCTGAAAGAGACCTACCGGGAAGCGGAATCCGAGGCCGCGCGGGAAAACATCCGGCAGGCAGTGCGAGACGCCCTGTCCGAACGGTTCGAAATCCGGGAAGCCCGCTACCGGGCGCGAATCGAATCCCTGCAGGAGGAAATCCGCAAGCTGGAGGCAGCCCTGCAGCAGAGAGCCGAGTGGAAGGATGCGATTATCGAACGGCGTCTCCAGCGATTCCTCGAAACGCCCTGACGAGGGTTACGCGGGGACGAGGTCGTCGATTCCCATACGGGGGGCATCGGCCCACAGGGTTTCCAGGTCGTAAAAGGACCGGGCCTGGGGCGAAAAGAGATGCACGACGACATCCACGTAGTCCAGGGCCATCCACTCGCTCTCCGGCGTCCCGGCGCGCCGGTATACATGAAACCCGGCCTGCTTCTTCAGGGAGACCTGCAGCTCTTCCGAGAGGGCTTTCAGGTGGGGTTGGGACAGACCGCAGGCGATGAGATAATAATCCGTGACGGGGGAGAGGCCGCGCACGTCGAGAATCGTCAACTCTTCCGCTTTTTTATCGTCCAGCGTTTTGGCCGCCAGCCGCAGCAGGCTCAGCGTCTCCGCCTTCCCGGCCGGCCGGCGGTCCGAATTGTCAGGTACATTCATAGGTTCCGTAGAGGCGGTGCTCCGCAATATACATTTCCACTTCCGGGGGCACCAGGTACCGGATACTCAGCCCTTCCTCCACCCGTCCCCGGATGTCGGACGAGGCGATATCCAACCGGTGCCCGCTGATGATGTTGTCCAGAAGGCGGGAAGCCCGTTCGTGGGGAAGCTGCAGGTCTCGCGGCGTCAGGGTCTGGCTCTCCACTCCCGGACGGTCAATGGTGATAATCTCGCACAGCCCCAGAAGCTCATCAACGTTTTTCCAGGTATGCAGGTCGAGCAGGCTGTCCAGGCCGATGATGAAAAACAGGGCATCCTCCGGGTCTCTCTCCCGCAACTGCTGCAGGGTCTCGATCGTATAGGAGGTCCCTCCCCGCTCAATCTCAATGGGACAGACCTCAAACCGCCAGTCCCCCTCCGTGGCATACTCCAGCATGGCCAGCCGGTGGCGGTCCGCGGCCAGCACCTGGGATGTCTTGTGCGGGGGGCGGCTGGCCGGCACGAAGAGCACCCGGTCCAGGCTGAATCGCTCAAACGCATCCTGGGCCATGATGAGATGGCCGGTGTGGACCGGATTAAAGCTGCCTCCAAGTATGCCGATGCGGGTTCCCAAACGACCGTCCTTTTCACTCCGGCGGACCGCCCCCGGCAGGCCGCATTGCGGCTTGCCAAGCCGGCGATCCATTCGCTAGTGTTCGCTCTCCTTCGATTCGAACCGGTTCGCGCCCGGTTTTCCAGCAAGAAAACCGAGGCCTTCACCCTAGCACAGGAGAAATGAACATGTCTGCAATTCTCAGCGTCTTCGGACGTGAAATTCTCGATTCGCGCGGCAACCCCACCGTGGAAGTGGATGTTTTGCTCGATTCCGGCGCGGCCGGCCGGGCGGCGGTCCCCTCCGGCGCCTCGACGGGCGAAAACGAAGCCATCGAACTGCGCGACGGCGACAAGGGCCGCTACCTGGGCAAGGGCGTCCAGCAGGCGGTGAACAACATCAATGAAACCATCGCCCCCGCCATCGAAGGCATGGATGCCATGGACCAGCGGGCCATCGATACCGCCCTGCTGGAACTCGACGGCACGGAAAACAAAGCCAAGCTCGGCGCGAACGCCATCCTCGGGGTATCGCTTGCCGTGGCCAAGGCGGCCGCCGACTACGCCGACCTCCCCCTCTACCGCTATATCGGCGGGGCCAATGCCAAAACCCTCCCGGTCCCCATGATGAATATCCTCAACGGCGGTTCCCACTCCGACGCCCCCATCGATGTCCAGGAGTTCATGATTATCCCCCGGGGCGCGGCCAATTTTGCCGAGGGCCTGCGGATGGGCACGGAGGTCTTTCACGCTTTGAAAAAAGTGCTGAAGGACAAGGGATGCAACACCGCCGTCGGGGACGAGGGCGGCTTCGCCCCGATCCTCGAGAGCAATACCGATGCCCTCGACGTCATCATGACCGCTGTCGAGAAGGCCGGCTACAAGCCCGGTGAGGATGTCTTCCTCGCCCTCGATGTGGCCTCCAGCGAATTCTACGACGCCGATAAGAAGAAGTATGTGTTCCACAAGAGCGACGGCTCGGAAAAATCGGCCGAAGAGATGGTCGACTACCTCGCCGAGTGGGTGGACAACTACCCCATCATCAGCATCGAGGACGGCTGCGACGAAAACGACTGGGAGGGATGGAAAATCCTGACCGACAAGATCGGCGACCGCTGCCAGCTCGTGGGCGATGACCTCTTCGTCACCAACACCAAGTTCCTGAAAAAGGGAATCGACATGGGCGTGGCCAATTCGATCCTGGTGAAGGTCAACCAGATCGGCACGCTGACGGAGACGCTCGATGCCATCGAAATGGCCAAGCTGGCGGGCTACACCGCCGTGATCAGCCACCGCTCCGGGGAGACCGAAGACACCACCATCGCGGACATCGCCGTGGCCACCAACGCCGGCCAGATCAAAACCGGATCGCTGAGCCGCACGGATCGGGTGTGCAAATACAATCAGCTCCTCCGCATCCAGGAATTGATCGGCGACGACGCCCTCTACGGGGCCGCGTCCTTCGGCGCCCGCATCTGAGCCGGGGCTCGCACGCCAATCCAGTACCGACCGGGCCCGCTTTCTTTTCCGGACAGCGGGCCCGGTTTGTATCCGGGAGCCGACAACGCCGGCCCGGCACGAGGAGGTCTCACCCCTTCTGGGCCGCCCGCTTCCGCTGCGTGGCATTGAGGATTTTCTTGCGCAACCGCAGATGGTTGGGGGTGACTTCGACGTACTCGTCGGGCGCGATAAACTCGATCGCCTTCTCCAGGGAGAGCCGGACGGGGGGCTCGAGTTGAATGGCCTTGTCCGATCCTGAAGCGCGGACGTTCGTGAGCTGTTTGGTCCGCGTCGGGTTGACCGGCAAGTCCTCCGAGCGGGCATTCTCCCCTACAACCATGCCCTCGTAGACCTCTTCCTGCGGGCCGATGAAGAGCCGGCCGCGCTCCTGCAGGGTATCCAGTGCGTAGGCGGTGGACTGCCCCGGCCCGACCGCGACGAGGGTCCCGGAGGTCCGCGTGGGGATGTCCCCGCAGAGGGGGGCGTACTCCTTGAACATGTGACTCATGACGGCCCCGCCGCCGGTGCGGTTGATCAGGTAGTTCTCAAACCCGATCAGGCCGCGGGTCGGGATGACCGCCTCCAGGTGCACCATGGACGCGTGATGCTCCATGTGATCGACGCGGGCCTTCCGCGACGCCAGGGTTTGCAGGGTATCGCCCAGGGCTTCATTCGGGAGTTCAACCCAGAGGGTCTCGTAGGGCTCCAGGGTCCTCCCCGCCTCCTGCCGGTAGATGACCTGCGGGCGGGAGACCAGGACCTCGTATCCCTCTCTGCGCATCGTTTCCACCAGGACGGCAATCTGAAGATCGCCCCGGGCACGAACCGTAAAGAAGTTCGATTCTCCGGTGTCTTCGTATTCCAGGGATATATTGGTGCGGGTTTCCCGGATCAGCCGTTCCTGGATATGCCGGGCCGTCAGGTATCGGCCGTCGCGGCCGGCCAGCGGCCCGTCATTTACTCCGATCTGCATCATGATGGTCGGCGGATCGATATCCACGAAGGGCAGCGGCTCCTGGTCGGCGGATGCGCAGAGGGTGTCCCCGATATCCGCTTCCGCCAATCCGGAGAGGGCCACGATATCCCCGGCATTCCCGCCCGGGACTTCCTCCGTGCCCAGTCCGGCAAACCGGAGGACCTTGGTCACCGAGGTTGTCTCCCGCACCCCGTCTTTGCGGATGCGGACCAGGGCGTCGCCCACCGACACGCGTCCGGATGTAATCCGGCCGATGGCGATCCGGCCGACGTAGTCGCTCCAGTCGAGGTTGCTCACGAGCATGCGAAACGGCTCATCCGGCTCGGTGCGCGGGGGCTGCACCCAGTCCAGCAGCACGTCGAGCAGCACGCTCATGGGTTCGCGCTCGGCTCCCACCTCGCGCTGGACAAAGGCTTCCTTGGCACTGGTGTAGAGAAAGGGCGCGTGGAATTGCTCCTCGTTTGCATCGAGCTCGAGCAGCAGCTCCAGCACATCGTCGTGCACGCGCAGGGGCTCGGCGTGGTCCCGGTCGATTTTGTTGACCACCACGACCAGGGCCAGGTCGTGGTCCAGCGCCTTCCGCAAGACAAACCGCGTCTGGGCCTGGGGCCCCTCGGCGGCATCAACCAGCAGCAGGACCCCGTCGACCATTTTGAGGATGCGCTCCACCTCGCCGCCAAAGTCCGCATGGCCGGGGGTGTCCACAATGTTGAACCGCACTCCCTGCCAGTTCACCGCGGCGTTCTTCGAGCGGATGGTGATCCCCTTCTCCTGCTCGAGATCCATGGAATCCATGGCCCGTTCCTGAACGCGCTGGTTTTCCCGGAACACCCCCGCTTCTTTCAAAAGGCAGTCCACCAGGGTGGTCTTGCCGTGGTCTACGTGGGCAATGATACCGATATTGCGAATGTCTGGTTGCATAGACGTCCCGTCGATTCCCGGCCTGCGCCCGTCCGGATGTCCTCGGGACCCGCCGGGCTGCGTTGCTGAAGAAGAAAGCCGGGAATGTACGTCAGTGGACAATCAAAGCAAACACAATATGGCCGGGGGGCGCGCCCCGCCTCATTTGGCCTTGCCTTCCTGACGAGGATCTGACACACTCTTCCCTGAAGGCCGGCGCGCGAGCCGGACCGGGTCGGCCGGGCGAGGGTGTCCCGGCCATGGGGTTCCTCGGGCGGGCAGCGGGCCGGACGAAGCGGCACGCAGGGGGCCGGATGGCCGATTGGGGGTTGGAATGACTGGGCTTTCGCGATACGGCGTGTTTTTGTTGGTCGGCCTGCTGTTGGGTCCCCCCTCGGTGTTCGGCCGGCCTCCTCCCCCCCTGGTGAACTACCAGGGCAGACTGGTGGAGGGCACCAATCTCGTCAGCGGCACTCTGGACATCCGCTTCTTGCTCTATACCGTGCCCGCCGGCGGCGTTCCGCGCTTTGCGGAAACGCAGACGGTCCAGGTCGTCGACGGCCTGTTTACCGCGCACATCGGAGCCGCCGGCCCGGACGCCGGGGCGTGGTCAGATGCGTTGACGAATGAGGCGGTCTACCTGGAGGTGCAGATCGAGGGGACCCCCCTGACGCCGCGGGAACGGCTCGTCTCGGTCCCGTACGCTCACGTCGCAGCCCGCCTCGTGTACACCAACGGCATGACGGCCGAAGACCGCTTCCTCGATGCGTCGGGGGATATTCTTTCCGGGGACCTCGTCATCACGGGCAGCGGCAATGGGATTGTCTTTCCCGACATGACCAAACAGACCACAGCGGCGAGCGCAGGCGGATCGCTGCCCCTCGGCAGCAGCATCCTGGCCACCAATGCCGCGCCCCCCTCCGGATACCGCTACAGCGGGGATTCCCTCGCGTCGGGCGGCTGGACGTCCCTCAGTCCGGCGCTCTTCCCCTTTTCCGATGCAGATTCCGCCGTCCTCGGCTCCAACATCTACATCATCGGGGGCTTTGACGGAACGGGGCCCATCGCCTCCAACCAGATCTATTCCCCCGCCTCGGAAACCTGGGCGTCCGCACGCCCCCTCCCCACGCCGCGATCCGACCTCGCTGTCGCCCCCCTCGATGGCGTGCTCTATGCCGTCGGGGGGCGAACGGCCGCCGGCTATTCTTCCACCAACGAAATCTATGACCCCTCCACCGACTCCTGGGCCGCCGGCGCCCCGCTGCTTCCGGCGCGCGCCAATTTTGCCTGTGTGGCTCTGGCCGGCTCACTCTATGCCATCGGAGGAGAGATCGGCAGCAACACGGTGACGGACCTCGTTCAGAGATACGACCCGGCCGCCGATACCTGGACCGCCGTCTCCAACCTGTCCTCGGGCCGCGCATACATGGATGCCGTCGTCCTGGATGGATTGATCTATGTGGCCGGCGGCTACAATGGGGCCCACACCGTCGCCATTCACGAGCGCTACGACCCCGCTGCCGATACCTGGACCCCCCGGGCGCCGTTGCGAAGACCGCGGAGCGATCTCCGAACGGCCCTTGCCGGCAACGCGATCTACGCCGTCGGCGGCCATGATGACCTGCGCTGGTTGGGCCGGAACGAGCGCTACGACCCGGCCGCGGACATCTGGTTCCAGGAAGCCCCCATGTTCACGGAACGGGGGATGGCCGCCATGGAATCCGTAGACAGCCGCATCTATGTCATCGGGGGGCGAGACAATGTAAAGGACCGGGATATCTTTGATGTCATCGAGCGGTACAAGCCGCCCCGCACCTACTATATCCACACCCGCGAGTGATCCCGGCCCGGTCGTCCGGGCTCCCTCCCCGGCCCCTGTCTCCAGCCGTTCCGGGTAAACCGTTTTACACCGGGCGGGGATCCGGCTATGGTTTGGCCATGAAGACACGCCGTTGTTTCTGCATCGCCGCCCTGTTGCTGATCGTCCCGGATGCGGGCCCGGGATCCGCGTTTGCCCAATCCGCCCGACCGGGCGTGGGCGCCACCTTTTACCAGGACGGATCCGGTACGGGCGTGACCTTTCGCGTATGGGCGCCGAATGCGACATCGGTGGACGTTACAGGCGACTTCAACGGGTGGCAGCGCGGCACCCGCCTGGTGGACGAAGGCAATGGGCATTGGTCGCTGGATGTCCCGGCCGCCGGCCCGGGCCAGGAATATAAATATGTGGTGAACGACACCCTGTGGCGGAAAGATCCGCGCGGCCGCGAAGTGACCGACGGGGGAAATTCCGTGATTGTCGATCCGGATGCCTTCGACTGGCAGGGCGATGCGTTTACGCCCCCCTGGAAGAACGACACCGTGATCTATGAGCTGCACATCGGATCGTTCTTTGATCCCGATCCGGACGACAGCACCGTCGCCACGTTTGACGACGCGATTGCCCGGTTGGATTACCTCGCGGACCTGGGGGTGAACTGTATCGACGTGATGCCCGTCTCGGAGTTTCCGGGGGAGCGGAGCTGGGGGTACAATCCGATCGACCTCTTCGCCGTGGAGCGGACGTATGGCGGACCGGTCCAGTTCAAGCGGTTCGTGCGCGAGGCCCACGCGCGGGGTCTGGCGGTGATGCTCGATATCGTGCACAACCACTACGACGCCCGGAACCCGGACTGTGACCTCTGGGAATTCGACGGATGGTGGGGCGGCGACCACAACGGAGGAATCTATTTCTACCAGGAAGACGGCAAATGCTGCACGATCTGGGGGCGCCGCCCCCATTTCGGCCGGGCCGGGGTGCAGGACTTTATCCGGGACAACGTGTTCATGTGGCTGGAGGAATACCGGGTGGACGGGTTCCGCTGGGACTCGCCCATCAACATCAAGTTCTACGACGGCGTGTTCAATGCCGAGGGCTACAACCTCATCCGCTCCATCAACAGCGAGATCCAGAGCGCCCATCCCGGCCACCTGAGTATTGGGGAGGATCAGAACCTCGACATGCTGTTCGACAGTGAATGGCACGACTCCTTTCACGGAAACGTGGTGGGTGAATTGACCCGGGGAAGCGATGCGGACCGATCCATCCGGGCGGTGCGGGACGCGGTCCTGAGCGGTGCGGGGGACTACCGAACCATCTATGTGGAGACGCACGACAAAGTCGGGAGCCTCAACAACGCGGAGCGCCTGGTCACGAAGATCGACCCCGCGGATCCGCGCAGCTACTGGGCCCGCAAGCGGGCGTCGCTGGGGGCGATTCTGACGTTTACCTCGCCCGGCATCCCGCTTCTCTTTATGGGGCAGGAATGGTTTGAAGAAGATCCCTTCAACGATTTTGTTCCGCTCGATTGGGACAAAGCGGAGCAACGGCAGCGCGCGCGCCTGCTCTTCCGGCACCTCATCCGCCTGCGGCGCAACCTGGACGGGGGATCCGCCGGCCTGAAGGGCGGCCAGGTCAACATCCTGCACGCCAACGACGGCGCCAAGGTGCTCGCCTATCACCGGTGGGACCAACACGGGACCGGGGATGACGTCGTGGTGGCCGTCAACCTCTCCGCCACCACCTGGGGCAGTTACGACATCCCCTTCCCTTTTGCCGGGGACTGGCATCCGCACCTGAACAGCGACTGGACTCTCTACGGCACGGATTATGACGGCGTCGAGAGCGGCCCCGTCCACGTCCCCGCGGACGGCGCGAACGCTACGATTGGACTCGGCCCCTACAGCGCTGTGGTGTATTCCCGGGCCGACCCGCCGGACCGGGACGGCGACCGGGATTCGTTGCCGGATACATGGGAGGACGCCCACGGATTGGATCGGGACAGTCCCGCGGACGCCGACCTCGATCCCGACGGGGACGGCCTCAGCAACATCGAGGAGTTCGAGGGCGGAACGGATCCACAATCGTTTGATGCCCTGCACATAGCGGACCGGATGGCGGTGACCGGCACCTTTTCCCAGTGGGACCCGGTGGGGATCGGCATGACTCTGACCGACCACTACACCTGGGACATCATCCGCCGCATGGACGGTCCGTTCGGGTTCAAATACATTGCGGACGCAGAATGGGACACGAGCTGGGGGGATGCCGACCCGCCGGGAACCTCCCTGCCGGTCTCGGGAACCGGCAGCCGGGGCGGCGACCAACCGGAAATCGAGGTCTCCGATTCCGCCGCGGGGGATGTCCTGTTCTTCCGGCACAATGAGACCAGCCGAACCTACCGCGTGGAGCGGCTGGCGCCGGCCGACGCCGACGGGGACTCGATGCACGACCACTGGGAGGTGTTCTACGGCCTGTCCACGAATGATGCGGCCGACGCAGCGGCCAATGCAGACGGGGACGAATGGACCAATCTGGAGGAGTTCCAAAACGGGACACACCCCCTCGTGACCACCCCCCGAAAGCATGATTATGCGGCCCTCTCACTGGCGGGGGATTTTAACAACTGGAGTCTCGCCCGGGCCCCCATGTTCCTCTTCGAGGATTACGGATGGGAAGCCGTGGTCCTCCTGGACGGCGGGGCGAACGCAGACTTTAAGTTTGTCGGGAATGAAGACTGGGCCTTTTCCTGGGGCGACAGCAACCAGGTATCCAGGGCGCTGCCGCTGGAGGAGTACGGCGACTGGCAGGGCGGCAACATCAGCTATACCGGAGCCGCCTCCGGCGTGTACCGGTTCCGGTTTAACCAGCGCAGCCTCCGGTACGAGGTGTCCCCCCTGCCGCCCGAGGATGCCGACGGCGACGGCATCCACGATGCCTGGGAACGCCTGCACGGGCTGGACCCGGGCGACGACGCGGACGCCATCGAGGACGTCGATCACGACGGGCTCACCGCCCTCGTCGAGTTCGAATACGGGTCGGATCCGAATCGCTTCGATCAGAACAGGGCCAACCAGGTTTCCATGTACCTGCCGGGCAATCACAACGGCTGGTCCCCGACCGGCACCCCCATGGAATTGACCGGCCACTTCACCTGGCAGGCCACCCTCCCCACGGATGGGGTTCCGACAAACCTGGCATTCAAATTTGCCGCCGACGGGTCCTGGGATGAAAACTGGGGGGGCGCCGGCGGAGACGCCCCGCTTGCCGGCATCGCCGTGGCCTCCGGCAACAACATCACCAGCGAGCTTACCCGGGTGGGCGACTACCGGATCACCTTTAATGACCACACCCTCCAGTACCGGCTGGAATTCGTGCCCCGGGCACATTACAACGCCATGAACCTGCCCGGCTCGTTTAACGGGTGGGACCCGACGGCCTACCCGATGCGACTGGTGGACAACCACCTCTGGGAAATGGAGGCCACCATTCGCGGGGTGAGCAATGCCGCCTTCAAGTTTGTTGCCGATACCGATTGGGATACCAACTGGGGAGACACCAACCAGACGCGCACCCGCCTTCCCCTTTTTGGCCGGGGGGACGGATTCGGCGACAACATCGAACTGCCCCACCCTCTCGACGGTCGCTATCGCTTCCGTTTCAATGACCAAACACGGGCCTTCAGTCTCGTCGCCCTCGACCGGCCCGATGCAGACGGAGACGGGATGCCGGATACGTGGGAACGCCGGCACGGGTTTGACCCCAGCAACTCCGTGGACGGCGCGCAGAACGCGGACAGCGATGAGATGAGCAACCGGCAGGAGTATCGCGCGGGGACCGACCCGACCAACGGCGCCTCCCGCCTGGCGCTGGCGATCCACGGCCCCGTCAACCC
This sequence comes from uncultured Verrucomicrobiota bacterium, assembly GCA_964500395.1. GTDB lineage: Bacteria > Verrucomicrobiota > Kiritimatiellia > CAZCOO01 > CAZCOO01 > CAZCOO01. The sequence goes on from CAZCOO010000007.1 coordinate 15,599, forward strand.
GGGCGCGGGGCCGGCATTCGGGTGGGATGCGAACGAGGTCACCTGGCAATACCTGCTCTCCGCTCCGGCGAGCAATCCGTCTTCCTGGCGGGTCATCGCGACCAACCATCCGACCCAGGCGGGGGCCGTACTGCTTCTACACACCAATGCGGTCGAGCGGGCCGCCTGGTTCCGTCTCAAGGCAAGCCGGCTTCCCCCGGACTGACCCACCCGAGGACCCTGTCATGCAGAGCAATAACTCATCCGGCCGCTCTTCCCCTTTCGACCCCCCGCCCCCGAAGCCTCCGCCCGGCACGGCGCCGGATCGCGTCTGCCCGGTCTGCGGCGAGCCGCTGATACAGGAGAGCTGCAAGGTGGTGTGCCGCAGCGAGGTTTGCGTATACCGGATCGTCCTGACGTGCTCGGAATTCTGAGAAACTCAAAACGGGTGTTGTGTTCTGCAAACGCGAACGTTTTTTCTTCTCAAACGGCCCGTAATGGGCAAGGGTTTGCCCATTCAATACATTTCCTGCATGTTCGTATGGAGTAAGGGTCCCCTCAAGTTCTGGCGGAGATCGCACCTATGGCAAAACTGAAAGACGTGGCGGAGAGCGCCGGGGTCAGCATTGGCGCCGCCAGCCGCATCCTCAACAACCCGAACAGCTCACAGAAGTTCAGCGACGACCTCATCGCGCGCGTTCGCCGGGCGGCCGATGAAGTCGGCTACTACACGAACTATCACGCGCGGTCTCTGCAATTGCAGCGCGCGGAAATGATCGGCCTTACCGTCTCCATGCTGCCCAGCGAGCCGCGCCCCCTGGATTACTTTATCTCCGGCATCATCAGCGGTATGGAGATCGGGTGCCGCCGCTCCGGCTACGGTCTCACCCTGGTAGGCCCCAGCCACAACCGCAACGGCTTGCAGGCCGCCGTGGAGCAGGTCCACCAACGGCGTATCGACGGCCTCGCCGCGCTCAGCTACATGCGCGACATCGTGGCCCCGCCCGAATTGGAAGACCTCCATTTCCCCACGGTTTTGCTGAACCATTACGGGGAATGCCCCCTGCCCGTCGTGCGCGTCGACGAGGGCGATGGCGTCCGCCGTCTCGTGGACCACGTGGTGGAGCTGGGCCACCGGGACATCGTCTGGGTTACACCGAATCATCCGAGCCGGAGCATGCTCCTCCGCAAATACAGCTTTGAAGAACACGCCCGAAGCCTCGGGTTGCCGGTCCGGACTTGTACGATCGACCTGCCGGACCAAAGTGCGGAGAACACCCCGCGGGCCTCGATCGATCGCGCGTACGTGGTGGAGGAAAGCAAGACGCAATTTGCCGAGTACCTGCAGCACCAGCCCCTGCCCACCGCGCTTCTCTGCTATCATGACCTGACCGCAATCGGAGTCCGCCGGGCTCTGCTCGCCCGGCACCTCGAGATCCCGCAGGATGTTTCCCTCGGCAGTTTCGACGATATTTATGCGGACTTCCTCGCGCCCCCGCTCACCAGCGTCAGCGCCATGCTCGTCGAGGTCGGCATCCGGACCACCGAACTGCTCATCGAAATGGCGGAAAACCGGGATCGCCTGCACGACTACCGGGGACGGGTGGAAACCATCACCCCCTCGCTGATCGTCCGGGAGAGCACGGCCCCGCCGCGCGACACCGCCGGCCCATGATGCCCGGCCCGGGCTGAACCCCCGGCCCGCCTCCGGCAGCCCCCTTGTTCCGGGACGGCTTTTTTCCCGGTCGCCCTGCCCTATTCCGCCTCAACCCACCGCAACGCCAGCAGGCTGTGGGCCGGCACCGTAAGGGTTGTGCCACTCTGCACCGACTTGAGCCCTCCGCTTTGCGGCAGGACCGAGGGCGGACCGAATTCAATCTCGTTGTTGGCCGAGGGCGCCTCGGCGGACAACAGCCAAGACTCCACCGCGTGCTCGCCTTTTCCAGTCGTGTTCAAGCGGATTTCGCGCGGTTCGGATACATCCAGATTCAGCACCAACAGGCCGCGCTGCGCGCCGTCGCGGAACGCGTAACTGTGGAGGACGGGCACATCCTCGACCCGCTCCCATTGCTTCGACTGCCGGTCCCACATCGGCGTGCTGAACACCGGCTCGTTGTCGCTGTGGATCGACCGCACCAGGTCGCCCTTCATGACACGGTTTGCGAGGGTCAGGGCATACCAGTGCGGCCGGCGGCGCTCCTCCCCCTCTTTCATATTCAAGACCGCTCCAAACAACCTGACATCATCCATATAGGCATTGTTCAGCCGGCCGAACATGGTGAAAAAGCACTGCTCCGTCATGCCGTAGTCCTTCACCCCGATCAGCATCGCATTCAGCACGTTCAGGCCGCCGGCGATCGAGGCGAGAAATTCATTTCGTTTCTCCAGGTCGCCTTTCCCGGCTGTCGCATGGTGGTTGATCTCGTACACCATGAGGGGCAGGTTGTGCTGCCTGCTGAGTTCGGCATTGCCGTCCATCCCCCCGCGCTGCATGCGATGGACGGGATAGGCAAACAACCATTCATACAGTTTGCGTTGTGTGTCGAGGGCTTCACTGACTTCCTTCGGAAACTTCTGGATTATGTACGGGGCCAGGGCGAGGCGATCGGCATTGGGGGCGGCTTCGGCAACCGACCGATTGAGACCGGAATTGAAATTCTGCCCCCCCACCACAAAGACGATCCGCGGAGAGTAATACGGGGAGCTTTTTGCCCGATCGATCAGGCCCTTCCAATAGTCCGGACCATTGAAGCCCCCGCACATGAAGGGACCCCAGGAGTTCCACGCCTCGTTGCCGAATTGGATATAGATCGTTTCCAGGGTGTCGGTCCAGGGTTCCGAGCGCCCCAATTCCGCCCGTTTGCGTCCGTACCCGACATCGGCAGGCGCTCCCAGGTACTCCATCAGGTGGTCGATCTCCTCGAGGTGCAGAACCCCCGGCACGCAATACCACGGAGCGGCATCGACGTAGTCACACAGCTCGTAGAATTCATGCAGGCTGAAGTCGTTTCGTTCCTGGCGTCCGTCGGGCCCGGTTTTCATCCAGGGGGAGGATGCAAACCGGTGCTGCCGCACCGGGTCCGCGATCGTATTGCGGATGGTACTGCCCCCCATTTGGAGGTACCGCAGGATCCCGGGCCGCAGCTCCTGCATCATATCGACCACGGCATCCCGAAACGGGGTCGGGTTCTCATCCCCGCCTTTGATCAACTCAATGTCGTCCACCAGGACCCGGCCGTCTCGCGCCATCAACCGCACATCCAGGTTTTCCCCGCCGGGTTGGTCATCGACCTCCAGGCGCAGTTCCTGATGCCCCCAGGATGGCCGGACCTCCACGTCGGCCTCCAGGTCTCCCGTCACCTCCAGGCGCGGCGACCCCCCAACCCCTTTTGTCCGCAGACGGAGCACCCATTCGCCGGTGCAATCTGCAAACTCGGGGCGCATCCCCGTCAGGCGCAGATGCGCCGGCTCAGCGGATGCATCGAGCAGAAGCGCATGCGACCCAAAGGACTCCCGCGACACATCGCCCGAGACGAGGCGGTTCTGCGGAGAGATCCAGTACGGCCCGGACAAGGACTCCAGATGCCCCTCGTCCAGGGCATGGCGCTCGATCATCACACCGTGCTTGCTCCCCTTTCCGGGTTCGGGAACCGCTCGGTCAAATCGGATGAAGGTCAAGTCCCGCTCCTCACCATGGATTTCCTTCCGGCGCTTCTCAATGGCCGCCACGACCCCGGTCGCCCCCCGGCCCGGACCGGTCAGGACCCGGAAGGACGCCCCGGTGTACACCCCTTCCCACCCCATCTGCTCCGGCACTCCGAACCAGGAGTAGAGGCCGTTGGTGGCCATGGCCGGCCCCCAGAAAATGGACCGGTAGGTGGACCCTTCGAATGTGCGTACATCCCGCCGCTTGGTCATGTGCGCGGCGCTGTACCAGGTATCGTGTACATTGATGCCGAAGGGGCGACATTGCGCCGTCAGCACTTCATCCGTCAGGGTGATTTCTGTGACCGTTCGGGCCGGCCCGGCGTCGGGCCCGGCCGCCCGCAGGGTTCCCGCCATCAGAAACAGGATCATCCAGACCCGAGGATTTACCACCTGCATATTCATGTCATCTCCTTATCTCATGTCCCGGCGCGGCAAACCGATACCGTCATTCTTGCCTTGGCGCATCATTGTAAGTACATAACTTTTTAACGACGCACAATGCTCGATCTTGAATACTTCGGGGTGATGCCGCCCGAACCCGGGGCAAAGATCCTGGGCAAAGATCCTGGTCCCCACAAATTGCGAAACCCGGAGTCTCCCGATATGATGAGAGGACCGGGAGGCAGCCCCGGTCAGTGTTCGGTTCATTCAGAGGAGTCATGTATGCCGAAGAAACCCTCTCACGAAGAAGTGGAAGCGGAACTCATTCAGGATCCGGATACCCACACGCAATCCGATTCCCACGACCTCGTTCTTTCCCGGGAAATGTATCCCGGCAGACTTCCGATAGCACCGGTCCAGGTGCGCCCGTTTTTCCCCCACCTCACCCTGCCCATGATGGTGGACCAGCCCTCTCTCATGAAGATGCTCATCGATGCATCGCAGTCCGACAAGAAATTTGTGGGCCTGGTCCTCCGCCGAGAGGCCCAAGACGCCAATTCGAATGACCAACCGGTGACGATCCATGATCTGTACGAAATCGGCGTGGTGGCCCGGGTGCACCAGATCAACCGGCAGTCGCCGCAGGGACCGGTCCAGGCCCTGCTGGAAACACTGGACCGGTTCCGCATCGTGCGGGAGGTCCGGACCGACCCCTATCTCCTCGCGGAAGTGGACTACCTGCTCGAGACGGACACCTCGACCAACCAGGAGTTGAAGGCGTATTCCGTCTCGGTCATCAAGAGCATTAAGGAACTGGTTCAGCTCAATCCGCTGCACAAGGAAGAACTCAACCACCTGATCGCCAACAACAACCCCAATGATCCGGGCCGCCTGGCCGACATCGCGGCTGTGCTCACCACCGCCGATGCCTCTGAACTGCAGGACATCCTGGAAACCCTCAGCGTCCGACACCGCCTGCAGAAAGTCGCCGTGCTCCTGAAGAAGGAAATCGAGATTTCCCAGCTCCAGGCCAAGATCGGCAAGCAGATCGAGGAGCGCATCTCCAAACAACAGCGCGAGTTCTTCCTGCGCGAACAGCTCAAGGAGATCAAGAAGGAACTCGGCCTCAGCAAGGACGATAAACAAACCGAAATCGACGAATTCGAAAAGCGCCTGCAGCAGCGGGACCTCCCCGACGAAACCCGGAAAACGGTGGATGCCGAACTGAGCAAACTCAAGCTCCTGGAACCGGCCTCTCCGGAATTCACCGTGACACGCAATTACCTCGACTGGCTCACCATCCTGCCCTGGGGCCTGTATTCAGAGGACAATACGGATATCGACCGGGCCGCGGGAATCCTGGATGAGGACCACTATGGACTGGATGACGTCAAAGAGCGCATCCTGGAATTCCTCTCCGTGGGGGTGCTCAAGGGCGACATCGCCGGCTCCATCCTCTGCTTTGTAGGCCCCCCGGGCGTGGGCAAGACCTCGATCGGACAGTCGATCGCCCGCAGCATGGGACGCGAGTTTTACCGGTTTTCCATCGGCGGCATGCGGGACGAAGCGGAAATCAAGGGGCATCGCCGCACCTACATCGGCGCCATGCCCGGCAAGTTCATTCAATCCCTCAAAGTGGCCGGCAAGGCCAATCCCGTCATTATGCTGGACGAGATCGACAAGATCGGCGCCAGCTATCATGGCGACCCCGCCTCGGCCCTGCTCGAAGTCCTCGATCCGGAGCAGAACCGGGATTTCCTCGATCACTACCTGGATGTCCGGTTCGACCTCTCCAATGTCTTTTTCATCTGCACCGCCAATCAGCTCGATACCATTCCCCGCGCCCTGCTGGACCGGATGGAGGTCATCAAGCTCGCCGGCTATATCATGGAGGAGAAGCTGGAGATTGCGCGCCGATACCTCGTCCCCAAACAGCTCCGCATGAACGGCGTCCGGAAAAACCAGCTCACCATCACGAAGCGGGCTCTTCGCGAAATCGTGGAAGGCTACGCGCGCGAGCCGGGGGTGCGGTCCCTGGAGAAGTACATCGGCAAGATCATCCGGAAGTCCGTCCGCCCCCTCCTGCAGAAGCCCGACCAGCGAATCCGGATAGACCCCGGCGACGTCGCCGGCCTGCTGGGAAAACGGACGTACAGCGACGAAGACGCGCATCGCACCCCCACCCCGGGCGTGGTGCGCGGCCTGGCCTGGACAAGCCTGGGGGGCGACACCCTGTTTGTCGAGGCCACGCACACCCGAACGGGCAAAGCCGGGTTCGAGCAAACCGGGCAACTCGGCAATGTCATGATCGAATCGGCGAAGATCGCCTATACCTACACCCGCCACTACCTGGACAACCGGCCCGGCGAACAAGAGTTCTTCGATACCAATCACATCCATCTGCACGTACCCGCCGGCGCCACCCCGAAGGACGGCCCCTCGGCGGGGATTACCATGGCCGCCGCCCTGTATTCACTCGCCGCGGGCCTTCCCCCGCGAAAAGGGTTCGCCATGACGGGCGAACTCGGGCTGACCGGCACGGTGATGCCGGTGGGCGGCATCAAGGAAAAGCTGATTGCCGCCAAGCGAAACAAAATCCGCAACATCATCCTGCCCGGCAACAACAGACCGGATGTGGATGAACTCCCCGATCATGTGAAGAAGGGGCTCTCCATCACCTATGTGCACCAATTCAGCGAAGTGGTGGACGCCCTGTTCCCGAAGAACAGAAAACCCTCCGCCCGGTGAGGCCGCCCCCTTCAGGGGGCTTCCACCGAAAGACGATAAAACCGCCTTCCGGAGGCGGGAGGGGGAGCCGAGTTGGTATTCATGGGATCGACCAGCGTCACCCGGCCGGTACTGCCGGGGGAGCCGGCGATATAGCGGCCTGTGGATGAATTCGCAAACGGTACGTAATTCGAGGCCGGGACGACATCCGAATCCGAGTACACCAACCGGTAGGACCGGCCCGGCACCGGCGTGAAGGAAATGCCCACAGCCTGGCCGCCAATCTGCTTCCCAACCGCCCGGAGATGCGAATTCGACCGTCCGGGATCCGTACCGGCTTCGTATTCCTCCCGGGCGGTCATCCCGTCCGCATCCGTATCCGCATCGGCCGAAAACGCTGTTGAACCGACCATCCATCGCTCCCAACCGTCCGGAACCCCGTCCGCATCCGCATCCTCCTCCGGCAAATAGGGAACCATCCCCCCTGTGGCCACCAGGGCAAAATCCTGCGTCGCCACAGGCACCTGGTGGGCCCATACCCGCACCATGACCATCCCGGTACTCCCCGGCCACCATCGAATCCGCTCCACATTGTTGGACCGATCGTAGCCGCCCCCGGCTACGGATTGCCCCCCGGCCCACGCATTGCCGGTGTACGTCTGATTGCTGGTTACCAACTCGAGGTCCAAGTCGTTGACCAGATGCCGGGTCGCCCCCGGCGTGGACGGGTAGTCCGTCCAGGCCAGCGTCACCTCAACCGGCAGGTTTGTCGTCGTCACGTCCAGCCAGCATTCGTACGGTTGCGCCGGGGTCCCGGCGTACGCGCGAACCCCGTCCAGGGCGAGCAGCCGGTGCGCGGAATTGGTAAAGGCCAATACGGAGGAAAGGTTCACCCGGCCCCACCCCTGGTCCCGCGCCGGCGGCGGAGCGGACGCCTGGCTCATATCTTCCGCCCCCTCAATCAACACCGCTTTCACCAGCGCAGCCGATACAGTCGTCCATTCATTCGTGGAGACCGCCTCGCCGGATGGATAGTACCCCCGCGCGAAGTAGTCGCGCACGAGGGCTGCCGCCCCGGCCACCATCGGCGAAGCGTAGCTGGTTCCGCTGCCGGAACTGGTGGTGCAGTTGCTGCTGTTCAAGGTCCCGTCGCTTCGCGATGACCGCACGCTTTGTCCCGGCGCGGCGAGATCCGGCTTCAAGCGCCCGTCGCTCGTCCAGCCCCGGCTGGAGAACGAGGCGATCTGATCCTCATTGGCCCCGTTTCGGCCGGCGGCCACGCTCAGGCCGTTCTTAGCGGTCGAGGGAGAGGCCACCGAGTTGACGGCCCCGTCATTGCCGGCCGCACACACAACCAGGAACTCCCGATTGGACCACATGACGAGATCAAGCTCCCGCGAAGGCTGGGTGTAGGTATTGTGGGGCGAGTAGTTCTCCCGGTCCCCCCAACTGTTGTTGTGAATCGTCGCTCCATGCCGGACGGCCTGCTCCAGCGCCGGATAGAAATTGGTGACCGGGCACCCCAGGCCGATCAAATCCGCACAGTTGTCCCAGGTCGTAAAGCCCGCATCCTGGGCCACGAGCTTCGCACCCGGAGCGATCCCGTTATGGGCATTCGCCGCCACAGGATCCGAGAGCTTGGAGCCGAGGGCATGCCCCGCCACCCGCGTCCCGTGCCCCTGGTTGTCCCAATCACTCGCATCCGACGGGTTGTCGCCGCCCCACAGAAAGTCACAGGCGATCACTTTACGCAGCGAAGGATTTCGGTTGGTCTCCCCGAGCCGGTTCGCCGGCGGGCGCGTCCCGCCCGGGTCGCGGAAATAGCAGGAATCCGCGTCGAGTCCCGTATCGCACACCGCAATAATCTGGTTGGAGCCGTACAGGCCCCGGTCGTGTATCGGGGTCCCGCTGGTGTACCCTCCCCCCTGAATGATTTGCGTCCCGTATTGGTTCATCAACCGGGCCCCATGCCCGCGCTCGATGTACTGCACGTCGGGGTGTCGCGCCATGGCCTCCAGAAATTCATCCAGCCCATCGACCGGGACCCGCCCCGCCAGCAGAGTCCGCCCTCCCCGTTTGTGCACAGATAAGTCCCACCGGCGGCCGGGGTCCGCGTCCGCCCGCACGGCCCCGGCCGGACGCCCGCGCGAGGGATGGATATACACGGCCACCTCGAGGCCGGACGCCGGCATCTCGAAGGCCGGATCGATTCGCATGGCGGGGGTGAACGGGGCAAACACGGCCATCGAATCCGCCGTGGCGGACTCGTTGGTGCTCCCGCGTATGCGCGCAATCCAGGACCGGTCCGGCACGTAGTCTAAAATCTCGATGCCCGCCCGCGCCAATCCGGAACGCGTCGCCGCTGTCGGCAGATTCGGGAATCCCACAATGGCCAACCGGTCCTCCCCCGGCTCCAGCTCGCGACGAAATGTCCGCCACCGCATGGCGGGGTCTTCATACGCCCCGGCCCCCACTCCCCGGAAATGAACCTCCGCACCCTCTGCCGCCGGAATCCCCCCACTCCCCGAAGGGCCCCGATTCAGGTCTGTCGACCTTTCCCGAGCGGGAGGGGGACGATCTCGGGACGGGGCCCCGGATTCTTTGGCCTCTCCCGCCACGGGCCTTGCGGATCGCGTCTCCGTCGGCGCCGATGGCGGCCCAATGGCGAAATCGGGCCCGGAGGATGGCGCCCCCCACCGCAGCAGGGCCAGACTCAATCCCCCCGCGAGGGCCGCAACCAGCCCCGCAATCCACAGCCGGAACCGAATAGAGGACCGATCTTTCATGGGCAAAATATACCCGGACCGGCCTGAAACGGATACCCGTCCGGCTCAATTATATTAACACGTCTTTTCCCTTGTATTGCCCCCCGCACAATTCCATAGTGTGGGCCTGTTTGTGGCGAAAACCCGCCCATTCCCCGCATTTGACCCCAACATTGCCCCTTTTCAAGGGCGGCGTGCAGGGTCCGGTCCCGGCCGGAGGGGGGGCGTATGAATACAATGCATTTGAGGAGAGAACGACCATGGCAAGCAAACTCGACCTGTCAAAAACGCGCAATATCGGCATCATGGCCCACATCGATGCCGGGAAAACTACGGTCAGCGAGCGCATTCTGTACTACTCCGGCCGGTCACACAAAATCGGCGAGGTCCACGACGGCGCCGCCGTGATGGACTGGATGGCACAGGAGCGGGAGCGCGGCATCACCATTACCTCCGCGGCTACGTCCGCCGAATGGGACGGCCACCGCATCACGCTCATCGATACGCCCGGCCACGTCGACTTCACCGTGGAGGTGGAGCGAAGCCTCCGCGTGCTGGATGGCGCCATCGCCCTGTTCTGCGCCGTGGGGGGCGTACAGCCCCAGTCCGAAAAAGTCTGGCACCAGAGCGAAAAGTACAGTGTGCCCAAGCTCGCGTTTGTGAACAAGATGGACCGTACCGGCGCGGACTTTTACGGCGTGCTCGATGAAATCCAGACCGAGCTCGGCGCGAATGCCGTGCCCATTGTGCTGCCCATGGGCAGCGGCGAAAACTTTCACGGCATTATCGACCTCATCGAAATGCGCAGCGTGGTCTACGACGAAGAGAGCAAAGGCAAGAACTTCCATTACGAGGACATCCCCGAAGACCGCCTGGAAGAAGCGAATGAATGGCGCGGCTACCTTGTAGAGAAATGCGCCGAGCAGGACGATGTACTCCTGGAGAAATTCCTCGAAGAAGGGGAGATCACCCGCGACGAAATCCAGGGGATCCTTCGCAAAGCCACCATTGAGCGCCGGGTGGTTCCGGTCTACTGCGGCTCGGCCTTCAAAAACAAGGGCGTGCAGCGCCTGCTCGACGGCGTGGTGCGCCTGCTCCCCGCCCCCAACGAGATCCCGCCCATCATCTGCCAGCGCGGGGAAGAGCGCCGCGTCCCCAAGGAAGACGAACCCCTCTCCGCTCTCGCGTTCAAGATCGTGGCCGATAAGCACATGGGCAAGCTCACCTACGTCCGGATCTACTCCGGGACCATGGACTCCGGCAGCAATGTCTTCAACAGCACGCAGGAAAAGGATCAGCGCATCGGGCGCATCCTCCGCATGCACGCCAATCGCCAGGAAAACCTCGACAAGGCCACCTGCGGAGACATCGTGGCCATCGTGGGCCTCGGCGATACCAAGACCGGCGATACCATCTGCACCAAGGACAAGCCCATCTACCTGGAAGCCATCGAATTCCCCGCCCCCGTGATCTCCATCAGCATCAAGCCCACCAGCCGGGCGGAAAACGAGAAGCTGTCCGAGGCCCTGCACCGCCTGGCGGACGAAGACCCGACCTTCACCGTCCACCTCGACCAGGAGACGCACGAAACGATCATCTCGGGCATGGGCGAATTGCACCTCGACATCATCGTCGACCGCCTCAAACGCGAGTTCAATGTCGACGCGGAAATCGGACGGCCGGAAGTCGCGTACCGGGAAACCGCGACCGCCCACGTCGAAGGCGAATACAAGCACTCCAAGCAGACCGGCGGTCGCGGGCAGTACGCGCACGCGGTCATGAAACTCGAGCCGCTCGATCCGGGCGCCGGATTCGAGTTTGTCGACAAAATCAAGGGCGGCCGAATCCCCGCCGACTTCATCCCCTCCGTGGAAAAGGGCATTATCGCCGCCATGCACTCCGGCCCTTACGCCGGGTATCCCGTGGTGGATATGAAGGTGGAGCTCGTCGACGGCTCCTACCACGAGGTGGATTCCAGCGACTTCGCCTTCCAGGAGGCCGGGCGCGCAGGATTCCGCCGGCTTTTCCTCAAGGGCAATCCCGAACTGCTGGAACCCATCATGTCGGTCGAAGTGGTCACACCGGAAGACTTCATGGGCCCGGTCACCAGTTCCATCGGCCAGCGCCGCGGGCGGATCGAATCCATGGACGACGGCAAAGGGGGCAGCAAAATCGTCCGCGGCATGGTGCCGCTGAGCGAGATGTTCGGCTACGCCAATGCCCTCCGGACCCTGACCCAGGGCCGGGCCAGTTTCTCCATGCACTTCGAACACTACGAGGCCGTGCCCTACGCGATCGCCGAAGAAATCGTGCAGAAGCGGCGGGAGGAAAACAAGGTCCGCTGACGGGCGCAGCCCCCGCCCCCCCCCGGTCCGGACCGCGGACTCAAGGGGAGATTCCCTCTTGCGTCCCCAGTTTCAAAAGGTAAATTAGAACCATGACTGAAGCCGAAGGCAAAAAGCCGTTTCACCTCCTGATTGTCTGCAGCAGTCAGGAATTGGGAGAGACGTTGATTGAAGAACTCTCCGGAGAAGGCGGCCGGGAACAGGCCACCCTCACCTTCGACGACGGCGAATCGGCTTTTGTCGAGGTCCTGGCCGGGGACCCCCGGCTCAACCCCACGTGGGAAGAGACGGTCGGAAAGGCCCGCGGGATGGTTATCCTCGCCCGGTTTCTCGACGTCATGAGCCTCGATAAGCTCAAGTCGATCTACCGCCACCTCCCCCCGGAAGAGCGGATCATGCTCAGCGTGGGGCTGTTCCGCCAGAACGGGGAAACCGAGTTCAAGATGAGCTGCCCCGCCTGCGGCCAGAAGCTGTGGGTCAAAGATGACGAAGCCGGCAAGCGCGGGCGTTGCCCCAATTGCCGCAAGGCCTTCAAACTCCCCTCCCAGCCGGACCTGATCCGCTCCCAACTCATGCTGCCGGATGCCATCCCGGTCCATCAGATCAAGCAGGGGGACCGGGAGTCGGCCCTCCGGGTCTTTCGCGACCTCGTCAACGCGCTCAACGGGGGCATTCTGCCCACCGGCGACCAGATCGACCAGAGCACCCTCAAGAACACCACCGTCCGGGTGCAGCTCTCTCCGGAAGATTACGAATAGTCCGCCGCCCGGTGGGTTACGTGTCTTTCTTCTTTCCCGTCCACTCCGGCGGCGTGCGCCCGAGTTTCCGCAGCACAGCCTGCAGGTCCTCCCAGGCCTCCCGCTTGGCAGGCGGGTTCCGCAGCAGATACGCGGGATGAAACGTCGGCATGACGTCGTAGTCTTCAAACTTCATCCACGTGCCCCGGATTTTCGTAATGCCCTGCCGCGTCTTGAGCAGGCCCTTGACCGCGGTCGCGCCCAAACAGACAATGACCCGCGGATTCAGCAGACTCAATTGCTCCCGCAGATACGGCAGGCAGGCCTCCATCTCGTCGGGATACGGGGTGCGGTTTTCGGGGGGGCGGCACTTCACAATGTTGCCGATCCAGACCTCCTCCCGGCTGAGCCCCATGGCCCCGATCATCTTGGTCAACAGCTTGCCGGCGCGTCCCACGAAGGCCTCGCCCTGCCGGTCCTCATCCGCCCCCGGCCCCTCGCCGACAAAGGCAATATCGGGGTTGGGGGCCCCCTGCCCCGGCACGGTGTTCGTGCGGGTCTCACAAAGCGGACACAGCGTGCACTCGGCAATCCGGGCGGCAATCCCGTCCAGACCCGGCGCCCCCCCTCCATCCGGGCTCGCCGGCACGCCGGCAGGGGCGGGTCCCTTCGGCGACCGGCCGACCGGGACAGCCCCGAGCGCCTCAACCCGCTCGCGGGAAACATCGATAGAGGGCTGTCCCTCCTGCTTCAAATGAGTAAGATAGGCCGCAAGGTCGGAGGCGACATCTCCGGTGCGTGGCGGCAAATTCGATTGTCCCATTCATACCCTCCCGGATGTGGTCTCGTAACAGGACGCATTTCTAGCACGAATTGTCCCCGGCCCGGCAGGGAAAACTTGTCACTATGGCCGGATCATTGTATCCATGGTCCCTGTCGGCTTCGCAGAGACGCCGCGCAGGACGGGTTGTGCCGGAGTGGCGGAATTGGCAGACGCACCAGACTCAAAATCTGGCGATGGAGACATCGTGTGGGTTCGAGTCCCACCTCCGGCACCAACCCCGCCCCCCCGGGTCCTTCGCCCCTCCTTCCCGCAGGTTTCCATCCGCTTTGCTAAGTCTTGCGCATCCCTTTTTGGCGGCATCCCCAGCCGGACACGAATCCCGTAAAGCGGCCATCCGGTATAGCCATCGACAGCGGGGCACTCTCCTCCCAGATGCCTTGCCGTGCCCGCAATACGGCAGGGTCACTCATTACGTGTAATCCATTCTTAAGGGTCCCCTCAGCTTTCTGCGGGAAGGGCCGGCTCCGCCTCGCCCATGGGATCCCTCGTGCTTCCCCGGCGCGGTTGCCCACTGCTCGATCAGGGTCGTTTCACGCAGCGGAACCCGACATAGGCGGCTTGCCCGACGTTGCCTGGAGGGATGTCAAGCCGCCCCGCGACCCGGCAATTAAACGCCGACAGGGCGAACGAACCACCTCGGATGGTTTTCCTCAAAAAGGCTCCGGTGGGCCCCCGGGGGTCGGTCCCGGGGGAGTAGCTGTAGTAGTTGTCATCGAACCAGTCCCAGCACCATTCCGCGGCATTTCCGATCATGTCGTACAGGCCGTAGTCGTTGGGGGCAAAATAGCCCACCGGGCTGGTGTTGGGAAATGCACCATCGAAGGTCGGATGGTAGCCCTCGCCCCCGCCCGCGTCGTAGGGCTCGCCGGGCGTCAACTTGGTGTAGTTTGCCTTGTCCCAGGAAATGTTGTTGGTGTGGTCCGACCAGGCAAACCGCGTGTACGGAACCCCGCCGCGGGCCGCCTTTTCCCATTCCGCTTCGGTGGGGAGCCGGTAGCCGTCAGCCGACCAATCCACCTCCGGCTCGATGTCCCCGAGCCGGTACGGTGTGGTGAACGAGCCGTCGAGGTAATACACCGGGGTCAACCCGGCCCATTCGCTTCGCGCATTGCACCACTTCACCGCATCGTACCACGACACCGCCACCACGGGATGGTTGGTGTCCTTGCTGTTGGGGGGCGAGCTGAAGGTGTACCCGTTGTTATCGGCGAACGTCTTGACCTCGTCCCACAGATCCCGGGTGACCTCGAAGCGGTCGATATAAAACGCGCTGATCTGTACCGTCCGCTGAGGCATCTCGGTGTAGATGCCCTCACTCGCGGGAAAGACGTTGCTGGCATGGCCCATGACAAAGCTCCCGGCGGGAATCAGCACCATGTTGGTGAGCGGATCCACCACCGCCTGGGGGTCAGTCACCGTCGCCACCACCCGGTACAGCATGGGAACCGCCACCGTCACCGACGACACCCCCGATGTTTCAATCTGGTCCAGCGTCTCCGCCGCGGCGGTGAAGCTGCTCCAAGAGGCCCCCGCGTTGGGCGACCATTCCACCCGGTAGCTCTGCGCGTTGGTGAGAGTGTTGAAGGTGATCGCACCATGGTGCTCGATCGCCTCGATGACAAGATTGGTCTGCGCCCCCGCGGTCAACACCCCCGCGAGCAATAGACCGCCGATTCTCATAATCCGGTTCATGATCGTCCCTCCATATTCCCCGGTTTTGAAAATGATGGCAGAACCCTTCTTGAGAGTAAACTGCTTTTGAAAGGAAGGCCATTTCGGGACTGATGGCGCAGCAGCCGTTCAGGATCGCGGAGAGGGTCTTTCTCGCACAATCTGATCCGTTTCTCGTTCTTTACCTTGATTCCCGCCTTCGTTCCCCTCAGGAAGT
>CAZCOO010000008.1:0-28177 GCA_964500395.1 uncultured Verrucomicrobiota bacterium
CGGGCTGCAGGTGAGTGCCCTGCGGGCGTGGCTGATGGTGTCGGTGTACTGGGCCGGCCTCTGCATCGGGCGCAAGCCGGACGTGCCCTCCGCCCTGTCCGCTGCGGCAATTCTGATGCTGCTGGCCGATCCGCGGCAGCTGGTTCAACCGGGGTTTCTTCTCTCCTTCACCATTGTGACCGGTCTGTGGCTGTTGACCCCGCCGTTTCTGCGCCCCCTCCGGGAGTGGGCCCGGGGGGATCCGTTCAAGGCCGAGCCGGACCCGCTGCCGGCCCGGGTGGCGCGCAAGGCGGTCCGACGCATCGGCGACATCGCCGTGGTCTCGCTGGTGGCGTGGCTGGTTTCGATGCCCCTGGCGACTCATTTCTTTCACCGGGTGGCGTGGCTGGCGCCGCTGGCCAACCTGGTGGTGGTTCCCATGGCCTTCCTGGTGGTCTGTGCCGGGTGCCTGAGCCTGCTGACCGGGTGGGCGATTCCGGTCCTGGCGGACCTGTTCAACCACGCCAACTGGGCGCTTCTCACCGCCCTGCTGGGGTGGGTGGAATGGATTCACCAGCTTCCGGGAAGCTGGCGTTCGGTCGCGGGGCCCTCGCTCCCCGCCATGGCCGGGGCCTATGCGGTCCTCTTCGGCTGGCGTTTCCCGAAGCCCCGGTTGCGGCGCCTGGTGGTGGCCGGCGGGGTGATCGTGCTTCTCACAGCCGCGGGGACGCGGCTGCAGTCCGGCGGGGGCACGGTGGTCGTGTACGATGCCGGCCGCGGACAGGCCACCCTGATCGATGCCCCCGGGGGGCGTCATGTGCTCATCGGCTCCGGGTCCTCGTATTCAGCGCGGCGCATTGCGCGCGATCTGCGCCGCCGCGGGATCAACCGGCTCGATGCGGTCATCCTGACCCATGCGGCATCCGGGGCGTATGGGGGGCTGGCCGCCATTCGGGAGGGAGTGGCGGTCGGGGAGGTCTGGGTCAGCCCGGATCCCGGGCGATCGTCGCGGTATCGAGCCCTTCTCAATGAGCTGAAAGAGGAAGGCGTATCGCAGCGGACGGTCGTCCGGGGCGACACCGGGCGGTGGGGGTCCGATGTCCGGTGGGAGGTGCTGCATCCGGGGCGCAGGCCCCGGGCCCGGCGCGCGTCCGAGGGGAGCCTGGTGCTTCGATTCGCGTTCGGGCCGGTCTCCTTTCTGCACATGGGCGGCGGGGGCTCCCGCGCGGAGCATGCGGTCCTGGGGAAAACCACGGAAGTGGCCGCCGATTTCCTGATCGCCGGCCGGACGATGGAGCGCCGGGCACTCTCGACGGAGTGGCTCTACGCCGTGTGGCCGGCGCACGTCATCCTGTCTACGGAGAGTCGATCCCGGGGCGGGGACCCTGCGCCTTCCCTTCTGGCCCGGCTCGATGCCGTTCGCGCCGGGGTGTGGATGACCAGCCGGGACGGCGATGTGGAGATACACATTCCGGAAGGAGCCGATACCCCGTCCGATGTCACGATGACGACGCGGTGGTGAGGGGGCGCTCGAACCCGGAGGGCGTCGCCGAGGGGACCGGCCTGCGGCCGGATCTTTTCGGGGGGTGGAGGGGTGCAAAAGATCGGGTAGAGTGTGTACACTCGCACGCTTTCAAACGTATAGCATGGTCGGAATGAGGAGAAACGCATGGCGCAGAACAAGATCTACTTCGGGATTCACAAGCATATGCACCAACCCTATTACCGGGCGGCCGACGAGGCGTTCTGGGACGGGGAGAAAGAGGAGATTTTCGGCAGCCGGAAGGGGCCGTACGTCGATTTCATTGCCGAGGCGACGCGGCGCTACGCCGAGGGCAAGCTGCCCCATGCCGGATTGAGCACAAGCTGGAGCGGATCGTTGATCGAGCAGCTCGACCGGTGCGAGCGGGACGGCCTCTGCGGCGGCGCCTTCGAGAACTGGACCGAACGCCTGCGCGAGGCGGCCCGGGAGAAGACCGCCAACGGGAATCCCCGGGTCGACTTCACCGCGTTTGGACATTTCCACCCTCTGATGCCTCTGATTCCGCCGCGCAACATTCGGCACCACCTGGAATGGCATCGCCACCTCATCCGGGACCGGTTCGGGGTCGAGCCCGGGCCCATGCTGTTCCCGCCCGAGACGGCGTTTCACACCCGGATGATCCCGGCGCTGAAAGAGGCCGGGGTCGAGGCCGTGATGGTCGACAGCATCCACCGCTACCGCACGTGCCGGGAGTATCCCTATGCCGGCCCGTCGGAGGGCATGCTGCCGCCCAACGGAGCCGACCAGGTCAATCCGCCGGTGGACGACTGGTTCCGGGTCAGCAACATCTGGACGGGGTCGGAGATCAGCGCCCGGCTGTTGAAGCCGGAGGTCGCGATCTACGAGGACCCGGACGGGCAGGAGCACCGCATCATCGTCATTCCGGCCGAACGCTATATCGGCAACGAGGATGCCCGGGGCGGGTTCGGCGCCCTGCTGTACGAGGATGTCTTTGACCAGCTCTACCGCCACCTGGACGCGCACGACGGCTTTGATCCCGAGCATCCGCCGTTCTTTCTGCTGCATTCCGACGGCGACAACCACGGCGGCGGCGCCGAGAGCTACTACACCTCCAACACGGAGCGCCTCGTGGAATGGCTCCAGGGCGATCCCCGGTTTGAGCTGACCACCGTGCGCGACTACCTCGACCGGTTCCCGCCGGATGAAGACAATCCGGTCCACATCGAGCCCGGCTCGTGGGCCGGGGCGGACAACGGCGATCCCCAATTCATGAAGTGGTTCAGCCGGTACGATGAGCCGTACTCGCCGGACCTGAATTCCTGGGCGGTCCTCACCGCCCTTCAGAACGCCGTTCATACCCTGGAGGATGCAGACGGGGGTGACCCCGGGGTGCAAAAGGCCGTGCGGCGGATGCTCATGGCCGAGACGAGCTGCTACTGGTACTGGACCGGCCAGGACGTGTGGGACCGGCAGGTCACCGAAGGGGCCAATGACGTGTACCGAACGATCGGCGCCGAACTCGATGCGGTGGTCAATCGCGGCGTCGACACGACCCCGCCCACCATCTTTCCGCCGTGGGTGATCCCGGAGAATCCCGGCGGCAAGACCTGGGGCGAGGGAGGGCTGTGCGACGCCGACCGCACCGGCGTGGTGCATACCTTCATCGATGACATCAGCGGCATCGCCCGGGCGGAGATGGTCATGCGCATCGCCGGCCGGGAGGAGCGGGTTGCGCTGGCCGACCGCGGCGCCTATCCGAGCCGGACCGGGCCCGACCGGATCGCCCATCTCTACACGGCGGAGTTGCCGGCGGGCGCCGGCGATATCCGGTACTGGATCGAGGCCGAAGACGGGAAGGGGAACGTCGCCCGCGGCGCCCTGGAGCGAATCTTCTGTGCGTGACCGGTCTCAGCCCCGCTGTTCACCCGTGTTGGGAACATGCGCGGGGACGGGGAATGTAAGGACCCGGCCGTTCGCGCGACCAAGCAGAAACGTAAGGAGAAACTATGTCCGAACCACCCAAGGTTGAGATTTATTACGCGGAGATCTGCGGATTGTGCCACAAGGCCATGGACTATTTCCGCTCGGTGGGGGTGCCCTTCGAGGCCTATGAACTCGAATGGGATGAGGAGCGGGAAGAGTTTGTCGAGAGTCCGGTCCGGCGGGAACTGTACGAACGGTGCGGGGAGTGCGTCGATTTCGTCCCGCAGATCTTTATCGACGGGAACCACATCAAGGGCTGGAAGAGCCTGGAACCGATGATCGAGTCCGGCGAGATCCGGGACTGGCTGCATCTGGATCGGGACGCAGAGGCACGCCGGTAAAACCGGCGTCCGTCTGCTTCCGGAATACCATGAGGAGGGGGAAAATGAAGTCCGTACTGAAAGCGTGTATCGGGAACGTCGCGGCCCGCATCCCTGGAGGGGTCGCGGCTGCACTCCTGCTGCCGGCGATGCCCGGCCTCACAGAGGCGCAGGTGGCGGAGCGGGCAGAGGAGATCTGTCCTGTTCTGGTCGGGGAACCCGTACCGGCCGCGGAGGTCCGGGATGCCGAGGGAGAGGCGCACGCGCTGGCCGATCTGCTCGGGGCGCATCCGACGGTGTTGGTATTTTATCGCGGCGGGTGGTGTCCGTATTGCACCCGGCATCTCTCGGCCCTCCGAACCGTGATCGATGAGTTGGACGATCTGGGGGTGCAGTT
Organism: uncultured Verrucomicrobiota bacterium; assembly: GCA_964500395.1. Lineage (GTDB taxonomy): Bacteria > Verrucomicrobiota > Kiritimatiellia > CAZCOO01 > CAZCOO01 > CAZCOO01. The sequence goes on from CAZCOO010000008.1 coordinate 4,184, forward strand.
GGTGGCGGTGAGTCCCGACCGGCCGGAGAAGCTGCGGCCCACGCGGGAAAAACAAAACCTGGGCTACCAGCTCCTGTCCGACAGCGATATGAATGCGGCCCGGGCGTTGGGCATCGCCTTTAAAGTGAGTTCGGGCACCCGGGAAACGTACGACGAGTACGGAATCGACCTGGAGGAGGCCTCGGGTCGGGATCATCATCTGCTGCCGGTGCCGGCCGTGTTTGTGGTGGACAGGGACGGCACGATTCGATTCGTGCACGCGAACCCGGATTACAAAAGCCGCCTGGATCCGGCCGTGATGATGGCCGTGGTCCGCGCCGTGACGGGCGCACCCTAAACGGCTGTAAGAACGAGGTTCATCAGTTCTGTTCCACGCGGATGCGGTAGAAGCGGGCCGGGCCGGCATTGGGTTCGCTCACGGCTCCTGAGAAATCGTCGTGGAAGGTGTGGACGGACTCCACACCGGCGGTTTCCGACCACTCGCCCTGCGAGGTGAACGGTTTCCAGACCAGGCCCGTGCCCAGCCCGCTTCCCTCGGCGTACAGGATCCTGTAATCCCGGTCGGGTGCGGTGGTGTGCCGGATGTCGAGGCCGCCGGCCCTCGGGTTGATGGCTTCGATTCGGAAGACCGATCCCGAACTGCCGGCCCGGGTATTGGCCCGGTATTCCGCGAGATTGGACATGCCGTCCCGATCTTCATCGGCCTGGGCATCGTCGCTGCCCGGATTCAGTCCCTCGGCCACTTCGTAGCCGTCGGCGATGGAGTCGCCGTCGGAGTCTGCTTTCTCGTGATCGGTCCCGAGGGCAAACTCATTGGTGTTGCTCAAGCCGTCCCCGTCCAGATCCTTCGCGCTGTCCGCACTGAAGGCCAGGGCCATGGTCACGTTGGTGCCGGTGGTGAAGACCTCGAACTGCTCCACCAGTGGAAGCTCGCGGGCTTCCCAGCCGGCATTGGCGATGGCGCCGTTCACGAACGAGCAGTTCTGACCGGCCACCACAAACGCGGCCCCGCCCATCCGGTTGGTGAGGCCCCGATAGCTGAGATCGCCGTCGGCCCCGAGGTGGGCCGGGCCGTTGAGCATGAGGTCGAACTGGTTGGGCCCCAGGCCGAACCGGGTGTAGAGGGTGCCCACGTCGGGGGTGAGGGTGTAGGCGGCCCGGGCTACGTCCCGCCCGGAATCCAAAGTGACGGTTTTCTGAATTCGCCCGTCCCGGGAGACGAACGCCCAGCCGTTGGAAAGGGCCGCGGGGGCGGTTTCGGCAAAATCCATATCGACGTAGTGAAACCCGTCGAGACCGGAATTGTAGCGGTCCTTGAAGGCGGAGCATCGGTTGTTGTCCGCGCCTTCGTTTTCATGCTCTTCGGCCGGGTTGGTGACGGGGGCGCCGATCACCATGCGGGCGTCCCCGCCGTTGTAATGCGGATCGTAGACAAAGGCCTTGATCAGGCGGGCGCCCCATCGCTCGAAGCAGAGGAAGACCCGGTTGTTGCAGAGGATGTATTCGTCCAGCGTATCGTCGTCGGCATCGACGGCGTAGGCGAGCGTCGCCGGCCCCTGGACGCCGTTTTTGATGTCCTGAACCCAGTCATCGGCCTCTTTGAGGACCCCCATATCGCGCACGTGACCGTGGAGCCGGACCGCCCAGCCGGAGATCGGGTCCCAGGTGGTATCCGCCACGGAGGTGTCGCAATTGCCCTCCGCCGGCCCGCGGTTGAAGCCCCCCTGGGAGAGATCCTGGTAATTGCGGGACTTGTATTGGTCGGGGTTGGCGTCTTCGTCGTGCCAGGCGGTTTCGTAGATCATCGCGCTGTAGGACCACTCGGCGATTCGGCGGAGGTTGGTGGCGGAAATCTGCTGGATGGCGGCCCAACTGTCGTGAATGAGTGTGCCGGGGGTGTTCAGGTCGCCGTAGGGTTTCATGCCGGCCGGGGTCCAGGCGTTGGTACTCCAATGGACGACCGGTACGCGGTCGTAAAAGCTCTCCTCCAGGTCCCCGCCATAGTACCAGTTGTCGTAGGAGTGTTCACTGGCGCGCTTCAGCCACTCGTAGGTCTGGGAACTCTTGTCGTCCACCATACCGTGGTCCACAACCCAGGCGGGGTCATTGGTGGCCCAGCCCAGGACGGTGCGGAGGTTCACGATGTCGATCCACTGGTGGTTGGCCGCCCAGCGCAGGGTATTGTGAAACTGGCCGGCATTGTTGTTCGGATCGGCCGAGGCAAAGGAATTGCCGGCAAAGGCTTCCCAGTCGTCGAAGACGAGCGTGAGCTGCGCGCTGTCGCCCTGGAGGGCTTTGTCCAGCAGGGCATACCGCGTATCGTGGAGCATCCCGCCGTCGTCGTTGCCGAACTTGGCCTGGTCTTCGCGGTCATTGATCATGAAGCTGTAGACGCCGTTGATGCGGTGCACTTTGTGGTGGTAGGGCTCTTCGTCATTGCCCTGGCCGCCGGCCCAGCGCCCGCAGTTGTTGGTGTCCCAGCCGGCGTTGAACTGCTCATCCGGGTAGAACCACCAGTGCAGATGGGTGACTTCATCCAGATAGGTGGCGGAAAATCCGCTGTCGGCGATGTCCGCAAAGGTCTTGCCGTCCAGCGGCCCCTCCGCCTGCACATGCGGATGATTGGTGTTGGACCGGATCACCCGCTCCGGCACATGCATGACCTGCATGTCGGAGGGGGTCAGGTCAAACAGGTGCTCCAGGAGCAGATTGTTCTGCTCGATGCTCTTGCGGTTCACCTCGCCCTCGAAGTAGGGCATGATATGTTCGGCGAGGACGCCGCCGATGAGAGAGCCGGGACCGTTGGTGACAAACGAGGAGACCCGGCTGACAAAGGTGGGGCCGTCGCGATCGGGATATCCGGGGTCCGACGGGTCCTGGGTGGCCCAGAGAAAGGACATCAGGAGCGTGCCGCTGATATGGAGGTTGACGGGGGTCTTGAACATCTCCGCGGAATCGAGCAGCCGGACAAATCCGGGGTGGTGATTGCCGTCGTCGGTGTAGATGTGATTCTGCGTACCGGTCTTGGTGGCCACGGACTGGTTGGCATGGGCGATGACGGCGTACTTGGCCCGGCCGGTCGAGGCGTCGGACGCGATGGCGCCGGTGAGCCGGCCCGTACCGTCCCCGACGTCGCGGGTCACGGTCCCGAAGGCATCGGCAATATCGCTCATGTCCGTGAGTTCACCCGCTCCTCCGTTCGTACCATCCCGGGTGGTAAAGACCTGGAAGTGAAGGGTGCTGGTGCCGTCCCAGCCGGCGTCCAGCAGGGCCTGACGACTGATGCCGAATTCCACGCTGTCGAGTTGGCTGTTCCAGTAGGATCCCTGCCAGACGCCGCTGACCGGATTGTACCCGTCATCGTAGACGGTCGCGGCGCCGTTGTTGTAGAGGCCGATGCACAGCTCCCAGAAATGATTTGAATCGGCCCGGGTATCGGTGAAGTCGGGAAAGAATTCGGTACCGCCGGCGGCGCAGTCGATGGCGACATAGAGATCGAGGTTGTTGTTTTCCGAGCCGAACTGCATGTCGAAGAAATCCGCACGGAAGTACAGGATGCCTCCTTCTTCGCGGTGATAGAAGGCGACGAGATCGCGCGCGGGATCGTGCCCGTCTCCGAACACCCAGGCATCGGCATTCTGATCGAGCTGTCGAAGGTCGCCGGAGGTCCAGTCCTGGAATTCCTCGTACCAGGTAGTGCCTTTCTTGTCCGTGGTGGCGCCGAGCTGGTTGGTCAAAACCGGTCCGGCGCCGATGGTGATGGCGGAGGCGGGCAATGATGCCCAGGAGAGGAGGCACAGCGCGGCCAGAGGCAGGGTGGAAAGGAAAGAACGCCGGGAATCGAGGTGTTGCATGCGGGGTACCTGAGTGCTGGGGATTGAATGTTGCAAGGACCCATCATATGAACGGAAAGTGTAAGTGTAAAGCGCTTTACGTCGATTTGGAATGTCTGCGGGGACGGGGAGGGGGAGCACGCCGCACGGCGGCGTGGCTACAACAAGATTTGCGATCTGCGTTCGGGTAGGGCGCGCCGCATCGGCCGGGTCTTGCATCTGCTGCTGCGCCGGTGCAGGGTGCTTTAGGCCCATAAACGAAAAGGAGGCGTAAGGATGGACTTTGCAACGCGACTGGAAGGCGCACATGTTCTGGTAACGGGGGGATCGACGGAAACCGGTCCGTTCGTTTGCGATGCCTTTGCCGAGGCGGGGGCCCATCTCGCCCTGACGTACTTCAGCCATGAAGAGGAGGCGGCGCATGTGGCAGATCGGGCCCGGGACCGGAAGGTGCGGGCCGAGACCTATTTCCTGGATCTTCTCACGCAGGAGAGCATCGACACCCTGATCGCTTCTTTGCAGAAGGATTGGCCGAAGCTGGATGTGGTGGTGCTCTGTGCCGGATCGGTCGGACTGCGGAACTTTCGCGGCCTGAGTCGGGAAGAAGTGGATGTCGCCATCGACGGCAACATCAAGGGCAATTTCATGCTGGCCAAGGAACTGGGGTACTGGATGAAAGATACGGGCGGGCCGGGGCGCATCATCCAGTATTCGGCCATGTCGGCCTACAACGCCAGCCATTCCGCATACGGGATGGCGAAGGCGGGCCAGAATGAAATGACCGGGTTCCTGGCCTATCACCTCGCGCCGGAGGTGACGGTCAACACGCTGATCCCGATCCGCATCGATCAGGATCCGGAGCACGAGACCGCCATGGAAGCGGACGCCCCTCTGGGACGGGCCGTGCATTCGAGGGAGTTGGCCAGGATGAGCCTTCTGCTTTGCGACCCGGCCTTCGATACGGTCACCGGGGAGCTGATCCGCATGGACAGCGGCCGCCACGTCGCGACGCCGTACCCGCGGGATCTTTGAGCCGGGCGGGACCGGGCCGCCGCGGGAACGGGCGGGTCCCGAAGAGGATCGCTACACAATCTTGTTCTTTTTGAAGCCGTCGACTTCGATTTCCAGCATGTAGCCGTAGGAGTGGAGCGGGTTTTGCTCCTTGTACGCTTTTTCGGGAAACAGTTTTTCCCACGTGAGGCGCGAGGCGAGACGGAGGCGCGTTTCCTTTTCCTGGAAAATCAAGGCATCGGTATAGGCCTTCCACCAGCGGTAGGCACTCTGGGCATCGTGCCCGGTGCGCTCCAGTTCCGCCTGGGCCTGTTTGAAGGCGCGGGACATCTTCTCTTTGTCCTCGGGTTTGTCTTCCGGGAAGTACCGGGCGAGGAAGAACAGACACATGGCGACCCCGATTTCGAACAACTTGGATGCTTCGATGCGGAGGGGGCGATGGGCCTTTTTATTCTCTTTCCCGTAAAACTCCATCGCCTTGGGGACGCTGTTCGACATCAGGCTTTCGATGACATCCTCCACACGAGTTTTTTTTCGAAACAACGACATGACCGTGCGCCTCCCTGTGCAAAATGCTTTACCTGTTCGGAGTGTAACGGCAACGGCGGCCCGGTAGCAAGCGCCGGATTCGGTTTCAGAACCGATAATTGACGCCGATCCGCACCTGGCCATGATCGAAGGAGAGGCTTTCGGTCGAAGACTCGGAGGATCGACGGAAATCATTCAGAGTGTCCTCATCCGCGGTTCCCTGCTGGGTGGTGATTGTCGTCGTCACGTCCGTTTCCAGAAAGATGTGGCGGTACTCGAGGAACACCTCCCACTGATCGCTGAGCAACAGCTCCATTCCCACGGCGAGGTGGTAGCCCGGTTCATCGTCCGCATCCACATCCAGCCCGATATTCTCAACGCCGGGTTGCACCAATGCATCGGAGGCAGCGATCCCGTCCGGATCGGTGTCAAAGATATAATAGCCGGCACCCGCACCGACGTAGAAGGTTGCGGGGTCCACAAACCATCCCGCTTTTGCCGTCACGGCAACGGATCCGAGCTGGAGGTCGACATCCGTCTCGGAAACGGGATCGGCAATCCCCTCGGTGAGGTCGTGCTGCTGCCAGGATCCCGCCACCTCGAGGGACACTTCGGGGGTGAACTCATAGGCGGCCTGCCAGCCGAACACGGTCGTATCGTCCGGCAGATCGCCCCCGCTGGTGTAGCCGACAAAGGGGCCGTCCTTCAAGGTAGCGGCCTCTGCAGACCCCGGGCCGGCCGCGAATGCAAAGGCAACAAACAAGATGATCGGGTGATACGGGCGCATTCTCATAGTCCGTTCTCCTGGCGATGGGGTGAATGATTCTGGGGAGGGGGCTGCAGGTCGCTCAGGGGCAGGGTATGGTCGAACTGAACCTCGCCCTGAATGGTGCGAATCTGCAGGGCGATCCCCGGGGAGGGCTTCCGATTCCAGTCGATCAGCACCATGCCGAAATTGGCGCCGTAATAGGGGCCCGTTACGCGGTGTCGATTGGGCTCCGGCGGCTCGCGGCTCTTCGGGTCGCGGAAGGGCATGTTCAGGGAGCTGGATGTGAGATCGTAAAGGGGGTAGGGCGCGGCCTCATCCGTTCGGGAGAGGTCCGCCAAGTGCCGATCGCCACTCAGGAGCAGCACCCCCCCGGCCCCGGTCTTGTTCAGCAAATCGAAGAGCCGGTCCCGCTCGTGGGGCAGCATGCCCCAGCATTCCCATCCGTGCTGATCGGACAGCACCTGGATACTGGAGGCGAGCAGGCGGAGGTCGGCGGGTTTCTGCAGTTGGGCCTCCAGCCAGGCCCACTGGGCTTCGCTCAACAGCGGCGCGGTCTCATCCCCGGACGGAACGTAGGGGCCTTTTCCGTCCGGCCGGATGGGCGCCCGGTCGAGCGGTCCGCGCGACCAGCGCGTATCCAGCAGGATCACCTGCACCCGGCGGCCGGGCGGGCCGAAGCGGTGTGCGGAGTAGACCCCCTCCCGGTCGCGGCGGGGGTCGTCCGGCCCGGTGCCGAATACGTCCAGAAACAGCTCTTTGGACTCGTGCTTCATGGGATAGGAGCGGCCGGCATCGTTTTCGCCGTAGTCGTGATCGTCCCAGGTGGCCAGAACCGGACAGTGGGCGCGGAGGGCGCGGAAGCCGGGCTTGGCTTCGAGTTTGGCATACTTTCGCGCCATGACGTCCGGCCGCCGGGTATCGGCATAAATGTTATCGCCAATGAAAAGAAAGAGGTCCGGGGATTGGTCGAGGATGGCGTCCCAGATGGGCTGGGCCTTGCGCTGGTTGGCGCAGGAGCCGAAGGCAATGCGGCTCAGAATGCGATCCCCGTCTCCGGCGTCCGCGTCCGACGCCGGCGCGTACACTCCGGCCGCAAGCAGGCAACTGAGGGCCCTGGACAGGTATTGAATGGTTCGCATCATGTGGAGGCATCCTTCCGGCAACGTGTTTATGCCGTCTGTGGAGCGCGCATGCAATCCCGAAGCGGGGCGGGGCGCGCTTCAAATCAGGTCGGCAAAGACGGCGTCGCTGCAAAAAAGCGCCCGGGGGGCCAGGCAGAGGCGGTCTCCGCGCCAGCGCAGCCGGCCCGCTTCGAGATGGCGCCGGAGAGGCTCGCCCCCCAGGGCCAGGAGGTCGGCGCCCGTCTCTTCCCGGAACCCCCGTCGGTCGACCCCGTCCAGGTGGCGAAGCCCGAACACCAGGCGCTCCCGGGCCCGTGCCTCGGAAGCCAGGATGTCCCGGGGATAGGCGGGGGGCGCTCCCGCGCGTCTATCGGTGATGTAGCGGGTGAGGTCGGCGGGGTTGGACCAGCGGGCCCCGTCCCAGTGCGAGTGCGCCGCGGGGCCGCAGCCGAGGTAAGGGCCGCCGGTCCAGTACAGTTCGTTGTGCCGACAGCGGAATCCCGGGCGGGCAAAATTCGAGATCTCGTACTGCTCGTAGCCGGCGCGCCGAAGGCGGCTGCGGATGGCGGCGTACTGCCGGCTCTGGCGACCCGGCCGGACTTCGTGAAACAGCCCGCGCCGCTTCATATCCGCAAACGGCGTCCCGTCTTCAATCGTGAGGCAATAGACGGCGATGTGCTCCGGGTGGAGCGCGATGGCTCGCTCCGCATCGCGCAGAGGGCCGTCGGCCGGCGCGCCGGGAATCCCGAATATCAGGTCGAGGTTGATGTTGCGAATACCGGCGTCCCGCAGGAGTTGAATGCCGGCCTCCGCTTCCTCGGCGGTGTGAATCCGGCCCAGGAATTCGAGTGTGCGATCGTCAAAGGACTGGACGCCCAGGGAGACCCGCGTGACGCCCGCCCGGAGCAGGGCCTCGACGTTCGCGCGGCTGAGGGTGCCGGGATTGCTCTCGCACGACCACTCTGTGAGGCGGTCGAGACAGACGGTGTCCCGAATATCCGAGAGGAGCCGGCGGAAATCCCGGTCGCTGAGTTCCGTGGGGGTCCCGCCCCCGATAAAGATTGTCTCCGGGGCAAAACCATCCGGAAGGCCCTCCAACTCCGTGCGGAGGGCGTCCAGGAAGGCGGGTTGATCGGGGGCCGGGCGCCGCAGGCGTTCCGCCGGCGGCGCCCGGTCCGGTTCCACGGAGTAGAAGTCACAGTACAGACACTTCCGCACACAGAACGGAATGTGGATGTACAGACCGGCCACGGCGGGGGGTCAGGCGCTCTTGAGGTGGGCCAGGGCGGCCGTCTGAATGCGCTCGGCCATTCCGCTTGTGCTGACTTTTTCCAGCCCCTCGCGCCAGAGATCGGCTGTGCGCGCGCCCTGCTCCAGGGCGGTGGCCACCCCATAGCGGATGGCTTCGGCGCCGCGCGGCAGGCCCAGGGAATCCAGCATCATCGCGGCGCTCAGGATCATGGCGATGGGGTTGGCGATGTCCTTCCCGGCGATGTCGGGCGCCGACCCGTGGACCGGTTCGTAGAGGCCGACGGGGCCGCCGACACTGGCCGAGGGGAGCAGGCCCAGCGAGCCGCCCAGCGTGGCCGCTGCGTCGGAGAGGATGTCGCCGAACAGGTTGCCGGTGACGATGACATCGAACTGCCGCGGATTGAGCACGAGCTGCATGGCCGCGTTGTCCACATACATGTGCGCGAGATCGACCTCTTTGAATTCCGTATCGTGGAGGGCCTGCACACAGTCCCGCCAGAGCTGGGAGACGACCAGCACGTTGGCCTTGTCGACGGAGGTGACCTTGCCCCGGCGTTTGCCGGCCCAGTCAAAGGCCACGCGCGCGACCCGCTCGATCTCTTCCGTGGAGTAGCGCATGGTATTCCAGGCTTCTTCCCCGTCGCCGGCCTCCCGGCGGTCGCGCGGCTCGCCGAAATAGATGCCGCCCGTGAGTTCGCGGACGACGAGCAGATCGGTTCCGCGCACGGCGTCCGCCCGCAGGGGCGAGGCCTCCGCGAGGGCGTCGGGAACAAAGACCGGCCGCAGATTGGCAAACGCACCCAGCGCTTTGCGGAGCTTCAGCAGGCCGCTTTCCGGCCGCATGGCCCCGGTGTGGTGGTCCCAGGCGGGACCCCCGACCGCCCCGAGCATCACCGCGTCGGCGTTCAGGCACACATCCACGACCGCGTCGGGCAGGGGGTCCTGGTACTGATCGATGGCCGCACCGCCCACGGCCTCTTCCCGGAAGGAAAAGGTGCAGTCCAGGACGGGGGAGAGGGCCTCGAGAAGCGACACTGCCTGCCCGGTGACGTCCGGGCCGATCCCGTCGCCGGGCAGGCAGACAATCCGGTAGGAGGAGGAAGCCGACATCAGTTATTCTGCGCTCACGTCCTCGAACTCATACTGGCCCTTGATCGAGGCGTTGAAGTAGGTTCCCTTGGAATCCGCCGCCATCAACTCCCCGTAGACGCCCTCCGGCACGCCCTTGTACCGGTAGACCTTGCCGGAATCAAAGGTGATGGTGAGCACCTGGGCATCCGCGTCGTATTCGACTTCATCCATGACCGAGGATTCGACGGGAGTTGTTTCCGTGCGGTCGGTGGCGGCGTCCTGGCCGCATCCGACTACCAGACCGAGACAGACCACGCTCAATAGAACTGCAAACCACTTCATTGTTTTTCTCCTTGGTTGTGTTGGCGGAACCGGTGCCGCTAGGAGCGCCGATACCAGAATCCCTTGCCCTTTTGCCGGGCCTCTTCTTCGAACAGGCGATACGGTTGTTGCCGGGGGTGCTCCTCACCGGAGGCAAACGCATTGCCGCCCAGAAGGAGCCTCTCGCCAATATCTACACCTTCCTGCTCCACATACGCAAGCAATCTGCCGAATGATCCCCGCCGAATCTCCCCGTCGGGGAAGACCAGGGTGACGGTCCGGCCTTTCAGCCAGTTCCGGGTGGTGCGGTGGGCGATCTCGCCATACCGCAGCATTTGATCGGTATCGAGCTCGGCGCGCTCCGCCTGACGGGACAATTTTGACCCGCGCCGCGTTTCCGGGCAGTCGATGCCCAGGATCCGCACGTCTACTTTCTTTCCGTTGCGGAGAACCCGAATGGTATCCCCGTCTACGACCTCGACACATTCCACCCGGTTGGGGTCCGGGGCGGCGGTTTCAGCATCCGGCCGGGAGAGCAGGATGCCGGTGGACACCCCCAGCCCGAAGGCCAGGAGGCAGGCCAGGGCCCACAGGATATGCCACTGTCCGGGCGTAAATAGCCTTTGCTCTGTAGGACGCTTCATTAGAACAAGTTACACGCCTGCACCGGGCTGCACAAGGCTTTCCCTGGGGGGAGGCCGGGCGAGGCGGCAGCGCGGGCGCCCCGTCCGAACGGCGTGTATTCGGACCGGGGTTCGGGGACCCCGGTACGGCCCCCGCATCGGCGTCGCGCGCCCCCGCCATACGGGTGCAAAACGACATCTCCGGATTTCATCGGCTGGACTCTTGACTTGTGGTAATATCTGACTAGTATCGCGCCTTCGAACAGATTCCGGCGTAGCTCAATGGTAGAGCGGGTGGCTGTTAACCACTAGGTTGTAGGTTCGAGTCCTACCGCCGGAGCCAATCCCCTCTGTCCCCGTACGGCCGAAAGGCCTCCCGCATTGTATCGGGCACCATCGCCCCGCCCGGGCCCGCGTAGTACTGCAGGTCCCCTTCGTCATCGACGTCGCGCAACCGCGGAAGCTCGACGCACGTGAGGCCATGTTTCCGGATCCGCGACCGGGTGAGAGGCAGAACCTCATCCGTGCTCCACGGGATATTCTCAAACAGGTCCGGATGGGGGGCGCGCGCGCCGATCGCGTAATAGCCTCCGTCCCACGTGGGGCCCAGGACGAGGTCCCGGCGGGCCAGTTCGGTAACGGCGCGCTGCAGATGGTAGGGCTGCAGGGCGGGGCAATCGGTTCCCACAATCACGGTTGCCTCGTATCCGATCTCCGCCATTTGACGGAAGGCCCCGAGCATACGCGCCCCCAGGTCGCCCTCCGTCTGGGGAATCGCGCGAAGCCCGGCATCCAGTGCCTGAAACCAGGTCTCTTCCCCGGGGTGGGCGTACGCAACCAGGCAATCCGCCCGGACCTCCGCGCGCAGGGCACACTCCACGGTGTGTCGCAACACCCGTTCGTAGAGGTCCGCCGCCCGCGCCTCCCCGACCGCGCGCGCCAGGCGGGTCTTGACCCGGCCCGGCACCGGCTGCTTGGCAAACAACACCAAGGCGCACCGGGGCGGCCCGTCAGGATCCATAGCTGCTCGGGGGGTGCTCATTGTGTTCTGGCGGGGCCCTGGGCCGGTCTGAGTCTGCTCATGAGTACGTCCGTTTCTTGCCAACCTTGCGCAAACGCGCGTGCTTTGGTACAGCTTGGCACATCATCAGGCAGGAGGAAACCCATGGCCGACGAATCAGTGGATATCATTAACTTCGACTGTCCCGAATGCGGGCAAAACCTCGACGCCCCATCCGAATACCGGGGGCGGGAAGTGCCATGCCCTTCGTGTGGGGCGACGATTCGCGTGCCCGATCCGGACCATGAACAGCACGATGTGCATGAAACCGAACCGGCACAGGAGGAGTCGGCGGGGAAGGACGAAACCGGACTTCAGGACCTGCCGGAGGATGAGCTCAAGGGCTCGACCGTTCAAATCGACCTTCCGGAAGACCTGGGCCTGCCCAAACCCAAGAGCCGTGTGTTCAAGATCAAGCGCCGCGGGAAATGAACACGCCGGCCGCGACGCCTCCGCATTTGACAAACCCCTTGGCCCCCGGCGCGGGGTATGCTAGCGTGCGCGCCTGTTTTTCCACGAAACGAGGTTACAAGTGATACGCCACACGTCTCCATGGGTTCGACTGGTCGGCCTGGCCCTGTTCTTCCAGGTCGCGATCGGAGCCGGCTTCGCGCAAGCCCCGGCCACGTCGCAGGTCCAGACCGCCGGCAGCATTGATGTCCAGGCGGACCGGATTGAATACGATGCCGACCGGCGCCTGTTGATCGGCATCGGCAATGTGGTCGTTACGCAGAACCAGGCCTCGCTGGAGGCCGATTACATCGAGGTCGAAACCGAAACCCAGGACGCCTACGCCCGGGGCAACGTGATCTACCGGGATCCCGGCCGCGTGTGGGAGGGGGACGAACTCCGGTACAACCTGGAGACGGGACAGGGCGATTTCGGCGAATTCGACCTTTTCAGCGATCCCTTTTACATCACGGCCGAGGATTCGGAGCGGGTCTCGACCAACCGCCTCGTTCTCGAGAACGCCGGCCTCTCCACCTGCGAGGGGGACAACCCGGACTTCGTCATCCGGGCGCGGGACGCCGTCCTGCTCGACGGCCACAAGCTGCGGGCAAAGAATGTCCTGCTGGTGGTGGCGGGCATCCCCGTATTCTATCTCCCGATGCTCAACAAGGATCTGGAGAAGGACTCCAACCTCGACCTCGTCCCCGGCTACAGCGACAGCATGGGGGCGTTCCTGTTGTCGGCGTATAACTACCCGGTGACCGACGAACTGCGAGCGGCCACGCGCCTCGACTACCGGACCAAGCGCGGCGTCGGGGTGGGGCAGGATTTCACCTGGGAAAAACCGGGGGACTATTTCGGCGGCTTCCGCGCCTATTACGCCGACGACCAGGAGCCGATCGACGACAATGACCAGACCGAAGAGGAACTCGGGATTCTCGACAACGACCGGTATCGGCTGCGCCTTTCCCACAACCAGACGTTTACCCCCAGAGATTACCTGATCGTCGAGATGAATTACCTCAGCGATCCCGATATCCTCGAGGACTTCTTCGACGAGGAATTCCGCAACAATGCCCAGCCGGAAAACCGCGTCACCTTTACCCACCGCGACGACTTCTTCACCGCGGGTCTGGAGCTGACCCGGGTGCTCAACGATGAATTCTACGGCGGCCTGAACCGTCTGCCGGAGCTTTCGCTCGATTTCTACCGGCAACCCGTCGGCGGCGGCTTCTACTACGAGGGGCAAAATCGCTTCTCGGTCCTGGAGCGGGCCTTTCCCTCCGAGTTGAGTGAGGACGACGACTACGACGCCATCCGGTTCGATTCGCGCCATCTCGTGTTATATCCCACCCGGACCTTCGGTTTTCTCAACCTGATTCCGCGAGCCGGATACCGGATGACCTACTATTCGGACACCCGCGACCAGCAAACCGTCACCAATGTCGTCACCGTCACCGATACGAACGGGGTGAGTTCCCTGAGCACCAATATCGAGACCGCAACGCTCGAACTGGGCTCGGACATCCGCAACGTCTACGAACTCGGCCTGGAATCCTCGTTCAAGGCATTCAAGGTCCTGCACGACCGGCCGATTCCCTTCGGCAAGGGCCTGCGCCACGTGGCCGAGCCCTTTGCCAACTGGACCTTCCGGCCCGAACCCAATCTGACCCGGGACGACCTCCCCCAGTTTGACTCGGTCGACCGCATCGCGGAACAGAACACCGTGCGCCTCGGGCTGCGCAACAAACTGCAGACCAAGGTGGGCGGACGCCCGCACGACCTCATCGACCTGGTGGTCTACAGTGACTACGACCTCGATGCGGATGCCGATGAGGACGACTTCAGCCCCGTGCGGTTCGACGGGGAGGTGCGCCCCTACCAATGGATCGGCCTGGACTTTGACGGCAGCCACGACTTCAACGACAGCGAGACGGATTCATTCAACACCCGGCTGCGCCTGTACGGGGAAGATGACAGCAATATCGGGGTGGAATACCGGTTTGCCCGGGATCGCCGGGAGTTGCTCACCGTGGGCACGGAACTGTTCCCGCGGAAACAGTGGTCCTTCGGCGGGTATTGGCGCTACGACTTTGAGGGCGGGGAGCTGCAGGAACAGCGGTATACAGTTCTCCACAAGACGGATTGCCTGGGCCTCGGGCTGGGGGTGCGCGAACTGGATGATGAGATCACGCTCTGGGCTCAGATCTGGCTGCTGGCGTTCCCGGATTCGGCCATCGGGCTCGGGAAATAGGAAATGGATGGGGAGCAGACAATGCAGACATATCTCGTGGTGGGGGGAGGCGGTTTTATTGGATCAAATCTGGTGCGGGCCCTGCTCGCGCAGAACCGCCAGGTCCGGGTCCTGGATAATTTTTCAACCGGTCGACGGCCCAACCTGGAGTCGTGCGGGGACGACCTCGAAATCATCGTCGGCGATATCCGCGACAAAGACACCGTGGCCGAGGCCGTGCGGGGCGTGAGCGGGGTGTTCATGCTGGCGGCGCTTCCCTCGGTGGCCCGGTCCGTGGCCGATCCGGAGGCCACCACGGAGGTCAACATCAACGGCCTGCTCACGGTGTTGCTGGCCGCCCGGGATGCCGGCGTCGAGCGGCTGGTCTTTTCCTCGAGCTCCTCGGTGTATGGCGACACGCCGGAGCTGCCCAAGCATGAAGGAATGATTCCGAATCCGCTCTCGCCCTACGCGCTGTCCAAACTCACCGGCGAACACTACTGCCGCATGTTTACCCACTTGTACGGGCTGAAGACGTGGAGCCTGCGTTACTTTAATGTATTCGGTCCCCGCCAGGATCCGGAGTCCGACTACGCCGCGGTCATCCCGAACTTTGTCGCCCGGCTGCTCGATGATCAGCCGCCGGTCATTCACGGCGATGGCCTGCAGACCCGCGATTTCACCTTTGTAGAGGACGTGGTGGCGGCCAACCTGTGCTGTATGGAGGCCCCGGCGGATTCGGCCGGGGGCGTCTTTAACGTGGCCTGGGGCAATCGTACATCCGTGCTGGATCTCGCCACCCGGATTGCCGCGATCCTCGGCAAAGACATCGCCCCCGCGCATACCGAAGCCCGACCGGGCGACGTGCGCGATTCGCAGGCCGACTCCACCCTGGCCCGGGAGCGGATCGGATGGCAGCCACAGGTCACGTTTGAAGACGGGCTGCAGCGCACCGTAGCGTGGATGGCCGACCCGGCCAACCTCGGACAAGACGAGCCCGCGCGATGACGGCCATGAGGACATACCCGCCACAGAATCGACCGGACGCCAAGGGCGGCTTCACGCTGGTCGAAGTCCTGGTGGTCCTGCTGATCCTGATGACCCTGGCCGGCGTGGTGACCGTCAACGTCGTCCGGCACCGGGGCGAATCGCAGGTGAAGGCGGCCCGCATTCAGATCCGCCAGCTTCAGACGGCCCTGCAGACCTATCGGCTGGAGCAGAACCGCTATCCAACCCGGCGGCAGGGCCTGGACGCCCTGGTGGAGAAGCCCGGGTCTCCCCCCGTTCCCTCCGACTATCCTCCGGGCGGGTACCTGGAAAGCGATGAGGTTCCGCTCGACCCGTGGGGAAACCCGTACATCTACCTGCAACCCGCGCGCAATGGGCAGCCCTATGAAATCATCAGCTACGGACAGGATGGCGAGCCGGGGGGCACAGGAGAGGCCGCCGATATTTCCAGCACGGACCTGCAATAACCCGCCCGCGGCTTACCGCGCCGGGTTCTCGCTCATGGAGGTGCTGGTGGCCCTGCTGATTGTCGCGGTGACCACAACCGCCGCGGGGACGGCCGTGATCGGGGTTCTCCGGGCCGAGGGGACGGCCCGGGCCCTGAGCGGGGGGCTCCGGCAGGCCGAAACCATGGAGGCCGCGCACTTCGCCGGGGTGCCGCCGGACGCAGCCCCAGCGCGTTCCCTCGGGGACTGGGAGTTGACCGAGGCGGAAGGGGGCACCAACGGACATTATCGAATCTTTACGCTGGTCCACCGGGAGCGCCCCGGCCTGACCGTGACCTGGGCTCGCTGGGTGCGGTCGAGCCGGCTCTATCCGCCGACGGCATCCCGGTAGCAGGCCTCCAGGTCGTCCGCGATGGCCGGTGTCGAGCAGAGATAGCGCATGTGGTACTCGCCGAGCTGCTCGATCACCCTGGTGACCGCCCCGGCCCGCCGGGCGATCAATCCGGCCGCCGCTACATCCCACAGGTAGATCCCCATCTCGAAATAGCCCTCGGCCCGCCCGCATGCGACGTGGCAGATGTCGACGGCCGCCGCGCCCATCATCCGCACTTTCTGGGACCTCAGGGCCAGGTTCCGCAGCACCCCCAGAGCCGGCGAGCGTTCATCCATGTGCTTGGAGAGTCCTGTACAGACCAGAGACTCATCGAACCGCCGGATCGGCGAGGCGTGGATCGGTTCGCCGTTGCAGAGGGCCGGACCATCGAGGGTGGCGGTGTAGAGTTCATCCAGCGGGGGCACATACACGGCGCCGGCGACGACCTCGTCCCCCCGCATGGCCGCCACGGCGGAGCACCAGTTGGGCATCCCGTGCGAAAAATTTACGGTGCCGTCGATCGGATCGATCACCCATACGATGTCCGCCGCCGCCCGGTCCCGGCGTCCCTCCTCGCCGAGAATGGCATGCTCGGGGTAGGCGCGTTGAATGACCTCTTCGGCCATGGTCTGCGATTCCCGGTCCAGCAGGAGTTTCACATCATAGCGGGACCGCTCGGCCACTTCCATTCGCCGGTCCGCTTCCGCATGCGCGTAGCCGCCGGCCGACCGGGCCGCCTCTACGGCCGTGTTCAATAATTCCTGGGGCGAACTGTTGGCCATGCGTGCATGCACCTTTCGTTGGATCGTAACGCGAATACGACTCAGCAGGGGGGCGGGTGCGATCCGGCGATCCCGGCATCGGGCCGTCCGCTGTCCCGCCCATTCGGGAAGGCCTCTTATACGCCAACCGCCCCCGGCTGCCAAGTCCCGGGGCGGCCGCGACAGCGCCCGTCGGGGCGCGGGCCGCTCCGGAAAACCGATGCGTTGACAGGCATGGGGAAATGCGACAGGTTCCGGTCATGGCATCGACGAGCATCACAACCCGAACCGGGGACGACGGGGGCACGCACCTGTTCTCCGGCGAGCGCGTAGCCAAGAACTCGCCCCGGACGGAAGCCTACGGCGACATGGACGAGCTGAACTCCCTGCTCGGCATGGCGAGGGCGTCCGTTGAGCATCCCGGGCTGCCGCCGCTCCTGGAGGAACTCCAACGCGACCTGTTCGTGGTCGGCGCCGAGCTGGCCACCACCGGCGGCCACGTCGACAAACTGCCGAGCCGCGTTACGGAAGCCTTTCTCGAACGCCTGGACCTGCACCGGGACGAGCTGGAAGAAAGCGTGGAGATGCCCGGGGGGTTCGTCCTGCCCGGCGGCACGCCGGCCGCCGGCATCCTCGATCTCGCCCGGGCCGTCTCGCGTCGGTTTGAGCGAAAGGTCGTCACGCTTCAGCAGGAAGGGGATGTGTCCAATCCCCATCTGCTCGCCTGGGTGAATCGTCTCTCCGACACCCTGTGGCTCATGGCCCGCCTCGAAGAAGGTGAACGGGTATGTCCAAAAGACAGGACCTGAGAGACCTGGTGGCCGCATTGCCGGCGGGGGTAACCGTCCATCCCGGCTCCCGGCTCGCCTCCATCACGACCTTTCAGATCGGCGGGACCGCCCGAATCCGAATGGACTGCCCGTCCCCCCGGGACCTCCCGGCGGTCCTGGCCGCTCTGCGGGCGGGCGGGTGGCCCTGGGTCCTCCTCGGGGAGGGGTCGAATGTACTGGTGTCGGATGAAGGATTCCCGGGGGCTGTTCTGCGGTTTCAAAGCCGGGATCTCGATGCCCGGACGGAGGGCGGGATCCTGGACGTCAATGCAGCCGCGCCGCTGGATGAGCTGGTCCGCACCACGGTGGACCGGGGGCGGGCCGGCCTGGTGGCCTGTTCCGGGATTCCCGGCACCATCGCCGGCGCCATCGTGGGCAATGCCGGCGCCTGGGGCCGGCAGATCGCCGATGTCCTCACCGAGGTGCAATGCCTGCAACCCGGCGGCGGGGTGAGCTGGCGCCCGGCGGAGGACCTCGGATTCACGTACCGGTCTTCTCGACTAAAAGCGTCCGGGGACATTGTCCTGCGCGGCCGATTCCGGCTGCGGGAAGGCGAAAGAGAGGCTCTGCGGGCCGAACGGCAGGGGATTCTCGAAGCGCGTGCGCGGAAGCACCCGGACTGGCGCCGGGAGCCGTGTGTGGGAAGTATCTTCCGCAACATCGAGCCGACCAGCGCCGCAGGCCGCCGCCAGGCGGCGGGGTGGTTCCTGGAGCAAGTGGGGGCCAAAGAGCTGCGGGTCGGCGGGGCCGCCGTATACCCGAAGCACGCCAATATCATCATCAACCGGGGGGGTGCTACGGCCCGGGATGTGATGGAATTGCTCTCCATCCTGCACCAGCGCGTTCTGGACCGGTTCGGGCTCAATCTCGAGCGGGAAATTCGTTTGCTCGGTCCGTTCCCGGGGCGAGCCGGCACGGGGGCCGGGTTCCACTGAGCGGGGTCCGGCATTTGCAGGCGGGATGCCCTGTGGATAGGGTGTGGTGAATCGCGAAGCAACCAGGAGGTTTGTATGACCGAGTTTCTTCCAGTTCCAGAACACTATGACCCGGATCGGGTGGGGGAGCTGTGGCGCGTGCCCTACGGGGAACTGGCCCCGGCCGCGGAAGCATGGCGGCGCGAACACCGGCTCGCTCCGGCGAGCGGGGATGACGGCAAAACCTGTCTCATCGCCGTCGATGTCCAGAATACGTTCTGCATGCCGGACTTTGAATTGTTCGTCGCCGGGCGGGAGGGATATGCAGCGGTGGAAGACAATGACCGGCTGTGCCGATTCATATATCACAACCTCCACCGCATCACCCGGATCCTGCCCACCATGGATACCCACCAGGTGATGCAGATCTTCCACAGCCTGTTTCTCGTCGATGACGACGGCCATCACCCGGATCCCATGACCATTGTCAGTGCCGAAGATATCGAAACCGGCCGGTGGCGCTTTAATCGTGAAGTAGCGCCCAACGTAGGGATCGATCCGGACTTCGGCCAGGAACACCTGGAGCACTACGCGCGCGAGCTGGCCCGCGGAGGGAAATACGACCTGTTGATCTGGCCGTACCACGCCCTGCTCGGCGGGCTCGGGCATGCGCTCGTTCCCGCGGTGGAAGAGGCGATCTTTTTCCATACCGTGGCCCGCATGAGCCAGGCCGACTTTCACATCAAAGGCCGCCACCCCCTGACCGAGCACTACTCCGTGCTGGGCCCGGAGGTGCGCACCGATCCCGGGGGGCGGGAGTTGGCCGACAAGTCGGACAAGTTCTTTGAGTCGCTCCGCGACTACCGGGCCATCATCATTGCCGGGCAGGCCAAAAGCCACTGCGTGGCGTGGACCATTGACGACCTGCTGGGCGATATCCGCAGGCACGACCCCGACCTCGTGCGGAAGGTGTACCTGCTGGAGGATTGCACCTCACCGGTCGTAGTCCCCGGGGTGGTGGACTTCACCGAGGACGCCACCCGTGCATTCGAGCGGTTTGCCGAGGCCGGTATGCACATTGTGAAGTCGACCACGCCCATGAGCGAGTGGCCGGGGTTGTAACCCGGTCCGCCGCGGCGTGATGCGGTCCTCAATGCCCGGCCCGGGAACATGTCCCGCCTTTGACGCGGGACCCCTCATCTGGCACTATTCCCGGTCCGACACAATTGCGGAGGGAAAATTCATGGACTTTATCGCCTACGACCTCGAAACGACCGGAACACGACCGGAGGAACACGCCATCATCGAAATCGGGGCGGTGCGCTTCGAAGGCGGAACGCCCGGCGAGCCCTTCGATCGACTCGTCAACCCGGGCGTGCCCATTCCGCTCGATGCGGTCGACGTGCACGGCATCACCGATGACATGGTGCGCGATCAGCCGACCATTGACGAAGTCCTGCCCGAGCTGGCCGAGTACTGCGGGGATCTGCCGCTGGTCGCTCACAATGCGAAGTTTGATTACAAGTTCCTCCACCACGCCATTCAGAAACACAAGATCCCCGCACCCGGGGGCGTAACCATCGACACGTTCAACCTGGCCAAGCGGGTCCTGCCCGGCCTGCCCAATTACCGGCTCGATACCCTGGTGCGGCACTACGGGATCCCCAGCTCCCGCTTCCACCGGGCGGGGGAGGATGCGGCCTACTGCGGCATGGTGTTTCTCCGCATCCTGCACGCCCTGGAGAGCGGGGGACACCCCGTCGATATTCCCAGCTTGATCGAGCTGACCGGCCAACCCGAGATGACCTTCCCGAAGCACAGTGCCGCGCCCAAACAGCTCGGCCTGTTTTAGAGGGAGGAGGGCCACCGCTGACGTCCGAGGCGCGCCAATCAGATGTATCCGTCGGATCCACCCTGACGCTCGACCTGGTCGATGCCGGCATCGACGGGCGGTGCATGGCGCGGCACGCCTCGGGGCGGGTTGTGTGGGTGGCGGGTCGAACGGTGCCCGGCGATCGCGTCCGCGTTCGGGTCCGGAATGTGCGCCCCCGCATGGCGGACGCGATGTTGCTGGAGGTCCTCACGCCGGCGCCGGACAGTATGGAGCCCCCGTGCCCGGTATTCGACCGGTGCGGCGGATGCACCTGGCAGCGGCTGACGCCGGCGCGCCAGGGCGACCTCAAGACCGACCAGGTGCGAAGCGCCATCCGCCGCATCGGCGGTTTCAAAGACGTGCCGGTGGCTCCTCTGCACCCGTCCCCGCGCCCCTTCCGGTACCGCAACAAGATCGACCTCGCGTTCTCCGCACCCGCCCGGTCCGCCGGTGAACCGTTTACCCTGGGCCTGCACAGTTGGCGGGGGGATCACTCGGTTGTGGATGTGCCCGCCTGCCTCCTCATCTCCGACCGATTACAGCATGCGGTCGACGCATCCCGCCGGCACCTCGCGGCGGCCGGATTGCGGGCCGCGGATGATCCGGTGCGGCCCGGCCCTCTCGTAAGCCTCATTGCGCGCGAAAATA
Source organism: uncultured Verrucomicrobiota bacterium (assembly GCA_964500395.1). GTDB lineage: Bacteria > Verrucomicrobiota > Kiritimatiellia > CAZCOO01 > CAZCOO01 > CAZCOO01. Next base: position 25,308 of record CAZCOO010000008.1, read on the forward strand.
GCGCCGGAGACCAGGTCCTGGTCAACCTGGTGGTGGCGACTCCGGACCCGCCGGCCGGGATGCGTGCCCTGGCGGACGGACTTCGGCGAGCGCTCGGGGACCGCTTTCGCGGATTGTCGGTGACGCCCAACGGCCAACCCGGTGTCGCCCCCGAATCCCCGCCCGTGACCCTTGCAGGGGAGGGCCATCTGGATGAGGTCTTCTCCGGATACCGCGTGCAGGTGCCCGCGGACGCCTTTTTGCAGGTCCACCCGGAGATGGCGAGGGTTCTGGGGCACCGGGTGGGCGAACTCGCCTCCATACGGCGGGGGGCGGTCGTCTATGACCTCTACTGCGGTGTCGGACCCTTTACGTGGGCGCTGGCGGACCGGGCCGGGGCGGTGCTGGGGTGCGAAGGCCATGCGGCCGCGGCCCGGGCCGCGGCGGGTGCCGCCCGGGATTGCGGGGCCGGTCATGTGCAGATCCTGAACGGGGATGTCGCCGACCTCGGGGGGCGCCTGCCCATTCCCGGAACCCACCGCCATCCGGATGTCATCATCCTGGACCCGCCGCGGGCCGGGCTCTCCAAGCGGGCCCGCAAACGGGTGGGGGGGGCGGCCGGCCGGCGTCTCCTCTATGTGAGCTGCGACCCGGCCGCCCTGGCCCGGGATGCGGCCTGGTTTCGCAGCAACAGCCGATGGCGGCTGCGGTCGGTAGAGCCCTTTGACCTGTTCCCCCAGACGCGTCACGTGGAATGCATTGCCGTGTTCGAACCTGTTGACAGTGTGAGGGGCCGGTGATATATAGACCCGCTTCTCAAATGAGAAAGCCGCCCAGTACATAGAATTCCGTCCCGTTTCACGGGACCAGCGGGGGACAGTCAACATGGCCAAAAAGAAGAAAACGTCGGCATCCGGCAGCAACAAGAAGACGGCAAAGAAAACCGTCCGGAAGAGTTCCACCGCCGGAAAGAAACCGGCTGCGAAGAAGACGCCCGCGTCCCGGAAAAAGACATCCGCCGGCAAGAAATCGGCCGCCAAAAAAGCCCCCGCCCGAAAAAAGACTGCCAAAAAGGCCGTGAAAAAGGCCCCCGCCAAAAAGAAAACGGCGGCCAAAAAGAAACCCGCCGCAAAGAAAAAGACATCCGCCGGGAAAAAGGCCCCGGCCAAAAAGAAGGCGGCGAAAAAGTCGCCGGCGGGCAAGAAGGCGGCGACCAAGAAGACCCCGGCGAAGAAGAAACCCGCGGCGAAAAAGGCCCCGGCCGGGAAAAAAGCAGCCGGAAAGAAAAGCACCGCCGCGCCCGCCGAGACCAAGCCCGCGAGCCGGAAGCGCACAAAAACGTACCTGAAAGCCAAGGAACTGAAAGAATTCCGTCAGCTTCTCCTGGCACTTCGCGAACGGATCCTGGAGGAGATCAAATTCCTCGGGGGCGACAATCTCAACATGTCGGGCCGGGACTCCGCCGGCGACATCTCCGCGTACAGCACGCACATGGCGGACCAGGGCACCGACAACTTCGATCGGGAATTTGCCCTCAACCTCATGAGCAGTGAGCACGACATCATCTACGAGATCGATGAGGCCCTGCGCCGTATCGATGAAAAGACCTACGGCATCTGCGAGCTGACCGGGGAGCCCATCGAGACCGAGCGCCTCAAAGTCATTCCCTATGCCCGACATTGCGTGAAGGCTCAGGAAGAGATTGAGAAAGGGCGTTCCCGTCACCGTCCCTTCGGTCACGGATTCAACGGGTGACCGCGCACCCGAGCCCATGTTGCCCCTGATTACAGCCATTTTGATCGTGCTCGCCGACCAGGCGACCAAGCAGGCGGTCCAGGAAGCCTTTATCTTCGGCGAGCAGCACGCGGTACTCGACGGGTTTTTCAACCTGACCTATCTCCGCAACACGGGGGCCGCCTGGGGCATGCTGGGCGGGCAGAATTTTTCTCTCACGATCCTGTCGCTCGTCGTCCTCCTGGTGATGGTCGTGTTCCGCCGCCAGTTTCTGGGCAATACCTGGGATCATCGCCTGGCCCTGGGGCTCATGTGCGGCGGCATTGTCGGGAATATGCTGGACCGGATTCGCCTGGGCTACGTGGTGGACTTCCTCGATTTCCATATCGGGACCGCGCATTGGCCTGCCTTCAACATCGCCGATTCGGCCATCTGCGTCGGCGTCGGCATCTACCTGGTCACATCCATCGCGGCCCCGCACCGCTCGCCCCACTACTCGCCTCCCGCCCGCCGGGACCGGCCGTCCAGCCCGGCCTCATGACCACTGCGCCGGTGACCTCCGAACCCGTCAGAGCCGCGATCCTGGTCGGTCCCACTGCGGCCGGGAAGACGGATATCGGCCATGGCCTGGCACACCGCCTGGGGGCCGGACTCTGTTCGGCGGATTCGATGCTGGTGTACCGGGATATGGATATCGGCACCGCCAAGCCGACCCCGGAGGCGCGCCGGGGCATTCCCTATACCGGCCTGGACTGCACCACGCCGGACCGGACGTTCAGCGTCGGGGCGTACTGCCGGGCGGTTGCGCCCCGCCTGCGGCAGTGGCGCGATGAGCAGCGCCCCATCCTCGTCCTGGGCGGGACCGGCTTGTACGTGTCCTGCCTGCTGGGGGGGCTGGATGCCGCCGCCGGCAGCCCGCCTGCCATCCGGGCTCGAATTGAATCCATTTATTCCGACGAAGGGCTCGCCGGCCTCCAGGCGGCCCTGCGCAAGGAGCGCGGACCGGCGGTTGACGCGGTCCGCGACTGGCAGAATCCCCGTCGCGTGATGCGCGCCCTGGCGAGGTGCTGGAGCGGCGATACCCGACAAGCCCGCTGGGAGGGGGTGGCCTTCGGGCCGGTCCTCGGATTGGCCAGGTCCCGCGAGGACCTGTATAG